>JBKJIA010000333.1:0-10801 GCA_046598735.1 Polyangiales bacterium
GCCGGTGCTTTCCGAGCAACCGTATGTATCGCGCGGCAACGGCGAAACCGATGCCATCCCCATCGCAGTCGTGGTGCCCCGCCCGCCGCGCACGCCTCAGCTCGATTACAGCGGCATGCGCACCCACGACGGCGACGATCTCGCTCTCGCGCTGCCGAAGAAATCCTTGCGCGGTGTGTGGATCACGATCGGAGTGTTTGTCGCCGCAGCCACATTCGCGTTCTTGCTGACGAGAGGGGTCGACCGCGAAGGCAAAACAGGGCCCGCGTCCGTGGATGCTGTTGAGCCCGCGCGGGACGTAGCGCTCCCACCGCCGGAAGACGAACCTATCGATGCGCCACTACCTCAGGCGGAGCAGCAGGCACAACAAGCCGCGCCGCTTGCGGCTCCCGTGGCGCCTATGCCAGTGGCACTCGCGCCAGAAGTCGCTCCGCAACCTGAGACAGCTAAGGCTGCACTTACGCCGCATGCCGCGGTAGCCCACCAAGAAGCGTCATCTGCCCCGTCACGGCCTCGAGTCGCGGCGACGCGCGCTGAAAAAACGGCCCGAACCAACAAAGCCAAGCGCGCCGCAGAATCGCGCAGCAGTGCGCCTGCGAGCAACACGACGAGCGCGAAGAAGACCAAGCGGGGCGCAGGCTTCGTGAGCACCAGTCCATACTGAAGCGCGCCTGCGTAGCCTTCAAACCAGCGTTTGACCGCGTGCAGCGGGTGAAATAGGGTGCGCGCGATGAGTGGCCTTTCGTACCGTGACGCAGGCGTGGATATCGATGCAGGAGACGAGCTCATTCGTCGCATCAAGCCGTTCGCGGAGCGCACGCGCATCGCCGAGCAACTTGGTGGCATCGGCGGTTTCGCCGGACTGTGCGGGTTACCGCAGGGCATGCAGGAGCCGGTGCTCGTGTCGGGGACCGATGGCGTGGGCACCAAGCTAAAGGTCGCGTTTATGGCCGATCGACACGACACGGTCGGCATCGATCTCGTGGCGATGTGCGTGAACGATGTCGTGACCTGCGGCGCGCGACCGCTGTTCTTCCTCGACTACTTCGCCACGGGCAAACTCGACGTCGAAACGGGCGTCAAAGTCATCGAAGGCATCGCCGAAGGCTGTCGACAAGCAGGTTGCGCGCTCCTGGGCGGCGAGACCGCGGAGCTGCCCGGTTTTTACGCCGCAGGCGAGTACGACCTGGCCGGCTTTGCGGTGGGCGTGGTCGAAAAGTCCAAAATCATCGATGGCACGCGGACGAAGGCGGGCGACGTGGTGCTCGGCGTGTCGTCGTCGGGTCTGCACTCGAACGGTTACTCTCTCGCCCGTAAGGCACTGCTCGAGCGCGGCGGGTACTCGCTCGATGAAATCGTGCCTGAGCTTGGTGAGCCGCTCCATGCCGCACTGCTGCGTCCCACGCGCATCTACGTAAAAGCTGCGCAAGCAGCGCTCGCGGCAGGCGACATCCATTCGTTCTGTCACATCACCGGTGGCGGTCTGCCTGAGAATCTGCCGCGTGTGCTGCCCAAGGATATCGCGCTCGAGATCGAGACCGGCAGCTGGAAGCGTCCACCGGTGTTCGACCTGATTCAGCGCCTCGGCGGCACCACTGACGCCGAAATGTATCGCACGTTCAACATGGGCATCGGCCTCGTGATGACCGTGGCCGAGCACGATGTGGAAGCCGTGACGCGCGCAGTCGAAGACAGCGGCGAACGCGTGCAGCGCATCGGCCGCGCGGTCGTGGCTGGAGACGGGCCACGCGTACGGCTCGGTTGAAGGTCACGCCATGAAGTTGGTGGTGTTGGTTTCTGGCAAGGGCTCCAATCTGCACTCGCTACTCGCAGCCATCGACGCCGGACGTTGCGCCGTTAGCGTCGTTGCGGTGCTGGCGGATCGCGAGTCAGCGCACGCGCTTGAGCTCGCCAGGGGCCGCGGGATCGCCACGCAAGTGGTCAAGCCTGCTGACTATCCCGACCGGGCGAGCTGGGATGCTGCGCTTGCGCGCGCCGTCGCAGCTTACGAACCAGAACTGATCGTGCTCGCCGGCTTCATGCGGATCCTCGACAGCGCCATGTTGCAGACCTTTGCCGGTCGCATCGTCAACGTGCACCCTGCCCTCCTGCCGGCGTTTCCAGGCATGGACGGGCCAGCGCAGGCCATCGCCAAGCGCGTTAGCCTGAGTGGCTGCACCGTGCACTTGGTCGATGCCGGCGTCGATAGCGGGCCGATTCTTGCGCAGGCCGCTGTGCCAGTTCTACCGAACGATAATGCGGCGACGCTTCACGCGCGCATTCAAGCCGCAGAGCATCGCCTGCTGCCGGCCGTCGTCGATGCCATCGCTCACGGACACATCGTGCTCAGTCACGAAGGCCCGCGCTACACCGGTACCACGAACATGACCCAAGGTATGTTCTGCTGGCCCCCGCTGATTTGAGCCGCAAGTGACCAAGAACTTTTACGACGCCGTATTGCTGGGGCTTGGTTTGCCGACGCTCGTGGCGGGAGGTTTGCTCGCCAAACGGGGCTTTCGCGTGCTGCTCGTGGCGCAAGGCCAACCGCTGCCTGGCTACGATATCCAGGGCATCACCGTGCCGCGCGCGCCGTTTACGCTGACGGGTGCAGAGTCCCCGGCGGTGACGCGCGTGTTCTCGGAGCTCGCGCTCAAGCCGTTGCTCAGGCGTCGTATCACGCCACTTTCGCCCGCATTTCAGGCAATTTTGCCGCGACATCGCATCGACTTCTCGGCCGATCCTGAGCGTGTGGCGCGCGAAATCGAGCGCGAGTTCCCTGCCGTGCGACGAGCCGCGGATGACTTTTTACGTGCAGGCACGCGCGCCTGGGACAGCATCGATCGACTCGTTGAACGCGACCTGATGTGGCCGCCTTCGACGTTTTTGGAACGACGCGCTTTCACGCGTGCAAGCGCGCATCAGCCGTTCGGCCGCGAAGATCAGGGGCCATCGCCGTTGAGCGATTTGCCGGACGAACATCCGCTGCGCCAGATCGTCGACGCGACGCTGGCGTTTGCCGATGGCAGCCGCTTGGGCGAAGGCAATCCGCAACGACTCTTACGGTTGTTTGGTGGCGCGCTACGCGGCGCCGTACTCGACGAAGGCGGATACGCTGGTCTTTTCGAGCTGTTGCTGCAGAGCATTCGCACCCACAATGGTGAGGTTCGCTTCGCTGATCGCGTCGAGCACATTCGCGTGCGCCGCGGCGGCGTTGAATTCGTACGGCTCTCGCCCAGCGACGAAGAGATCGGCTGTCACTTCGTGTTGAACGGACTGCCAATAAGTAAGATCGGGCGTCTGTTGAGTGATCGCAGCGGCCTCGATTCCATGCTGGACGAGCTCGGCACACCCAAGCCGCGCTTCTTACGGTACACGCTGAACGTGGTGGCTCATCCCGATGCCATCCCTGAGGGTCTGGGGCGTAACGTCCTCGTCCTTGCGGACCGCTCCGAAGCAAACGAGCCGGCGCTATCTCTGAACCTTCAGATCGAGCGTCGCACGCCCGAGCTCGCGGTGCTGACCGCAGAGGCGCTGCTCGACGTATTGCCGCAAGAAGCGCAGCTCGAACAACTGGCAACGCAACGTGAGCGGGTGCTCAAGCGGCTCGAGCGCATCTCGCCGTTTTTGCGCCCCCACATCCGCTACATCGATTCGCCGCACGACGGACGCGGTATTTACGACGCCGCTCAAAACATCGAGCTGCCTTCGATGGACGATTGGAATCGAGGTCCCGAGTCCATGCCGACGGTGTACGCATTCGCGCGTACGCGACTACACGGCACCTGTGCACTCCCCGTGCGAACCCAGATCAAACGCCTGCTTTTGTGCAGCGAGCAAGTGGTGCCCGGCTTGGGGCTAGAGGGCTCGTTCATCGCTGCTTGGTCCGCAGCTCGCACTGTCGCGCGCGCCCTCAATCGCGATTGGATGAACCGCGGCCGCTGGACCAAGGTGGACTTGTAGGGCCGAAGTAAGACTGGTTTTTTACGCCCGAATCTTTGGGAAGAACAGGTAGCATTCTCGGCTATGCAACCGAGCGGCGAGGCACCTCGCATTACCCTGCACCAACTCCTGCGAGTCATGATCGAGAAGGGCTCGTCTGATTTGCACATCACCACGGGCTCACCGCCGCAGTTGCGCATCGACGGATCGCTGGTGCCACTCAAGGTTGCGCCCCTATCGCCTATCGAGACCAAACAGATCTGTTACTCGGTACTGACCGAAGAACAGAAGATCATCTTCGAAAAGAAGAACGAACTCGATCTGTCGTTCGGCGTGAAGAACCTGGCTCGCTTTCGCGCCAACATCTTCATGCAGCGCGGCGCCATCGCAGGCGCATTCCGCGCGATTCCGTTCAAGATCCTTACGTTTGAAGAGCTCGGCTTGCCGCCGATCATCGCCGACATCGCCAACACGGAACGCGGCCTCGTGCTCGTGACTGGGCCGACTGGTTCCGGCAAATCCACCACGCTTGCCTCGATCATCGACAAGATCAATTCGGAGACGCGTCAGCACATCCTTACTATCGAAGATCCGATCGAGTACTTGCATCCGCACAAGCAATGTTTGGTCAATCAGCGCGAGGTCGGGTCCGACACGTTCACGTTCAAAGACGCGCTCAAATACGTATTGCGCCAGGATCCTGACATCGTGCTCGTGGGCGAGCTTCGCGATTTGGAGACCATCGAAGCTGCGATGACCATCGCTGAAACGGGTCACTTAGTCTTCGCGACGCTCCACACCAACACCGCGGTACAAGCGATCAACCGCATCATCGACGTGTTCTCACCTCACCAACAGTCGCAGATCCGCGCACAGCTTTCGTTCACGCTGCAGGCCGTGATCACGCAGAACTTAGTGCCGCGTTCGGACGCGCCGGGGCGCGCGCTGATCACGGAGATCATGGTACCTAACGCCGCGATCCGTAACCTGATACGCGAGGATAAGATCCATCAGATCTACTCGATCATGCAGACGGGCCAGGGCGCGAGCGGCATGCACACAATGAATCAATCGCTGTTCGCCGCCTACACCAAACGACAGATTTCGGCGGAGGACGCCATCGCGCGCGCACCCGATCCGTCCGAGCTGCAGAGCATGATCGATGTGCAAAATCGGTCCGTGAGGCCGGCCCATTAATAATCTTAGGCACGCGTCTACAAAAGCGCCGGCAAACGCCGTATTTGTGGTGGCGCCCTCCGCTCTGTTAGCATTCGGAATGGGCATCGGTCCTTGGGGCGGACGACATGGCTGAGTGGGTCTGGGAAGCACGCGCCCGAAGTGGTGAAACCAAATCGGGCGTGATGGAAGCTGACTCGGCGGAAGCCGTGCAGGGCAAGCTGCGCTCGCAGAACCTCAACCCCGTCAAGGTCAAGAAGAAGGGCGGCGGGTTCAAGCTGCCGAACTTCGGCGGTGGCGGCGGTGTCAGCGAAAAAGAGATCGTTATCTTCATTCGTCAGTTCGCGACGATGATCGATGCCGGTCTGCCGCTCGTGCAGTGCCTCGAGATCCTGTCGGCGCAGGGCGAAAACCCAAAGCTCAATCAGATCCTGAAAGAGGTCAAGGCGCTTGTCGAACAGGGTGCGACCTTCTCCGATGCCCTGTCGAAGCACCCCAAGGTGTTCGACACGCTCTTCTGCAGCTTGATCCACGCCGGCGAGATGGGCGGTATTCTCGATACCATCCTCAACCGCTTGGCGCAGTACATCGAGAAGCGCGTCAAGCTCACCCGTCAGGTCAAGGGCGCGCTGACCTATCCCCTCACTTCGCTCGCCATCGCCGGGTTGGTCACGGGCGTGCTCTTGGGTTGGGTCGTACCCACCTTCGAGACCATGTTCA
Organism: Polyangiales bacterium; assembly: GCA_046598735.1. Lineage (GTDB taxonomy): Bacteria > Myxococcota_A > Polyangia > Polyangiales > DASUME01 > DASUME01. The sequence goes on from JBKJIA010000333.1 coordinate 5,836, forward strand.
AAGACATGGGCGGCGAGCTGCCCGGAATCACGGTCTTCGTAATCGCCATCTCGAACAATTTCGTCTCGCTGTTCCCGATCATTGCAGGCAGCTTGGTTGCGATCTTCTTCGGCTTAAAGTGGTCGTACAACAATCCGAAGACCATGCCGTTCTGGCACAAGGCGATGTTGGTGGCGCCGGTCATCGGCGACGTGATGCGTAAGATCGCCGTGGCTCGCTTCACCCGCACCTTGGGCACCTTACTCTCTTCAGGCGTGCCGATCCTGGATGCCCTCGAAGTCGTATCGAAGGCATCTGGCAACGTAATCATCGAGCGCGCAATCCGGTTCTGTGCCGACAAGATCCGCGAAGGCCGCACCATGGGCGACCCGCTCGCGGAAACCAAGGTTTTCCCGGCTATGGTGGTGCAGATGATAAGCGTCGGCGAGCAGACCGGTGCACTCGATCAGATGCTCAATAAGATCGCAGATTTCTACGAAGAAGAAGTGGACGTTGCCGTCGGCGCCATGACCGCGATGCTTGAGCCCATCATGATGGTGCTGATCGGCGGCATCGTGGGCTTCCTCATGATAGCCATGTACATGCCCATCTTCAGCATCGCCGGCGCCGTCGGCGGGCACTGACCGCGAGCACCCATGCTTGGACTAGGTCCCGCGCCCGAACTGGCCGAGGATCAGCACGAGCTGAAACGGCGCCTCTCGTGGCTGATGGGCGGCCGCTTGGTCGTAGCGAGTCTGCTGCTCGGTGGGACGCTGCTGCTCGCGCTCGACACGGAGCGCGGAGCCAACAGCTTTACGCCGCGCTTTTTGTTGTCGCTGATTCTGTGCACCTATTCTGCCTCGCTCGCTTTCGCGCTGTGGCTGCCACGCGCCACGCGCCTGAATCGCTTCGCTGTCATTCAGGTGGGCTGGGATCTCGGCCTCACGACTGGCTTGATGTACGTGGCTGGCGGCGCCACCAGCGGCTTCACGTTCCTCTACGGAGCGACCGTCCTCTTGGCAGCGATCGTGGTGGGCCAGCGCGCCGCGCAAGTGGCCACCGTCGCATCGCTCATCCTGTACGTGATTACGGCGCTTTCGCTCGCCAACGGTTGGCTCGCGCATCCGCCCGATCAGCCGGCTGCGCGATATTTACTCAGCCCGATCGACGCGACGTTCGCGATCCTCGTCAACATCCTTGGTCTATTGCTGGTGGCTTTTCTCGCCACGAGCCTGGCGGGTCGTTTGCGTTTGGCGGGCGGTCGCTTGCGCGAAGCGTCCGCCCAGGCCGCGGAGCTTGCCCGCCTCAACGAAGACATCATTCGCTCTCTATCGAGCGGCCTCATCACCACGGACAGTCGGCAGGTGATCCGCACGGTCAACCCGGCGGCGCTCGAGATCTTTCGCGCACGTTCGGGATCGATGTTGGGACGAAGCCTCGATGATTTCTTCGTGGATCATGCGGTGCTCTCGCAGGGTGCGCCGCGCGCCGAAGGCAATGCGCGCAGGCCCGACGGATCTACCTTCCCGATCGGCTTTTCCAAGACTCAGCTCGTCAACGCCAACACTCAGATCACAGGCGAGCTCTTTCTGTTTCAAGACCTGACGGAGCTTACGGAGTTGAAGCGAACCGCAGAGCGCGCTGAACGTCTGGCTTCGCTTGGTCGACTTTCGGCGGCGCTGGCCCATGAGATTCGCAATCCACTCGGCTCGATCTCAGGGTCCGTGCAGCTAGTGCGCGAATCCAAGGCGCTCGACGCGGAGGAACGCCACTTACTCGGGATCGTGTTGCGCGAGGTCGATCGACTCAACGGGCTCGTCAGCACCATGCTTCAAGTCGGCAGGCCACCCGACCCCTTGCGCATGAGAACGGACCTTGTGATGCTCACCAACGAAGTCGTGCAGGTGGCCCAACGGGATGCGCGAGCCCCCACTGTACGGATTCAGGTCAGCCACTCACAAACACAGGTGATGGCTTGGATCGACAGCGATCAAATCCGTCAGGTGATCTGGAATCTCCTCAATAACGCGCTCGCGCACACGCCGCCCAATAGTGAGGTTCGCATCGCCATTCGCGATGATGACAAAGGCTATGCCTTTTGGACGATTGCAGACGATGGTCCGGGCGTGCCCGAATCCGCGCGTGGTCACTTGTTCGATATGTTCTATTCGAAGCGACCGCACGGTGTGGGTCTCGGCCTTGCGCTCGTCGATCAGATCGTGCGCGCCCACGGCGGCGAAGTCAGCGTGGTAAGCCCACCGGGGGAAGGAGCGCAGTTCCAAGTGCGCATTCCCAAGATGCGCGGTGACAAGAGTCGCCCAACTCAGTAACGCGGGACCCAGCCCTCCGCCTGGTACCAACGTAGAACGCTGGCCCAGCCCTCGGCAAAGCGCGGCGCCTTGGGCCGAAAGCCCAGCGCACGCAGCCGCGATGAATCGATCACCAGGTCATCGTCGAGCAACGTGATGGCTTCGCGATCAAGGCGAGGCCGCAGCGCAGGCTTGAGACCATGGCGCAGCACGACGGCCTTCCACATGGCGAGCACGGTTGCATCAATCGCCGCTACCGCGCCTGGCTGCCGAGCGCCGCGACCCGACAGCGCGAGTAACCAGCCCGGAAGCTCGCCCGCACGCAGGCTACGTAGACCATAAGCATCGAACGTGAGGGCGATGCGATCGCCGAGCGAAATCGCGTCCTCGTCGGCCACGTTGTAGATGCCGTACTGGGTGCGAGGCTCGCGTAAGGCGAAAAGCAGCGCGCGGGCCACGTCTTCTGCGTGCACAAAGGTGTGACGAGGCCCCCCGCTTACGCGCGGAACGATCGGCGAAATCATACGCAGTAAGGGGCCTATCACGAGCAAGCTCGCGGCAAAATGACGTCCGCGTCGGCCGTAGATGGGAGCCGCGCGCAAGATCGTCCAGGCGGGGCCATCGCCGCGGCCGCGACCGCGCAAGAACGCTTCGGCACCGAGCTTCGATAGACCATGGGGTCCGCGGGCCGCCGTCTCTGCATCTTCGGTCAAAGGCTGTGTTTGGTGAGCGGCGTAGAGCATGCACGTCGACATGTGCACAAATCGCGCAAGACCCAGCCGCGCTGCATCTTCGAACAGTAAGCGCACAAGCTCGGTATTGACGCGACCAAGGGCTTCGGTATCGGCAGTCGCGTCCAGCAACGCCGCCGTATGGACTACGTGATCGACTCCCTCAAGCGCTCGCGCGCGAACCTGAGGGTCCAGCAGGTCGCCTAGGACGATGCGACCGCGCGTGGGCTGACGCAAACCCCGAGCATTCACATCGCATGCAACCACCGCGTAGCCGGCCGCCTCTGCCAGGCCCACGACGTAGTTGCCAACAGTGCCCGCAGCGCCTGTGACGAGTACGGTCTCCACCGGGCGACTGTAGCCCGAATCATAGAAACACGCCCGATTCCGAGATTACGTGGCGAGCCAAGCCGCGAGCTGCGCCCCTGGGTCTTGCGAGCGCATGAGCCCTTCGCCGATCAACACAGCGTCGGCGCGCGTCTGGGCAACACGCGCGAAATCATCCGCGCTGCGCACGCCGCTCATGAACACCGCCACTCGATCGGACGGAATCCGATTGACGAGCGCGGACGCGTGATTCGCATCGACCGAAAAGCTGCGCAGGTCGCGCGCGTTGATACCGATGACCGTGGCGGTCGTAAGCAAAGCGCGCGATAGCTCCTGGGCGTCCGCCGCTTCCACCACTGGCTCTAGGCCACGCGCACGTACGGAGTCGATCAGATGTTGCAGGGTGTGGTCGTCAAGCACGCGCACGAGCAGCAACACGTACGATGCGCCAACGGCGCGCGCCAAATCGATCTGCAACGGATCGATCACGAACTCTTTGAACAAGACGGGATTTGGAATGCAACGCGCGACGCGGCGCAGATCGAGCGCGCTGCCACCAAATCCCGGACCGTCGCACAATACGCTAACTGCAGCGGCACCGGCCGCAGCGTAACCTCGCGCGATGCCGGGGATCTCCCCGCCCTTTCGCGCGCGAATCTCACCGGCGCTGGGGCTGCGGAGCTTGATTTCGGCGATCACGCGTGGCTGCACGCCCGCTGGCCTGCGCAATGCGCGAGCGAGCTCCTCGGGCGCGGGCACGGCTTTGGCCGCTGCAGCGCAACGTGCGTAGAACTGCGCGAAGCGTTGCCTGCGCGCCACCTCCACTCGTTTACGTTTCATGATCAGACCGAGCTGGTCGGTAGCGCCAATACTCAGGTCGCCCGCATCAGACATAGGTCACACCGTCCGCCCGACAGGAACGCGCGCTGACAAACCGTAAGAAGTTGTGAAGCAAGCGCGGTCCCTCTTCGGTAAGAAATGACTCCGGATGAAACTGCACTCCGAGCAGGGGCCAACTACGATGGCGCACGGCCATCAGCTCGCCTTGCTCCGAAAACGCACACGCCTCCAAGCACGCGGGCAAGGAGTCCACATTCACGGCCAGCGAATGGTAGCGCGCAGCTACGAGCGGATTGGGCAAGCCCTGAAACAACTCGCGACCATCGTGGCGAATGCGCGACGTGCGACCGTGAACCAACTGGACGGCGTGCTCGATCCGAGCGCCCAACACTTCGCAAATCACCTGATGGCCCAGACATACGCCGAGCATAGGCATACGAGCGCCAAGCTCGCGTACGACGTCCGCGCTGATGCCCGCATCGCATGGTTTGCCGGGCCCGGGCGATATCACGATCGCGTCCGGCGCAAGCGTCTGGATTGTGGCCACCGAGATCGCATCGCTTGCAAACACCTGAAGCTCTGCGCCAAGCGCTCCCAGCCCTTGAACCAGGTTGAACGTAAACGAGTCGTGATTGTCGAGCACCAGAATCATGGCGGGCGCTCACGTGACGCGTGGTGCGGTCTGCAGGTCGCTATGCTCGGCAAAGAACTTGTCGATACGCAGATTCACGAACTCGGGTTGCTCCGCAAGCGCGTAGTGAGTGCCGCTTGGAACCGTAA
>JBKJIA010000544.1:0-11570 GCA_046598735.1 Polyangiales bacterium
GCTCGCCGCGGCACATCGCGCCAAACTTCTGCATCGCGACTTCAAGCCACAAAACATGATGGTGGCCAGCGACGGCCGCGTGCGCGTCATCGATTTCGGTCTAGTGCGAGGTCAGGATATGTCCGTGAGCGCGCCTCCACCAGCGCGCACGAGCAAGGCGCCACAGGGGCCGGACTCTGGAGGAAGCTGGCATTCGAGCCAGGCCGGTGCGCAGCTGACGGCTGCTGGCGTAGTCGCCGGAACGCCCCGTTACATGTCGCCAGAACAACGCTTGGCGACAGAGCTCGACGCCCGCTCGGACCAATACAGCTTCTGTCTCGCGATGCGGGAGATGGTCCATCGAGCAGTGGCCTCCCCTTCGAATCAGGCCCTCGAGGGACAGTCCCAATCTTCCGTTGATCGCGACCCGCTGCCGAGCTGGCTGCGTAAGATCCTGGCGCGCGGGCTGCGATCCTCACCCGCTGCGCGCTATCCCGACATGGATGCGCTCCTATCGGACCTGCGCCGAGACCGTAAGACCGTGCTCGCGCGCGCCTCAGTCGGCATCGCGATTGCCACCGCCGCCCTCGGCCTGACCTGGCTGACCACGCGCGAAGAACCCGCAGAAGTGTGTAGAAAGGGCGCCGCGGTGAGCGCTTGGCAACAGGGCACGCGCAGCGAGACCCGCAAGGCCTTAGAGCAGAAGGGAGGCGCGTTCCCGCTTGCGTTCGCCACGCTCGATCCGTTGTTGACTGCCTTCGATAAGTCGTGGGCGCAGAGTTACGTGGCGACCTGCGATGACACCCACGTTCGCTTCACGCAGTCGGCCCCCCTGTTCGATCACAGAATGAGCTGCTTGACGCGTAAGCGGGAGCAGGTCGGAGCACTGGTTGCGTCGTTGCCGAAGGAAACCGATAGCAACCAGGTCCGCTCGACCGTGGAAGCGTTGGCGCGCCTAGCCTCGGTGGCTGACTGTTCTCAAGCGGCATTCATCAATGATGTGCCGCCGCTGCCCGGAGACCCCCGCAAGCGGCAACTCGTGGACCATGGTTTTCGCGCCGCCGACACTGCAGAGAGCATGCTGTACAGTGGTCGCTTCAAGGAAGCCAATGAGGCCGCCGTGCAGGCTGAGCGCGATGGCGAAAGCTCAGGCTATCGCCCTCTCACTGCCACCGCCCTGCTGTTTCAGTCCAAAGCGCAGTACCATTTGGGTGGCTATCCGCGAGCGATCACTCTGATCAGGCAGTCGTTGCGCTCGGCTCATACGTCCTCGGCAAGACGTCTCGAGACCCGAGGTTTCCTCGTGCTGATAGACATCTTCGCCAAGGGACTCTTGAGCCTCGACCGCGCCGAGGATGCGGCTTTCAGCGCGGAGCTCGGGCTTTCCGCGCTGTCCGAAGGCGGGGATCTGCGCGCGGAATACGCGCTCAGCATGGGCGTTCTCTACCAGCGCAAGAGCGACTATCCCTCTGCGATCCGGCTGCTTCAACAGGCGATTTCATTCTATGCCAGCAAGGGAGAGGATGGAGCACTGAAGCTCGCCGAAAGTCGCTTCGCCCTAAGCAGCCCGTTGATTGAGACCGGCAAATATGAAGAGGCGCGGGTGCAACTGCGCGCGGCACTCGACGTCTTCGTGACGAGGTTTGGCGAGTACCACCCTACCGTCGCAGCCGTACTCAATTCCTTCGGCGTAGCGTCCTGGTATGCAGGCGACCTCGATGCCGCGGTGGATTTCTATGAGCGCGCGGTGAAGGTTCACATCCAAACCGTTGGCGAGAATCACGCTTCTGTGGGCAAAGCGACCTACAATCTCAGCTCTGTGCTGCTCGACAAGGGGCGCATCGACGAGGCGGAGGTTGCTGCACAGCATGCGTTGAAGGTCATCCTCGCGTCGCTCGGCGAGGACAACGTGATGGCGGCGATCCTCCACGCACACCTCGCAAAGATAGATCTTGCCCGCGGTCACTATGAAGCAGCTCTGCCGAAGTTCGAGGCAGCATTCGCGGCTTTCGCCAAGTCAGGTTCGATCGGCACGCTCCACGCGATCGAGACGAAGTATACCTGCGGCAGGGTGACTCTCGCGCACGGCAACCTCGCCACCGCGGGCAAATGGCTGCGCGAGGCAGAGGCGGGATATGCAACGCTCGTGGGCAAGCAGCACCCCTACTATGCGTCGAACATGGCATCGCTCGCCGAGCTTGCATACCGAGAGCACAGGTACGCGGAGGCTCGCAAGCTGGACGATGGCGCCCTCGAGATCCTGGACCGCGATCCCAGCAGCTCACCGCTCGCCGCGGCCAGCGCATATTATCTAAGAGCAACCTTGAACAAGCGTGATGGCGGCGACGCAAAGCCGTGGGCGCAACGGGCGCTCGAGACTCTGAAGACAGCCAGCGATCTCGACAGCAATACCCTGCGCGAAGAAGTCAGGCACTGGCTGGAGCAGGAGCGGACCTAAGGCATCGCGCATCTCGATCCGCGCCCCTCAGTACTTCGGGACGCCGCCTGCGCGATAGCTGTAGTACCGGTCGATGACGCGATTCACGTAGCGACGCGTCTCCATGTACGGCGGCACGCCACGATAACGTTCGACTGCGCCGGCGCCGGCGTTGTAGCTCGCCACCGTCAGCACGAGATCGCCTTGCCACTGATTGGCGAGGATTCTGAGGAAGCGCGCACCGCCCATGATGTTCTGTCGCGGGTCGTAAGGATGGGTCACACCCATGCGCTGCGCCGTGAACGGCATCAGCTGCATCAGGCCCATGGCCCCGTCTACAGACACGACGTTCGGATCAAAGTCGCTCTCGATGTGCACGACGGCGCGCAAGAACGCGAGCGGCAGCTGATACAAACGCGCGGCCTCTTGCAGATAGCTGTCGTAGCGAACGTAGCGATCGGGCGAGCGGTCACGCATGCTCGCTGGCGTCTTGTAGACACGCGACGTGCGGCCCCCAAAGTCGATGCGTTTCCAGCCTTTGCCGCCGCGCGCCGGAGCGTTCGTGTAGTGCGTGACGCCGCTCGCGTCCGTGTGCTCATAGATCTCAGCACGCGCCATGTCGGGCGCTGTGCTCAGCGCCAGGACTGCGAGCAAGAGCCATAACAGCATGGGTCGACGCGCAAACATCAAGTGCCGATCCTAAGGGTAGGGGGCGATCTTTGCCAGTAGTCGACGGGGTGGTGTGGCGCGGAACAGGGCACGTCCTCGTCAACAAGCGCTCCGCACGGTACATTCCTGAGCCTTCCTCCCGCTTGCTGCCAAGCCCCATAAGCTGAGAAAACATGCGAATTTTCTGCGACTATTTGGTCCTCGGCAGCGGCATCGCCGGTCTGACCTTTGCGCTCGAAGCTGCCAAGCACGGTCGTGTGATCGTCGCTACCAAGCGCAGCATGGGCGATGCCGCGACCGCCTGGGCGCAAGGCGGCATCGCAGCCGTGCTTGCGCCTGACGACAGCTTTGGCGAGCACGCAGCGGATACGTTGACCACAGGCGGCGGACTTTCCCATCGTGCCGTGGTGCAGCGCGTGGTCGAAGATGCGCCCCGTCGCATCGAAGCGTTGATGGACCTGGGCGTGCACTTCAGCGAGAGCGATGGCAAGGCGCCCGGCACAGCGGACAGCGTGCCGCCGCTCAATGCGCTCGACCTTGCGCGCGAAGGTGGCCATGGCAAACGTCGCGTGGTGCACGCGGGTGACATCACCGGCGCCGAAGTGCAGCGCGCGTTGATGGCCGCCGTGCGCGCCTCGCCCAACATTCAGGTGCTCGAAAACCACATGGCGATCGATCTGATCGACTTGTCACGATTTGGCGGCGCCCGTCACATCGCGGGTGTGTATGCGCTCGATTCCAGCACTGGACTTGTTCATTCGCTGATTGCGCGCGCCACGGTCTTAGCCACAGGGGGCGCGGGTAAGGTCTACCTCTACACGACCAATCCCGACATCGCGACCGGCGACGGCGTGGCCATGGCGTATCGCGCCGGGGCCGAAATCGCGAACATGGAATTCTTCCAATTCCATCCCACGTGCCTTTATCACCCGCAGGCCAAGAGCTTCTTGATCAGCGAAGCCTTACGTGGTGAAGGCGGCGTGTTGCGGCTCGCGGATGGCAGTGCGTTCATGGAACGTCACCACGCGATGAAAGACCTCGCACCCCGCGACGTGGTGGCACGCGCCATCGATTTCGAGATGAAACGCACCGGCGAAGACTGCGTATGGCTCGACATGACGCACAAGCCCGCGAGTTACCTGCGCGAGCGTTTCCCAAACATTCACGCCCGTGTTGCAGCGCTTGGCATCGACCTGACTGTGCAACCTATCCCCGTTGTGCCCGCGGCCCATTACATGTGCGGCGGCGTGGTGGTCGACTTGGACGGGCGCACGAATTTGCCTGGTTTGTGGGCAGTCGGCGAAGTCGCCTGCACCGGTCTGCACGGCGCCAATCGCCTCGCGTCGAACTCGTTGCTCGAAGGTTTGGTCTACGGACATCGCGCCGCCGTTGCCGCCACTAGCTTGTCACGCGGCATGGCCTTACCCGAGCCTCCCGACTGGGATCCCGGCACAGCTACGCACAGCGATGAAGCCGTAGTTGTCACCAACGATTGGGACGAGCTGCGTCGCTTCATGTGGAACTACGTCGGCATCGTGCGTTCCGACCGACGCTTGCAACGGGCATCCCGACGCATCTCGCTGCTCAAAGAAGAGATTCGCGAGTACTACTTTCGCCACTTCGTCACACGTGATCTACTTGAGTTGCGCAACATCGCCGATGTCGCCGAGCTAATCATCACGAGCGCTGCCTATCGCCGGGAGAGTCGCGGTCTTCACTACAACGTCGACCACTTAGCTGCGACCGAGAGCACGCCACGGCTCGATACCATTCAACGTTGGGGCGCATTGCCCGTCGGTAGGCCAGTACCCGTTTGACATCATGCTTTCATGCGTCTAAAAGCATGCTCCATGAGCGGCTACCTGTTTACCTCCGAATCCGTGACCGAAGGTCATCCCGACAAGGTCTGCGACAACGTCTCTGACGCCGTGCTCGACGCGGTGTTGGCCCAGGACCCCCTTTCGCGCGTTGCGTGCGAAACGATGGTGAAGACGGGTTACGTGATCCTCGCTGGCGAGATCACCACAAAGGCAGTCGTCAACTACGCCAAGATCGCGCGCGCTGCCGTACGCGACATCGGCTACACGAGCTCCGAGATGGGCTTCGACGCTGATTCGTGCGCGGTGCTACTCGCCCTCGAAGAGCAATCGCCCGACATCTCGCAGGGCGTCGATGAAGGCGGCGGCCTCTACAAAGAGCAGGGCGCAGGCGATCAAGGCCTGATGTTCGGCTACGCGTGCGACGAGACCGCGGAGCTCATGCCCGCGCCGATCAGCTACGCCCACAAGCTTGCTAAGCGCCTGACGGACGTGCGCAAGAAGGGCACCCTCGATTTCTTGCGCCCTGACGGCAAGACTCAGGTCACGGTCGAATACGGCGACGACGGCATGCCTTCGCGCATCGATGCCGTGGTCGTGTCTTCGCAGCACACCGAGTCCGTGAAACACAAGACGCTCAAAGAAGCGATCATCGAAGACGTCGTGCTCAAGGTCATCCCGAGCAAGCTGATCGATAAGAAGACCAAGTTCTGGATCAACCCCACCGGTCGTTTCGTACTCGGCGGACCTTACGCGGATGCCGGTCTAACGGGTCGTAAGATCATCGTGGACACCTACGGCGGCATGGGTCGTCACGGCGGCGGCGCGTTCAGCGGCAAGGACCCGTCCAAGGTCGATCGCAGCGCTTGCTACTACGCCCGCTACGTCGCCAAGAACATCGTGGCGGCCAAGCTGGCTCGTAAGGCTGAGGTTCAGGTCGCCTACGCGATCGGTGTCGCCAAGCCCGTCGGCGTATACGTGACCACGTTCGGTACGGGCGTCGTCGACGACAAGCAGATCGCGAAGGCTGTCGAGGCGCTGTTCGATTTCCGCCCGCGCGCGTTGATCGAAGAGCTGGATCTGCTTCGCCCCATCTACCGCCCCACGGCCGCTTACGGTCACTTCGGCCGCACCGAGAAATCGTTCACCTGGGAGTCCACCGACCGCGCAGACGAGCTCGCGGACGCCGTGTTGCCCAAGGCCAAGAAGAAAAAGGCGGGCTGATCCGGCCTGCGCGCTGAACGCGCCGTATCCGCACTGGTCAGCATGGCGCGCCCAACTTCGTGTTCGGCGCGCTTTCTTATTGCGATATTCTCGCGGGTAGTTCTAGTCCTGTAAGCTCGTTTGCAGTCTGTCTGTGTACGTTTAGCTATTCTGTGCTGGGCCTCACTCACACGCCTGTTCCCATCGGCAGGGCACCAAAGTATGCTCATTTCAGCTTCGCCCCACCGTTCATCTGGTGCGTGCGAGGCGCTGCCTGAGTGTCGGGTAGCGAGTAACGTGTGGAGCCGGCGTGGAGATACGCGTCAATCTGGTGCTAATCGCGCTGCTCGGCCTCTCCTGGCTTGGCATGCGTGCCCATACGCCTTCGCGCATCACCCACGAAGGGGCCTCTGCGCAGCTCGCCAAGCTCGAAGACAGGTTCGCCCACGATCGCGCGGACCACAAAGCCTTGGTGGCCCTGACCGACGCGTACTTAGATATCGGTTACCCCGCCTTGGCGGTCGTCACATTGCGCGCGGCGGAGCCAGCGTTGCTCGAAGAGCCGGCTGTTGCGCACCAGTTGGCCCGTGCCTACGAGCAGAGTGGCCGTTTGCTCGATGCACTGGCGACGGCCGATTTGGCGCTCGATCGCTGCAGTCGCGTGATCGGTGCGGCACCGCTCGATACCGCGCTTCCGCTTTTCGGTTGCAGTGAGCGCACGTACGCCAAGCTCGATACGCACAAGAGCGCGCTAGAGCGCATGGTGCGTTGGGGTATCGTCGATCCACGCGTCGATCCGCGCGCACAGCGTGCGTACGATCTCGCGCTGCGTCGTGCGCGTGTGGCGATGGGCGATCTCGGTCCGGCCGCCAGCGTGCCCTGACACCTTACGGTTCAGGTCAGGCCGCGCGCGCTGCGCTGCGGTCGTGGGGATCGAGTGCCAAGATCATGCGTGCCACGGTGCGGGCGCGCCCGTTCAGATCCGCCTGACGGAACAGGTATAGCGACTGCTTGAGCGCATGGACCGATTCATTGCGCTTGCCTGCGCGATCGAGCATCGAGCCCAGTCGGCAGAAGTTAGCAGCGGTAGGGTCGAGCGCGACGGCTTCGCGCATGGCGAGTGCAGCCTTACGATGCTCACCGCGTCGCGCACAACGAGCCGCTTTACGCCAAAGCGCTTCCTCGTGGTTCGGTTGTTGGTGGGCTTGTTTCCGCATGGTGTCTCCTGAGCTTCAATGCAAAGCAAAGCTCAGGCCACTTCAGTCAAACCGCAACTTGCCTACAATTCCCCCGCACTTTTGGCACCGTTTGGGTGCGTTGCAATACCAAGCGAACCTCAGCCAACCCTCAGATCTGCGACAGCTGCTTTCTAAACCTGAGGCTTCTTACATGACGAGTTTTGACAGGGACGCGACAATTTTGGCAGTCCTGAACACTCGTTGATGGTTCTCTGTTTGGAAAGGGCGGGTTGTATGCCTTATAGTGAAGGTATGAGGTGCTGGCGGATGGGTGCTTGCCCCGGAATGGTCCGAATCCCGACGGGATCCTGCCGCACTGGGTTGAAGGAGCATACTTGCTCCTTCCACCTTGGAACGCCTCGCGAGCAAGGGCTGCAACTCGCGTAAGAACCCTATCGCATAGGGGCGCCGGCTTATGCCGGGGGAGGAATGGCACATATGGAAATGAGCTGGATTTTGGGCTTGTCACCGGAGGTCAGCCTCAGCTGATTTACGCCAGTGCCACATGTGGAGCGCTCGTATAAGGCTCCACTTGCGCTGGTCGCCTTTGGTGAGAGGCCAGCTACTCCTGGGGCGATGGATCGAAAGATTCGTCGCCCCAGCTCTTTTAAGCAGCGTCACGGTGCGGTAACGGAGCGCTCGCTATCGCTGAGGCTGCGCGTTGCCTGACGCGCCTTCGCGAGCCTGACGGTTACTGAATGGTGATTACGCCACCGATCATCTTGCTCATCGCACAGCCGTACTTGAGAGTGCCGCTCTTCTTGGGCGTGAAGCTTACGGTCACGGGCTTGTCGAGCGGCAGCTTGGTGTTGATGCCGTATTCGTCGATCACGATTTCCGTGGCGCAAGTCTCCTTGTTTTTGCGGGTGATGGTGAGCGTGACGGGCTGGCCCATGCGAACGGTGATGTCCTTGGGTTCGAAGCCGTGGTCAGTGACGAGCATTTGGACGTTGTTCGAGACCGCTTCGGCTCCGGCGCTACAGGCGACGAGCAAACCTAGCAGCGCGGCTTGAAGGCCACGAAATACGGATGATGGAACGATGGCGTGCATGGTGTCCTCGGCTTGAGATCTACAACGAAAGCGCTGTGGGGTCGCGCTCAAGAGCGTTTAGAAGAGGAGCCGCCGACGCGTGTGGTTGTTGGAGGCTCGCCTTCGAGCGGTAGGGCGACGCTAAAGGTGGTGCCGCGTCCGGGCTCGGTTTCGCACCATACGTCGCCGCCGTGGGCGCGCACTAGCTCGCGCGCGAGCGAAAGACCGAGGCCCAAACCGCCGATACGCCGACCTGATGGTTCCTGGATTTCGCGAAAGGCTTCGAACAGCGTTTCTTTGTCGGCATCGCGAATGCCCGCGCCGCGATCGACGACGTCTACGCGCAACTGACGTGTTTGCGAAATGGGGCTCGCGGCAATGCGAGCGACCAAGCGTATCGTACCGCTTTCCATGGCGTCGATGGCGTGACTGAACAGACCGACCACGGCTTGCACCACACGATCGGCATCGACGTATACCGGCGGCAGGCCGGGCTGCAGCACGGCTTCGATTTCGAGCGGGCGATCGTCGATCATGCGCCGACCTTCGGCCACGGCCTGCGTCAGGATTTCGACCGAAGGCGTCCAGGCGCGGCGTAGCTCGAGGCGACCGGCTTCGAGGCGTGCGGAGTCGAGGATGTTCGTGACGAGGCGCAACAAGTCGCGGGAGCTGCGCGTGATCATCAAGATGCTTTCGCGCTGCTCGTGCGTCGTGGGTCCTTCGGAGCCGGAGGCTATCAACTGCGAAAAGCCGAGGATGGAGTTGAGTGGACTGCGCAGGTCGTGGCTCATGGAGGCGAGAAACTGCGTGCGCAGACGCTGCACTTCTTCCATGGCGAGCCGGCCTTTTTGCTCTTTTTCGCGCATCTCGGCGAAACGCCGCGCCAGCTCGCCGAGGGAGCTTGCGAGGTCGCGCCCGGCCTGCGTGGTGGCGAGGCGCTCGAAGCTGCCCACGGCTGCCTCGTCGAGCGGAGCATTCTCGCTGCGCACGCGTTCGATCTGAACAGTAAGGCCGGTGAGATCGCGCGCCAGCTCGTCGCCGAGCTTGCGAGCAAGCAGCCACGCGATCGCAGTGCTTGCCACGATGATGCCGGATGCGAGCACCGCCGCCGTGACATCGAGCTCAAGCGAAAAGGAACCGATTTGAACGCGTGGCACGACGCGTTCGCGCAGAGCGAGCAGATGCGAGGCGAGCACGACCACGGCTGCGACACCGACGACCGCGACCGGCAGCGACACCGTAAAGGCCAGACGTTGACCGAGCTTTTGATCGCTCGGCAGTCGAATGTCTTCGGGGTGCAAGCGACCGAGCCAGCGCCATACGATCTGACGCCACAGGATGATCGAGGGATGCAAGCCCGCGGCGGCGACGGCGATCGAGAGAAAGTCCACGGACAGACGCGACCAGCCGCTCAAACCCGAAATCGGTAAGATGCCCAGCGCGTCGACGATCGGCACAAGCTGGGCGCAGGCGGTGTTGATCCAAACGCCATGCTCAGGCCACTCGAAGGCGGCGCGTACGGCATCTTCGTTGGGAGGTGTGTCGTGGGCTGCGCTGCGCGGGCCATACAGTAAGGCGCGATAGATCGGATGCATGCGGCGTACGCCACGCAACGTGACCATGACGAGCGCCAGACCGGCCACGATGCCTTGCGCCATCGCGACCCGAAAAACCGCAATCGCGTCCAGGCCGGGCAACGCGAGCACGAACGGTGTGGCAAGTAGCGTGAACACGGCCAGCACCGCGCCCACGCCGTAGCTCGACAACACCAACAGCAGCATCATGCGTGCGGGCGACGCAGGCTTGGTGAGCAGCGAGGGGACGATGCTTTGCGCGGGACGTCTCATGGGCGTCTCATGGTAACGAGTCCAGGCTGCGTTTGAAGGGTAAGTAGACGATGAAGGTCGAGCCTTGACCGTGCACGCTCTCGACCGTGATGCGGCCCTCGTGGAGCTCGACAAGTTGCTTGACGATGCTCAGGCCTAGGCCGGAGCCGCGACGTCCCTCACGCGTACCGAGCTGAGAGAATTCGGTAAATAGTAAGGGTAGGTCTTCTTCGGCGATACCGATGCCAGTGTCGCTCACGCCGATCGTCAGGCCGGCGCTGGAGGCGTTTGCTTCCAGGCGCACTTCGCCCTTTTTCGTGAATTTGAGCGCATTGGTGGCCAGGTTCATCACTACTTGGCGCAAGCGCGTGGGGTCCGCGTGCAGCGCCGGTAGGCCCTCTGCGATGCGGCATGAAATGTTGACGTGTTTGCCTTGTTTCTGGGCTTCGAGCAGGGAAGCGACCTCCTCCAAGATCTCGCGTATGTCGATGCGTTCCCGTCGCAACTGAATGCGACCGGAGGCCAGGGCCGAGAAATCGAGCACGTTCGTGAAGAGTGCGAGGAGGTGCTCGCCGGAGGCTCGGATCATGCGCAAGTCTTCGCGCTGACCTTCCGTAAGTGGGCCTTCGATCTCGGCCAGCAGCACTTGTGAGAAGCCCAAAATCGCATTGAGCGGTGTGCGCAGCTCGTGACTGACGGTCGAAAGAAATTCGGATTTGTAGCGGTCGGCGTCTTGGGCTTGGCGCCGGGCCGTGCGTTCGCGGATCAGCTGATCGAGGTAGCCCTGCCGCAGCTGCTCGAAGGAGCGCGTGAGTGCGCCGACTTCGTCGAGCATGCGGATGGCGACGGGCTCGCCGAGGTCACCTTGCTCAGCAATGGCACGCACACGACGCGCTACGAAGCGCACGTCACCCGCCACGGCTCGTGCGGAAAACCACGCCGCGACCGCGGACAGAGCCAGGAAAAACGTACCAATTACGCCTAAAGATGCATAAAAATCGCGGGCGGCCTCCGCTACGATTCCGGCGCCGGGAGCGGAGTCCGGCACGGCCGCGAAACGCACGGCGCCTAGTAAGGCCGTGGCGCAGACGGCCATCAGACCCGTGGCGATCACGATCATCGCGCTGCGTACGGACAGCGATTGGAAGTCGCGCATGCGTATCATCGATCGCGCGAGGGTAACACGAACGAGCAGACGGCCGACCGTCGCCTGCGGCGTGCGCTCATGGCGCTCTGCACTCGCCCAATACGATCACGCGGCCATGTTGGCCGGCTGCGCTGAAGTTTTCTTCGCTGATCGCCAGGTCCTTGTGACCATCGCCATCGACATCGCCGATGTATTCGGCGCGTCGCGCATACGAACCCGTGATG
>JBKJIA010000013.1:0-3906 GCA_046598735.1 Polyangiales bacterium
CGTGCATCCCACGGCGGAAGACATCTGCGGCAACGCACTCGATGAAGATTGCGTGGACGGTCCGCTCAACGACGACTGCGATGGCGACGGCTACTCGGTCGACCAGCTCGATTGCAACGACGCCGATCCGAGCGTGCACCCTGAAGCGCAAGAGCTGTGCAACGGCGTCGACGAGGACTGCGACAAGGCAGTGGACGAAGATTACACGCTAGTCGGTGAATGCACGGTCGGTATTGGCCCGTGCAGGGCGAGCGGCCGCTTCGCATGTGCGGCCGACGGTATCAACGTGGTATGCGCAGGCACGCCAGGCGCGCCTGGCATCGAGACGTGCGACGGAACCGATCAAGACTGCGATGGTAAGGTCGACAATGGCCTCAGCTGCAACGCAGCCGACGGCGGCACGGACGCGGGCATACCGGATGGTGGAACTGCCACGGCATGCTTCCCGTTGTTCGAGGTTTGCAACGGCATCGATGACGATTGTGACGGACTGCTCAACGATGGACTGAGCTGCCCTCCCGCCAGTGCTGCGTGCACTCCGCGAGGCCCCGAGGTCTGCAACACTCAGGACGATGATTGCGATGGTTTCTTCGATGAGAACAACGTGTGTGATCTCGAGCCAGCGGCAGGCTCGGTTCGAGGCGTGTGGTGGGAGTGCGCGAGCGAAAGCTGCACTCAGTTGTCGAACAGTGGCTTTGGCCTCACCGGACATGGGCAAGCTCTGTTCCTGCACTCTTTCGATGACAAACCTTACGCTCCTTTGGCCGGACCTTACTGTGGCGAAAATCAAGGCAGTTACTCGATCGAGAACGGCAACATCAAGTTCACGATCCTCGAGGGCGGGATCATCCATTCGTTTACCGGGGCACTCGTGGTCGCGGGCACGCAAGCGAAGGTGACGTGGCTTCCGGGCCAAACGCCGCCCGATAGCCAGCCAGTGATGTACATCAAGCGCGTGCCCGAACAGGCGGGCGGCTTGTGCAACGGCGGCACACCGCAGTGCGCGCCAAGCGAAATCTGCGGCAACGGTTTCGACGACGACTGCGACGGCTGCAGCGATCAGAGCGATACGAGCTGCGGCGGCGACGGCACAGGCTGTGGTGGCGCTTCCGAATGCATGTCTCAGGAGATCTGCGGCAATGCGAGCAACGACGACTGCGATGCTCAGATCCAGGATGTCGACGATGATGATTGCCAGCTCACGTGTGCAGAGGATCCGATCCCTGCATGCGCGAGCGCCGGCGAGACCTGCGGCAATGCGATCGACATCTCCGCGGGTGGCGTGTTCGGCGGCAGCATCGGCGCGGTCAACGACTTGAAATCGGGCTGCGGTCCGAGTGCGACGCGCGATCGTGTTTACTATTTCGATCTACCCGCAGGCAGCAACGACGAAGTGATCTTGAACGTGATCGGCGCGCCGCTCACCGACGTGTCGCTCGCTCTGATCGCCACCGCGGCTGGCAGCACCTTCCCCACCGGCTGTCCCTCGCCCACTCCGGGCTCGAGCTTCTGCACATTCGGCAGCAACCAGTTCCGCGGCAAGCTGCCGGGGGACCAGCGCTATTACGTGTTCGTCGAAGGCCCGTCGGCCGGCGCTACCTTCACGCTGCAGTACGGGCGCGGCAATCCTGAAGTCTGCATTCCAGGCGATAGCGATGGCGACGGCGTGTCGATCTGTCGGGGCGATTGCGACGAGACCAGACCAGGCACGCACGCCGGTGCGCTCGAAACCTGCAACCTGATCGATGATGACTGCAATGGTTTCGTCGATGACTTGGCCAATACCTGCAGCACCGGCTTACCCGGCGCCTGCAACCTCGGCCGACCCTCCTGCGGACAACAAACAGAGTGCACTTCCATCCAACATCCCACTCAGGAGTTCTGCGGCGATAACGTCGACAACGATTGCGATGGCGTCGCGGACGAAGCGAGCTGCGCGAATGATCCCGGCGAAGCGTGTACGAACGGTATCCCGATCGGCAGCGGTGGCACGTTCTCGGGCACGCTAGCGAACGCAAGCGACGACGCGACCAGCGGTTGCGGCTTCGACGGCGCGGAAGTCTTCTACGCGTTCAACGTGGAAGGCAACGGCACCGAGCTCATCCTGCAACAAACGAGCTTCCCCAGCGCCGCGCGTTTCTCACTCTACAAGGATTGCGAGCTGCAACCGCTGCGGTGCGCCTTCGGAGGTCACGACCGCCTCGAGGCTGGCAGCTATCTACTCGCCGTCGAGCATGACGGTTCGAACAACAACCCCGCCTATCAGTTCTCGCTCGCGTTCCAGACTCCCACCGGCTGCCTCACACCCGACGGTGACTCGGATGGCGAAACGCTGTGCGCAGGCGACTGCAACGATGCCAATCCGTTGATCAATCACAACGCGAGCGAAGGTGAAGGATGCAACGGCATCGACGAGAACTGCGACGGCAAGGTCGACAACCTGAGTGTCTCCTGCCTCGTTCCGCAACAATCGGGCATATGCGCCGAAGGCCGCCAACTGTGCACCGCGCAGGGCATCCTGTGCGAGCCGATTTTCAAACCCGACTTTCAAGGTCGCGATTTTTGCGGCGACGGCCTCGACAACGATTGTGACGGTCTGACAGACGATGCCGACGTGGACGGTTGCGCAGCAGTGCCGGCCGGTGACGTATGCTCTCTCGCAGTCGACCTCAGCAACGGCGCCAACGGCGGCATCTTCCAGCACAGTCTCATGGGTTACGGCGACGATGGCAGCGTGGGCTGTGGCGACGGCGACCCTCTTGGCGGCGGCAGCGTCGAACGTTTCTATCGCCTTACCATTGCGGAAAGCCGACGCGTCCACCTGGATCTGGGCGAAGCCGGCAACCAAGGCATGAACATCGTCATGGCCACGAGCTGTGCGAACTTCGGGCCGCAAGGGGCCTGCCGCGGTGGTTACTTCGAGGAAGTCTTGCCGGCGGGCACGTACTTCTTCGCCGTCCACGGCAAGCTTCCCACCAACTACATATTGCGCGTGTTCTCGCAGCTACCGGACGATCGGGCAGGCACGTCGTGCGTTCCCAGCGACCGTGATGGCGACGGCTTTTCTCTTTGCACCAGCGATTGCGACGACGCCAACGGTGCCGTCAACCCTGGGAGCTCGGACCTGTGCGACGGGCTCGACAATAACTGCGATGGCTTCGTCGACGGATACGGCCCGAGCTGCAACCTTCAGGGCGCAGGCGGCGTGGGCGCATGCGCCTTCGGACACTGGCAATGCAGCCAGTCCCAAACCGAACCGAGCTGCATGCAGAACATGGCTACGTCCGAAATCTGCAATAACATGGACGACGACTGTGACGGTTTGATCGACGACGGTATCTCGTGCGACGGTGGCGCGACCTGCGCTTGCGACATTTCGCCCAGCTGCGATCCGGATCCGATGTTTGGACCATGCGGCTGTGATCGGAACTGCGCTGCATCACCCGCATGTCAACCCGACGGCATACCGTGTGGGGTCAA
Source organism: Polyangiales bacterium (assembly GCA_046598735.1). GTDB lineage: Bacteria > Myxococcota_A > Polyangia > Polyangiales > DASUME01 > DASUME01. The sequence continues at coordinate 3,481 of JBKJIA010000013.1, forward strand.
TCAGGAGTGTTGCTCGGGCTTCTGTGGCGCGACCAAGACCTGCCAGAAGCCTTTGCCCTGATCGCCGCTGCTCGGGCGTCAGCTACGTCATCTTGGCCTTGCGCAGCGCAGTCCGCAGCAGCGCCGGGCTAAGGCGATTCAAGGCCACGGCCACACCTTCCCATTTGGCCACCACGACCTCTGCTTTGCCGGCATCGAGCGCCCTGAGTGTTTGACGAGCACACTCCTCCGCGGTGACGCCCGCCATCGAGCTCGGATCGGCCTTACCGTGGGAACGCCCATCGCCCTCGAGCGCGGCTACTGAAAACTCTGTGCTCACGCGCCCTGGGCATACGATCAGCACGGAGATCCCCTGGTCGTGGAGCTCGGCGCGCATGGCATTGAAAAACCCATGCAAAGCATGCTTAGACGCCGCGTAACCGGAAC
>JBKJIA010000167.1:0-10990 GCA_046598735.1 Polyangiales bacterium
ACCGCTGGTTGCGACGTTGCCGGAGCTAGGAGCACCGTGGAGGGGAAGTGCCTTGGCAAGAACAACTGCGAGTTCTCCGTTGCGGCGCCGGAGTTTCCCTTCGCGGGCTGCTCAGGCTCGAAGAAATTGCTGGTCGCGTACACATGTATTGCTCAGTAGACCACGCGCTTTCGCGTCGCGAACCTTGCGTACTGGGGCATCGGCCAGGTTAACATGGTGACCAAGCCTACCGCGCCCAAGACTCGACCAAAGGATCTGCGCTGATGAGAGTGTTTCTGTACCTGGTCATCACCATTCTGCTTTCCCTGCCAGCGCCGCCGACGGTGCGGGCGGAGCCGGATAGCGTCGAGGCGACCGATGCCACCCGGGAAGCCAGTCAGCGCTTCCGTCGGGGCGTGACGCTGTTCCGAGAGGGCGCGTTTAGGGCAGCGCTGATCGAGTTCCAGCGCGCGTACGAGCTCAGGCCGCACTTTGCCTTGCTCTCCAACATTGGACAGACCCATCTGGAGCTGGGCGACTATCTCGCCGCGAGCAACGCGCTCCGCCGCTACCTTGATGTGGGTGGCACCGATGTTCCCCCCGAGCGGCGTGAGAAGGTCGAAAAGCAACTGGCCGGCCTGCAGGAACGAATCGCCGTGCTCACCATCTCGGTTAATCTGCAGGGGGCTGAAATCTTCGTCGACGAGGAGCCGGTGGGCAAGAGTCCGCTAGCCGAGGGGCTCGCGGTCAACGTGGGCAGGCACGTGGTGCGCGTGCGGAGCAGCGCCGGCCAGGAGGATTCGAAGGTCCTCGATGTGGCTGGGGGAGATGTCCGCGAGCTCAACTTCAAGCTGGAGCAAAGCGCCGAAGAGGCCGCGGTTGCTGCGTCTCCCGCTCCTGATACTGGGCCCGCTGCGGCCGGTGCGCCCGTTGCGTCACTTGAACCTGTTGAGAAGGAGTCGCGAAGACCACTCTACCGCAAGATCGCATTCTGGAGCCTCATCGGTACCGGGGCCTTGGCCGCGGGTACGGTCGTGGCAATCGTGCTCCAAAAACGCCAGATGGATGCCTACGAAAAGGACCTCGATACTACAGACGTAGACCCGAACCTGGTGGCCGTGCACCAGGCCAACGCATGGCGAACGGCGGTGGCGGTGGACGTGCTCGCCGGGCTCACGCTTGCGGCTGCAGGGACGGGCGTCACTTTCTGGCTACTCGGCAGGGGCTCCAAGCACGATGAGCGCTCAGGCGTGCGGCTCGGCATCAGCGGGAGCCAGTTGCTGCTGAAGGGACGATTCTAAATGCGCATCGCGATCGCGGCACTACTCCTCCTTGCAGGTTGCACCTTGGCGACTGACCTGGATACCCAGAAATGCGACACGGACTTGGATTGCGGCGCGGGGAGGACCTGCAGCGCGAACAACTTCTGCCTGCTTAGCAGCCAGGCGACAGTGTGCGTGCGCGCGGCCCAGTGCGGGCTTGGCGAGGTGTGCGCTAGTGGTAAGTGCGAGGCAGAAGAGACGGCCCGCTGGGGCTGCGTGGACAGCATGCCGGAGGAACCCATTGCGAGCTCGGGCGAGGTTACGCTGCGGATGAAGATCTCGATGCGCGCGGGAAGCGGGACGGTGCCCTCCAGCGCGGTGACGGCCGTTGCCTGCGCTCGCCCCACGTGTGAGGAGATGAAGGGTCCGTTCCGATCGAACCAAGCCGGTGTCGTCGATGTGGTCGTCGATCCCGGGTTCGAAGGCTTCGTCAAGCTCACAGGCGAGGCTTTGATCGACACCTACTACCAGCTTCAGACGCCCCTGAATGCGGACCCATCGGTTGCTGAGGTGACGATGCTAAGCGCTGGGGACGTCGCCAAGATCGCCCAGGCGGCCGGCGCCCAGGTCAACCTGACCGAGCGAGGGGTGGTGCTCTTTCAGGTACTCGATTGCCTGGGAGATCTCTCCGCGGATGTAAGTGTCACGGACGTGGCGAAGGACCCGGAAGTCGACATCGTGTACCTCGCAGCGGACAAGAGTGCAGATTCCGACGCCGATGCCACCAGCGGCGCGGGCGTAGCAGTGGCGCTGAACGCATCGATCGGATCGCCCAAGTTCAGCTTGGCTAGGCAAAGCTCGAGCAAGGAACTGGGATCTGTCTCGGTGGCGACTATCGCAGGAGCCGTCACCTACGTGCCTTACCAATTCGGCCGCTGAGCCGCTGAAATGAAGCGTGTTGGCGACTTCCAACATACCAACCGACCGCTCTTAGAGCTATCGAAGGCTTTCACGAGATGCGACATTAACAAGACGTGAACCCTAATACGAGACAAGCCCAGAGCCGTGGCCTCAATCTGCTTGAATGTGGGTCTAAGCTCACGATCAGCGCCCTTCTATGCTTTGGGTTAGGGTCGTGCACCCCCCTCGTGGAGGCTGTACCTGTCACATGGGACTTCAGGTTCCAGTGCGAGCCGGATGCCGACCGAACGGACACTGTTGAGCTTCGGGTGGCCAAGGGCGGCTGCCCTATCACACAGCCGGTTGCCTTCGAGACCCTAACGTCGACGTGGGAGGAGCCAGGTTCCCGTCGGCAAGGTCTTCCGGCAGGGCTCTACGCGTTCGAAGCCACTGCCCGGGATGCGAACGGTAAGCCCATCGCCAGCGCTTGCGAAAGCGTGAAAATACCCTCGAGGCAAACGATCGTCCTCGATATGCAGGGCACCTCGACTTGCGGCGGCACTGACGAAGAAGACGAGGATGGTGGGGCGCGGGATAGTGGGACCAGGCGGGATGCTGGTGGCCCTGCGGACGCCGGCTCGATGCCAGATGTTGCGGTGATCGACGAGTGTCCTAGCGACCCCGCAAAAACCACCAAGGGCCAGTGTGGGTGCGGCAATCCAGATGTGGATCAGGACGGCGACGGGAAGGCGGCCTGCCTCGACAAATGCGACACGGATGCGAACAAGGTCAAGTGCGCTTGCAATCCAAAAACCAAGCTGCTGGCTGGTGAATCGCTCGTCGCGGGAGAGTACCTTTGCGGCCCCATCGACGACAGCGTGCGCTTTGCTTTCGAGGAGGAATCGGTGACGCCGGAGGGCCTAAAACTCGGCCGTCTGTACATTCGTGTCCTGGGCGTGCAGACCTGGGTGAGCGGGAGCCCGGGGGCCAGAGTGTGGATGCAAGGATCGGACGGCAATCTCGTGCTCCGTGCCGATACCCCGGTGATGCCGCTCCCACCGTCGACCTGGTCAAGCGGCACTGCCGCCGGGACGGCCAACATGGGCGCGATTCTCGAGGTACATGCCGACCGCACGGTGACCATTGCTCTACCCCCGACCATTGCTCTACCCGCCGGTAAGGTGCTCTGGAAGGATGGGGTTAAATTGTAGAAACGGGTTGGGGTGGACCCAACAAGTTCAACGGCCTCGGATCTCTCGCGGTGAAGACTGTCGCAGGCTGTCACCTACGTACCTTACCAACTCGGCCGTTGACGTGGGTGCGTTGGTGACTTCCAACATACCAACCGACCGTTTTTATAGATATCGAAGGCTCTCAGGGCATGCGACATTAATAAGACGTGAACCCTAATACGAGACAAGCCCAGAGCCGTGGCATCAATCTGCTTGAATGTGGGTCAAAGCTCACGATCAGCGCCCTTCTATGCGTCGGGTTAGGGTCGTGCTCTCCCCTGGTGGAGGCTGTACCTGTCACATGGGACTTCAGGTTCCAGTGCGAGCCGGATGCCGACCGAACGGAGACTGTTGAGCTTCGGGTGGCCAAGGGCGGCTGCCCGATCACAGAACCGGTTGCCTTCGAGACCCTAACGTCGACGTGGGAGGAGCCAGGTTCCCGTCCGCAAGGTCTTCCGGCAGGGCTCTACGCGTTCGCAGGCACTGCTTGGGATGAGAACGGTAAGCCCATCGCCAGCGCCTGCGAAAGCGTGAAAATACCGACGAGGCAAACGATCGTCCTCAATATGTTGGGCACCTCCACTTGTGGCGGTACCGACGAAGAACGCGAGGATGGCGGGCCGCGGGATAGTGGGGCGCGGGATAGTGGCACCAGGATGGATGCTGGTGGCCCCGCGGACGCCGGCTCGATGCCCGATGTTGCGGTGATCGATGAATGTCCTAGCGACCCCGCAAAAACCACCAAGGGCCAATGTGGGTGCGGCAATCCTGATGTGGATCAGGACGGCGACGGGACCGCGGCCTGCGTCGACAAGTGCGACACAGATGCGAACAAGCTCCAACCCGGCACGTGCGGTTGCAATCCAAAAACCAAGCTGCTGATGAATGAATCGCTGGTCGCGGGAGAGTACCTTTGCGGCCCCATCGACGACCGCGTGCGCTTTGCTTTGGAGGAGGAATCGGTGACGCCGCCGCCGGAGAACCTAAAGATCGGCCGTCTGCACATTCGTGTCGACGGCGTGGATACCTGGGTGAGTGATGGGCAGATGGGGGCTAGAGTGTGGATGCAAGGATCGGACGGCAATCTCGTGCTCCGTGTCAAGAGCTCGGGCTCGTCATCGTCGGCCTGGGCTAGCGGCACTACCCCTAACGCTGGCGCCATTCTCGAGGTCCATGGCGACCGCACGGTGACCATTGCTCTACCCGCGACCATGGCTCTACCCGCCGGCAAGGTGCTCTGGAAGGATGGAAAGCAAGTCCCCTGAACAATACCTCACTCCCAAGCCGAAATGTACAATGCCGGTCCGCTGCTGCGCCCTCACCCCCTGCCCCCATAGGCGTTAGTAGCTCTCGGTCGCAGTCAAGCGACGTGAGCGTGAGCATGAGCGTGAGCGGCTGTCCCGCTCCCCCGTCGCCGAGCACCGTTTCACCTCTGGCTCTGTATCGTCCCACGGTGCTGTCGGTTGCTCGAATCGACCACGCTCACGCTCACGCTCACGACCACAGAGATGGGGCAGAGATGGGGAGGGCGTTGGGTGGAAAGCTGCTAACGACTATGCCCCCGGCCCCTGTCCCACAACGGTGGAAGAAGGGAGCCGAGGCCCCCGCCTAATCCAACTGCGCAAGAGGTCCTACACCAATAGACCCGGCAGGATGCCCGTGCAGTGTTCGGGAGCCCCGAAGCTCGTCTCGGATGTCATGCCGAAGGCGTGAAGCACCGTAAGGAGCAAGTTGTTGTGGGGCTTGTCGCCGTAGTCTGTGAAACGGCCGGTTCGGATGCGTCCACCCGCGGATCCCGCGAGGATCCACGGGATGTCCATGTGCGTATGGTTGCCCTGCCCGAGCTCGTTGCCGCACAGCACGAGGCTGTTGTCGAGCATGCTGCCGGCGCCCTCGGGCGTAGCCTGCAAGAGCTGCAGGAAATAGGCGAGCTGCTGCATGTACCAGGTATTGATCTTCAGTAGTTTTTCCGCGGAAACCGCGTTCGACTCCTCGTGCGAAAGCGCATGGTGCTCGTCGTTGATCCCCAGCCAGGGCATGCGCTGCCAGCTGTCTGCGTTCGACCACATGAAGGTGCTCACACGCGTGAGGTCGCAGGCCTGGGCCTGGAACATGAGGTCCATTTGCAGTTTGCCTATTGCGGGGAAGTTGTCGTCCAGCCTGATGTCGAGCGTGCCGGGACGCGCCGGTACCTTACAGTCCCGCATGACGACATCGAGTCGCTTCTCGATCGAACGGATGTGCTCGAGGTGCGCCTCCAGGCGAGGTCGGTCCTCGCTCGGCAAGCGACCCTTGAGGGTACTCAGCTCAGCCTTGGAGTAATCGAGAATCGTCTGTTCCTCGCGCCTTCGCTGGACGGCAGCGGCATCTTGAGCGGGTGCGAAGTTGGCAAAGATTCGCTCGTACATCACACGCGGATCGTCGACCGCCGGATTCGGCTGGTTAGGGCCCCGGTACGAGATGTGCATGAGCGGATCCTGTCCCCGCATGTCCACGCCATACTCGAGCGATCGGAAGGAGGTTTGCTTGCCGATCTCGTTGGCGAGGGCCTGGTCGAGGCTGATGCGATTGCCTAAGCCGGCAGGACCTCCGGCCCCTGGGTAGCTACCCTCGAGCAGCCAGCCACCCGTGAGCATCGCCGCCGGTCCCTTCATATGAGGACCGCCCGGCTTGTTGTCGCCGATCATGGAGTGCATGTGCACGCCCTTAAGTACGTTGATCTTTGAGGCGAACGCAGCGAGGGGAGCGAGGATCGGCGACCCCGTGGGCTTATCGGCCACAGTCGGAAAGAACTTGGCTTTCATCGTGCCGTTAGGGGTGAAGAACGCGAAGAAGCGTTGCGGCGGGGGCGCGGCCTGCGCGTGCACCTCCAAGCGCTGCCAGATAGGCAGAGTCAGGCAGAGCGCGCCCGCGCTGAGACCTTGCAACAGGCCCCGGCGGCTGATGGGCGTCTGAACCCGTTCACTGCGTTCCTGGAGGCGCTCGCGCGCCCGCTTGCGATTCGATTTGGAGTGATCACTCACGGCTGGTCGTCCTCCGGTAAGGTCTTTCGGCGCATGCGAAATGCAGCGGTCTGGACGATCGCGGTGCGCAGCGCACCGAAGCTCTGGCCCGACTCCGCAAACGCCCGCGCTAGGCTCTGCATCGAGCAACCGTCGGCCGCTTGCTCAAAACGCTGCATAGTGAAGCGAAACCACTGCCGGGTAGTGCATGCCCGCACGGTCTCGCTGGTCGCGAGCAGGTCCGAGAGCTCAGCAAGGTTTCCAAATTTCCCATCCACGTCGGTCCCGGTGAGCTGGCCGCTCGCGTCGATGGGGTGTCCCTCCTCCAGCTTCCGAAAACGTCCGATGCCGTCGTAGTTCTCGAAGGCAAAACCCAGGGGATCGATCAGGGTGTGGCAGCTTTGGCACGCGGGATCACGTGAGTGCTGCTCGAAGCGTTCGCGGCTAGTCACGCCGGTCGCGGGCTCAGGCGGCTTTCCTACGTTGTTCGGGGGAGATGGCAGCGTCTGACACAGCAGCTGCTCGCGCACGAACAGCCCGCGGTAGATGGGAAAGCTCTCGGTCGGCTTGGCGTGGCGGCTCAAAAGCGCAGGCAGCGAGAGCAGTCCCTTGGCGCTGCCGTCGCCCTGAGCCATCCAGTCCTCCATGCCCGCGGGCGCAAACGGCGCGGGGTCGAGCTCGAAGAGCGAAGCGAGCGTGCCGTCGCCCGAGAACAGGACCGCATCGAAGAACGCTTCGCTCTGGCTGTCGAGCTGAACCTGAGTCTGGTCCGACCAGCTCGGAAACACGCGCGGGTCTTTCTCGACCGCATCCCAGTCCGAAAGTCCGAACCAGACGCGCAGGAAGTCACGAAACGACTGCTGCGCGCGGGCGTCCGCGCTGAGGCGCTGCGCCTGCTCCGCGACGCCTTCGGATGTGTCGAGCGTGCCGCTCCTGGCCGCTTCGAGCAGCGCCTCATCGGGGCCGCTATTCCAGAACGCAAACGATAGACGCGATGCAACCTCGTAGCCCGTCAGCGGGACCGCGGCTTCGCTCTCGCGCGCCAGGTCACCCAGCTCCGGACGGTACAGGAAGCGCGGGGCCTGAAGCATCGCCTGCACCATGAGGCCGATGCCGTTTGCATAACGCGAACCTTGGTAGCCCACGCTGAAGACCGTCAGGAGTCCTTCGATGTCGCTGCTAGCGAGCGAGCCGCGGTAGATGCGCGGGCCGAGCCGTTCGAGGAAACGAAGCGCGCAAGTGCGAGCGGTCGAGGCGTCCGCACCCGCGGCACAGGGCGCAAACCTCGCCACGTTACTTTCGATGTGCTCACGAACGCGATGGGCCGCCGCAGCGTAGTTCTCGACGTCTACCAGCGACGGGTCCGGCTGGGCGAGTCCGATGTGACTCGCTGAGGCCTCGGCCGGTAGGGCACCCGCCAGGTTGAGGTCGGCTCCGAACAGGTCGCGCGCGGTAGCCGCATATTGAGCGGGCGTCAGACGCTGCAGTGGCGCGGGCCCCGGATCGACGGCTGCCTTACTATCGCACCGGAAAGCCGATGAGCTGCCAGGCCCCCCCGGATCGCCAGGCTGCGCCCCCACCTGGTCGCGGCCAGTGGGCACCGGGCCTGCGGGCACCTCTCCTCCGGTCACGCAGCCGTACTGCGACGCCAAGGCGACGACGCTGGCGCACACGAGGGCGCAGCGCTGAATCGCGCGCGTGGTTGACAAGGTCCAGCGGGAGTCTGACCTCGTCTTGCCACGATCGCACTGTTGGGGGGTCGTTACTCGCATAGATTCGGGCACACCCTCAATGTCCGGAGGCCGGCAAAACCTTCACCGATTGTCCGATCGGATGAAGAATTTATCTGCGGCCGAACTAACTATAGTTGGTCAGTGGTAAGGATCTTCATCGATGATTTCCGCCGCGCCGCTTTCCTGGCGGTCCATCTCCTGGCCGGGCCGCATGTCGTCTGAGGCGCGCGCCACGGCGGCGCCATTCGACGTCGCGACAGCCCTCGATACCCGTTTGCGGCTGCGCGCTGTGGGCGCATCTTCCGCGGCCACCGGAAGCTCGAACGTGACGTGTCGGTCACGGTCTAGCGTGAGCATCTGGGTGATGGTCTGGTGACCGGGGGCGGACGCCACGATCTTGTGGATGGCGTTGTCCTTGGCCACATTCGCCTCGAAGGGGAGTTGAGGAATCACGGAGCCGTCGAGCACCACCTGAACTCCGGGAGTGGCCGCATTGACCGTCAGTTTCACGGTCTCCTGGGTCGCTGCGACCGCAACGACCGGGGCGACCTGATTGTTCGGGACCGCGGCTTGCATCGTGGACTCCGTGCGCGACACAGGTGCGGAAGCCGATTTTGCCTGAGGCTTGGAGCCCAGCTGTAACCAGGCTGAGACGCCGACAACCACCGCGATGATCGCCAGTTTCTGCAGCTTTCTAGAGCGCGGCGGCACAAGCACAGGCACAGACACAGGCACAGACACAGACCCACTGTTCTGCAGCTGTGCGTGAGGACCGCTCCCCGTTTGCGCGACGCCCTGGGTGTCGACGCCAGGCAGTGGCAGTGTGGACCTTGTCCCCGAACCGAGCAGCGCGTGGTCAGACGCTATGGTGATCGTCTGTTCACGCTCGACGTTTGCGAGCGCTGCCTCAATGCGCTTCCGCCTTCGGCTGCGCACGTCCGCGAACACAGGCTGAAGAATTCCAGACAGCTGCTCTGGAGTCGGGCTCAGCGAGCGACGTACCAGATAATCCTGCAGGTCACGGGCGAACTCGAGAGCCGACGAGTATCGTTCGCTCTTGTCGTGCGCCAGGGCTTTGTCGCAGATACGCGCAAGCTGTTCATCGAGCTCCGGCATCGCGAATCGGATGGTCGATTCCTGCTTGGCTAGGCGGTTGTGCACGCGTGAGATCTGGCTTAGCTCCCGTCCACCTGACATGGGCTTGCCGGCGAGCAACTCCCACATGATGGCGCCCAGCGCGAACACGTCGGCTGTGCGGTCGACGCGCTCGCCCTTGAGTTGCTCAGGGGCCATGTAGTCGATCTTACCCTTCACTTGACCGACCACGGTGGACGCGTCTGAATCGCGCATCTTGGCGATCCCAAAATCGAGCAGCTTCACCTGGCCGTCGTACGTGAGGAAGATGTTGTGGGGGCTCACATCACAGTGCACGACTTGCAGCGGGCGACCGGAGTAATCAGTGAGCTCGTGGGCGTGGTGGAGGCCGTGCGCCGTGTCTATCAGAATGCGCAGGCGAGCTTCGAGAGGTAGGCCAGTGAGGCCGAGCTTACGTTGTACGTGGCTCAGAGCCTGCCCCTCCAGGTACTCCATGGCGATGTAGTAGACACCCTTTTCGTCTCCCACATCATAGGTGTGCACGACGTTCGGGTGATTCAGGCGCGCTGCAAGCCGAGCCTCATCCAAGAACATCTGCGCGTACTGCGCGTCCTCGCCGTGGATGATGTGCTCGCGGATCGTCTTGATCACGAGGAGCTTGTTGAAGCGGGCTGGGCCGGGCATGACCGCGACCATGACGTCCGCCATGCCACCCTGACCTATCGACTCAAGCAGGCGGTACCTTCCGAACTGGGTGGTCCGGGAGTTCTCCACGAAATCGATTTTTGTTGCTGCTTCCATATTGGTTCAACCAGACGGGGAAATGCTGATGCCTAAGTTCTAAAACCTGGGACCAGGGGGAGCCCAAGATTCGCTGGGATCAAGGCAAAGGAGCCTTGCATGCAACGCAATCTGTTCTTCAATGTCGAGACTCCGGAAATCCTTCGCTACCTCAGGCAAGATCTTGGTGCGGGACATTACGAAACAACCATTTCTAAGGCCCGAGTCCTCACCTGCTCCCTATTTCATCCTTACCTAATGATCATTGTCGCCTAAGGATCAGCGTTTCGCAATCCCGACAGACCACTTCGATTCCGCGCTGGTGGGAGCCCACGTCGGACACCTGAATTCGTGTGCGAATGTGCGGCCGGAAGGCCACTTATGGCGTCTAAGTATGCGAAAAACGCCCCTTCTCACGGCCCAGGCTTGACGCTAAGATTTTACGTAACAGTGGCCAATATAAAACTAGACACGTCGCAATGGCCCGTCACGGTGGTGACACCGGAGGGTCTGGTAAGCACGGAGGAGCTCAACACCTTCTTCGCAGCCTATGCCGACATGCTCAAGCGGAAGCGGGATGTGTACGCGCTGATCGTCGACTTGCGTCGCGCCTCGGACATGCCCGCAGCACAGCGTAAGGTCCTGACGGACTTCATGAAGAAGCAGGAAGCTGTGGCGGGCATGCGGTGCGCAGGTACGGCACTGGTGTTCGAGTCGGCCCTGATGCGCGCGGTGTTGACGGCCATCTTCTGGGTGAAGAACCCGCCCCAGGAAGTCCGAGTATTCGGCAACGTGCACGAGGCGATGGAGTGGGCCCCGCAGGCACTCGCACGCAAGCGCATCGCCGCCTAAAGCCTTCGGACCTGGCATCGTTGTGCATCCGCACGGCCCTAGCGCACGCTAGACGAGCCGACAGCGGTGAAGCTTTTGGACACCCAGTGACATATAGAACGATGCGCATCGAACTGGCTGGGTGCCTAGCCAATTTTCTGGTGTTGTTGGTGGCA
>JBKJIA010000129.1:0-5975 GCA_046598735.1 Polyangiales bacterium
CCCCTATTTCGTCCCGTAAGGCCTGCTCGCCAAGACCTGCTGCGTCCTTTGCGAGCTCAGCGCGCTCACTCGCCGCCTGGCCTCTAAGTGTATCGCGGTGCCTTACTTTCCGGATGAGGTCACGGAGCGCTTCCATGCTCGCGACCTCAGCTACGCGTAGGAGGTCAGCGATTGCTAGTTCGCTTGCATGCTGCTTGGCGAGTGCACTCGCCTTACGCGTGCCTGCGGTGCGAATCTGCTCCTCGAGAGTGGTTTGCTGCTGGCGGACAGTGCGCGCCTCCTCGTGACGCTTGCGTAGCTCAGATGCGCTGCGAAATGAATTCTCACCAATTAGATCTGGCGCCACATCCCGAACCAGAGCCTCAACCGCTTCGCTAAACTCTGTGTGGTCCGCCCTGATGCGCGATACCCGATGCTCCAGATCGGCGAGAGACTTTGCGATCCCGGGCACCTCGCTCCAAGAATCGAGGGCAGCCTTGGCTTCGGGAATGCCGGCCGTGTTAGGTAGGCCGAGTAAGAAAATGGCCTCACGCCATTCCTGCTCCCAACCGTCCAGACTCAGTGCCGTCTGCCCTAGGGCGATAAGAGTGTTGGCAAGGGTGTGTTCTTGGTCATCGATACGCTTGCGCAGGCTACTTGCCGCGTTCCGGCGCGTCGCGTGGTCGTCAACGACGTCGCGTAGTTCGCGCAGAAGTGATTCGAGCGACTCATGCGTCACAACCTGGACGTTCAGTTCCTTGGCCACCTCGGCTAACTCTGCCCTGCTGGTGGTCTCGTGGATTGCAAGCCGCTGGAGCTTTTCGCGACTCGTCACGAGGGTCTCGCGATAGCGAAGAATCTCATTTCGATTGTCTAAGAACGCGAGCATTTCGCGTGGAGAGAGCGCTTGGATGCCCGCCCGCTGCCAAGACTCCTGCCAGGCGTTGGTCGTTCGGGTGACTTCCGTTCGGGCGGTCTTTAGCTCTTCGTCCAACTGCGCCACGAGTGCCGCCGCTTTCTCTCCGGACGCGACAGCCGAGGCGTGTTGTCCAACGCGCTCCGCTTCGCCCGCCCGACGGTCGACGAGCTGGTCCGCATGGGCAGTCACCTCCTCGTGGCGCTCTGCGAGGTTGGTACCTGCTGCACGATCGAGCGGCTGTGCATCGGCAAGCGCAGAACGCACTTTTCGCCACACTCGCGCTCGCTCGGTACGAGCACTGTCTATCGCATTCACCGTGGGAACTTCGCCCGCAGCAGCGAGCTCCCCAAGGCGTTGCTCGGCGTCCGCGAGATCACGTATCGCCTTTTCGCGGTTCAGAACACGGCGCTCGATCGCGTCGGATGCTTTCCGCATTTCCACGTCGAAGCGCTCAATCGTGGTCGGGTCCGGTGCTGCCATTTCGGCCAGCGTTTCGACAGACCCGACCGAAATGGAAAGTCGCGCGAGTGCTTCGGTCACGAAGCGACCGCTGCGGGCGATCTCGCCCTCCAGCTCACTAAGGTGGGAGACCGAGACAACGCCTAAGGCTATGTCAGCGAGTTTCCGATTGAGGGCCCTTGTATCAGCGAAAGGGCCGATCTCGCCCTGTTCCCGCACAAGCTGAGTGAGAGCCGCTGAGGCGGCATCGTGCTGTTGCTGAACTGCATTGCGGGTGCTTGCAAGAGCGACAGAGCGCTCGATCAGGGCGCGAACTTTCGTTGTGGCAAGGACTGTGGGTCTTCCCTTCAGAATGGCATCCGCATCGGACAAGCCCAGACGTCGGGCGATCTCGTTCAGATTGCTACGATGCAGCTCGATTTCGCCAATGCGGCGTTGAAGGTCACTAGCTGCCTTTTCGATGCTCGGCCGTGCCTGAGACCATCGTTCGATCTCCTCTCCGCGATCGAGAACAGCCTGCGACAGGTTCAGCGCTGCACGGCTATCGCCGAGCTCACGCTCGCTGTTCTCTGCGGACGCCCGCTCGTGCGTGGCAGTTGCCTGGGCGGTGGCGGCGGCCTCGCGGTGTGCATCAAAGTCGGCCGGCAGTTCGGGTAGTGGACCCAGCGTCTCGACTTCCGTGGTGAGCGCCGCGATGCGCCGCAGCAAGGGCAGCAAACTGAGGTGTCGCATATTGCGTGTCTTGTCGCGGCGAAGCTGGTTCCTTTCGATTTCGCGGCTCTGCAAATTCTGCACAGCCGCTTGGTACGCGTCCTCAGCGTCGCGCACATGCTCAACCTGCAGCAGGTTGTCTCGGATTTGTTTCCTAGCGGTCTCGCATCGCAAGAGCACGTTGTAGAAAGGCTTGGATGCCACTTTCCGTATCGTGAAGAGCGCCTCGGCGTCTTGTTCGAGCTGCTTACGCACTCTGCTCAACTCGGCCATGCCGGGCGCAGCCGCAAGCAGGCCGTGGCCCATTTCGCCATGATCTTCGATCAGCCTGCGAGCGCCGGCACGTAGGCGGGCCTGATCGAGCCCAAAAGCTTCGACGAAGAGATCGCGGTCAGCCGTCCCTAAGAAGGTAAGCAGCCCGTCATCAGCTAATGGCTGATCAAGTTCGTCCAGCAGTGTCTTTTTCGCCCCCTTGCGGCGCCCGAATCTAACCGTCTTGCCGCTACGCTCGGCCAAGGTCGCGCCGACGCGCATTGCCGCATGCTTGTGGACAAAGTTATAGCGGCTGCGCTGTTCGATTCCGAATAGGACGTCGATCATGGCGGCTAGCGCCGACGACTTACCCGCTTCATTCGGGCCGTACACCACAGTCAGCGGCTTGCTCGCATCGAAGGTAAGGCGCCGGTCGGTAAACGGACCGAAGCTTGTGAGCATTAGTTCGATGAATCTCATGAAGCGGATCCCTGGGGCGGTTCTCCTGCTGGACCGTGTATCAGTCCCATGATGAGACCGCGGGCTGCGGCGAGGATTTCGGGTCGCTGCTGCATCGACGCACCGGTGCTCGCGTTGCCTGCCGCTTCTGCCGGTAGCTTGTCTATGATCTCCCGCAAATCGGTCGTAAGGCTTGACTGGAACGACTCACTCGCGATCACCGCATCGAGTGCGGTCGTGAGGTCGCCCGTCGCAAGCAGCGCGGCGGTCGCTTGCAACCGTCGTTCGCTGGTCTTCAATTCGACCTTCTCGACCAGAATATTTTCCGAAACGTGGGCAGCCACCGCCTGCAGCTCCTCGGTGAGGCGTGAGCGAGCGGCGCGCAACTCACCATTCAACACGGTTTCGCCCGACAAGAAAACCCGCACCGCCAGCGGGCGTCCTTCGGCCGCGTCCGCTTCCCGCTCGATCGCTTCGCGAACACGGGATACGACATCCTGTTGCCGCTCAGTTCCTGAAAGGTCGATCGAGGGAGCCGCCCAGCGCGCAGCATCGAGTGCCACAGGTGTAAGATCCGTGATGCGACCCGCATCGACTGTCACGAGCGTTGCACCTTTGGCACCCGATTCGTGCACGTGCCGGCCCTGAAGGTTGCCAGGGAAGACGATTGTAGGCGTGTCCCCGATCACCTCACGCGTGTGCACATGGCCGAGCGCCCAATAGTCGTATCCTCGTCGCTGCAAGTCGTCCGCTGTGCATGGTGCATACGTCTCGTGCTCGGAGTAGCCCGCGAGCGAAGTGTGAAGGAGTCCGATGTTGAAGAGACCAGCTTGCGGATGGGGATAGCTTAGAGAGAGGTTTTCAGGCACAGCTCGGTGCGGGAAGCTCTGGCCATGAACTGCGACACCGTATTCCTTAAGCAAGCAGGTTTCGGGCTTGCGGTGAGAGAGCACCGTGACGCCGTCAGGCAGCGGAAGGCTCTTACTCACCACGCTAGCTGCATCGTGGTTCCCCTTGAGGAGCACGACGCGTATACCTGCACGGGTCAGCTTGCCTACTTCGCGCACGAAGAACTGGCCCGTCGCGTAGTCCTTCCAGTCGCCATCGAAGAGATCGCCTGCGATTAGGACAAAGGCAACCTCCTCCTCGATTGCGCTGGTGACAAGGTTTGCAAACGCGCTGCGCGTCGCACCGATGAAGTGTTGGCCGAGCTCGGGATCTTGCGCACGCAGGCCAACTAATGGGCTGCCCAGGTGAACATCGGCGGTATGAAAAAAGCGAAAGCCCATTATTGATTTCTCCAGTCCAGAGTGCGAAGCCGCGAGCATGCGCTCGCTCCTACTGCCATGTGCATCGGGAGATTTACATAGTCCGGCGACGGCACCGCGGGCACATGGAATGCGGACAACGATAATGCCCGAGCTAGTGCCTCAAAGCTGCTCAGTACGCCCCAGGCACCTCAGTACACAGTACTCCTGTGGCATCTAGCATGGCGAGGCAGAGGTCTTCACGTGAGTTGACCATTCTAGGCACTTTTGCTTAGCGGTTTGCAACTGGGGTAGCAAGGCGCGTGCAACCGACAGAAGTAGTAGAAGTAAGTAATGTTGTGCCGTGGTTCGCTCGGGACGCGGGCGCAGTAACCATCAACAAGCTCGAGCACAAGCGGTTGGTGGACGTGCTTGACCGGTACTTGGGCGGAATCGCAATCGAGCAACTTAGAGTTCCCTGCGAAACTGCATACATCCGCGAGCAAGGTACCGAGGTCGGGTTTGTCGAGGCAGAGTCTGACAACCTGGCAGCAGCAGTCGGCGCTAGCATCGCCAATCCGCTCCTGTTCGCCGAGCTCAACGTAAGGTCAGGCAACCCGACCGATCCCGGCCTTGATCGCGTGGGGCCTTTACGTAGTTCCCAGTGACAATGCGAAAGTGTTCTGTGCTATCGCCGGCAGGATCGAAAGCGTAGAGAGCGCCTACCAATGAGCCCATGGAGGTCCCCACCACGCAGGATATTTCGATATCAGCATGATTGATGGCCTCTAAGGCACCAAGGGGGGCAATGCCTGCGGGTCCGCCGGGGTCCGCCGACGGATAGAACCAAGCGAGTGGGCTTGGGCGGCTCCGGAGCTACCGGCGGCGTCCGGGGCGTAGAGGCGCCACAACCCACCACTGCCAACGCTCCGCAACACAGAGCAGCTACGCTGCGCATCAGAGCGCCTCAAGCAGCGACAACGCCGCCAACCACGCGTTGCGCGTCCATAGTGCCGTCTTCGTGAGTCTAGTTAGTTCTGCCATGGTGCGTCACTCCCGCCCGGTGTCGGTTCGCAGGGGAACCTGATTCAGCGTCAAGGCAGCTTGGTTTCACTGGTGGTTACTGTGGTGTCGTGCCGAACAAGGCCGCCAGGGAACGATCGCCATCGGCAGACTGTACTCGAATAGTGGTGCTTCCGGGCGCATCGTCCGTCTACTCCGCGCCCTCCGCTGCAGTCTCCTCCGCGCCCGCGGCCTCATCGTCAGTGGCGACCACCCCCACTTTCTTCCCCCCACTCAAAAACCCCATCTCCTTCAACAACCGCCGCTCCCCCACCGCCACCCGCGCGATCTCCCCCCACTCCAGATACCAGTTCCACATCGCCTCCTCCGCCTTACCATGCGCCTCCGGATCCGGCTCCACCGCCGGCTGCGCTGGCCCGATGCTTATCAGCCTACTCAGTAAGTCCTTAGCCACCTGAATCGTCCCCGCGTTCAACCCGCGCTGCTCGAGCAACGCAATCGCCTGCGCGCCCTCCTGTCCAAGACTCGGCTCGCTCGCCATTTTTCCGAGGCGGTCTACTAATGTGGTGACAGATATGATAACAGCGACGCCCTCTGTCTGGCTAAGGTTCAAGAATAGCCAGTCGTGGACTTTGGGGTAACGTGACCGTAAGGATGCGCTGGCGATGGGGAACCAGCGGTTCTCCCAGGCGTCTAGGGCGGCGAGCTGGGAAGGGTCTTGTTTTGGCGTCGCGCGCGCGGAGAGTCTGCCGTCTGTGAGGGCCTTGAGGCGGCGCCAGCCTTCCTCGAGACTCCTTTTCTGTGAAGCCGTACTGGTGAAGCACCTCGGCGACGCGCGGATTGCGCAGGCCCAAGAGCAGCTTCAAGAGGCGGTCTGCCTTCTGTCCAATCGTGATCTTTGCCACTTGTGTCTCCCTTACTTTGTG
>JBKJIA010000348.1:0-5973 GCA_046598735.1 Polyangiales bacterium
GTGCCGTAGTTGATCACGAGCTGCAGCACGTCGAGCTCATCGGGCGAGAGATCGCGCAGCGGCGGGACGACGGGCATGGCCAAGGACAACGTGGCGTGATGCGACGGCAGCTGCGTACCGATGCGACGTAGCTCGTCGATCTGACGGAAGCCTTCCATCAAGATGCCTTCGGTCGACATCTCAAGCTTGGTCGGGAACTCGCGCTCTTCCGCGGGATCCATATCGAAGGTGCCGTGCTCCCACGTGAGGATTCGGATCAGGCTCTTGAGCGGTTGCACATCGTCAGCATCATTGACTGATGAGAAGACGATCTGGCCCTTTTCAAGGTAGATCTTGCCTTCGCCTTCGTCGGTGCGCACCACGAGCACGCCGCTCTTTTTGCTCGTGGAAAAGAGCTGCATCAAGTCAGGCAGCGGCACTTCGTCGATCGAGCCCGACATCGTGCGCGCTTGCGTGGGGCGGCTCTTGGCGACGGCTTCCATCTTTTGCGGACTTGCCGCGGTCGATGACGGATCGGCTGCAACGAGCTTGATGATGCTGGTGCCGATCAAGATGCGGTCGCTCTCGTTGAGCTTGGCGCGCTTGATCTTCTCGCCATTTACGAAGGTACCGTTGGTGGAGCCGAGATCCTGAATGAAGATCTGATCATCGGTGATGATGATCTTGGCGTGGCGTCGCGAGACCATGTCTTCGACGAGCACCATGTCGAGCTCGCTCGATCGCCCTACGACGATCTCGCGATTCAAGGGCAACGGAAACTCGCCGCCCTGGTATTTCCCCGAGATAAAGCGCAAGGCGAAACCGTGCTGCGGGGTGGGTACCGGAGTGGCGGCTTTTCTCGGGGCTTGAGGCTCCATCAAATTGAGTGCGCAACGAACAGCGCGACCTTGTAAGGGTAGGAGTTTCCAAGCCCTTTGGTCAAGGTTCGGGTGGATCTCCAAACACAAAGTCGTGACTGGGGCGAGGATGGTATAAGCGAAGCGAATGGTCCGGTTCACGTGGGCGCTGGTCGTGGTGTGCGCGCTCATTCAGCTTGCCGACCCACACGGGGCCTCTGCACAGGGGGATAACCGGCTTGTCTGGCGCACGCTGGAAACGCCGCATTTTCGCCTGCATTACCACGAACCGTTAGGGCTTTGGGCTCGGCACCTAGCGGCAGAAGCTGAACAAATTCACGCGCGCGTCGCGGGCGCTCTCGGGCTTGGGCTGCGCCAGCGCGTGGAAATCGTGCTCAGCGACGGCGACGGTGCGGCCAACGGCTCGGCGACCCCGCAACCCTACAATACGATCCGCCTGAACGCGGTGGCACCCGACGACATGTCGCCGCTGGCGGACTACGACGATTGGCCGGCGCTTTTGCTCACGCACGAGCACACGCATATCGTGCACCTCGAGCATGCGACTGGGCTGCCGCGACTCGTGCAACGAATCTTTGGCCGCGTGTACACGCCGCAACAGTTCTTGCCCGGCTGGCTGGTCGAAGGCTTCGCCGTGGTTGAAGAGAGCGCGCACACGACCGGCGGACGTGGCCTCGGGCGCGGCACGCTGTTCGACATGTACCTGCGCATGGATGCGCTGGAGGACCGGATCCTGCCTCTCGACTGGGCGGGTTTTGATGGCGAACCATGGCCCCACGGCAACGTCCGCTACGCCTACGGCAGCGCGTTCGTAGGCTTCATCGTCGAGCGCTATGGCGAACGCGCGCTGGGGCGTTTCATCGAGGAGTACGGCAAGCGCATCGTGCCCTACGGCATCAATCGCGCGATGAAACGCGCTACGGGCGAAACGGTCACTGCGCTGTACGACGCGTTCGAGCAAGACCTACGGACGCGCGCTGAGCAAACGCGCAGCGAGGTCATGGCCCGTGGGCCCATCGAAGGAGAACGACTGACGCATCATGGCGAGCTGACGCGTACGCCGCGTTTTGTGAGCAACGATGAGGTCATCTATGCAGTGTCGGACGAACGGCACGTGCCGGAGCTGCGCAGTCTTACCTTTGCTGCGAATGGACAGAGCCATGTGCCGCGACGCATCGTGCGCACTACGTCGGTCGCTCAGAGCGCGCTGGTACCGAACAGCACTCGCATCGTGTACAGCGCACCGGACTTTCATCGCACGAACTACTTCTTCAACGACCTGTTCAGCGTCGAGCAAAGTGGACGCGATAAAACGCGATTGACGCATGGCCTGCGCGCGCGTGAACCCGATGTCTCGCGTGATGGCAAATACGTCGCGTACGTAGTGCACGGTGCGGGCACGAGTCATCTCGAAGTTGCGGAGCTGCGGGACATCGCAGGCACGCGCCGCATGCTCGTGCAGAGCCAGCGCATGGAACAAGTCTTTACGCCGCGCTTTTCGCCCGATGGCACGCGCATCGCGTACAGCGCATTCAGTCGCGGCGGTTATCGCGACTTGTGGCTGGTCGACATCGCGACAGGCGAGCGACTGCGCATCACGAACGATCGCGCGCTCGATCGCGGTCCAGCGTGGTCGCCCAATGGTAAGACTGTCTACTTCGCTTCCGATCGGACGGGCATTTCGAACCTATACGCGTTTCGCGTCGATTCGAACGAGCTTGTGCAGGTCACGAACGTGATCGGCGGCGCGTTTCAGCCGGATGTATCCCCAGACGGGCGCACGCTCGTGTACGTGGGTTACACGAGCAAGGGCTTCGATCTGTTCCGTTTGCCCGTCGCTGTGGAGCGAACCTTACCAGCGCTGCCCTCGTTCGAACGACCCACAGCCCGCCCTTTGCCACAGCCGTTGGTCATGGCGAGTAAGCCCTATCAACCCCTGCACACAATTCTTCCGCGCACTTGGGAGCTCGAGCAGGACGAAGACGCGGACGGTAAGCGTCTGGTTGCGACCACATACGGCGGTGATGCCGTGGGATTTCATGCTTACTCATTGAGCGCAACCGTAAGCCTCGAAACGGGCAACGTGGGCGCAGGCATGAGTTACGCCTATCTGAGACCACGCTTTCCGGTGCTGCTCAGCGGAAGCATACGCCAACAGGATCGCTACGATTTGTACGTCAGCCGGCGCAGCTGGAAATGGCAAGCACGCGCTTGGTCGAGCAGCATCGGCACGCGCTTTGCCTTCCCGCGCGGGCTCCATTCGTTCGCCGTGCGGCCGGAGTATGCGCTGAGTTACCTCGAGAAGACGGCCAACTACGACGTGCCGCTCGATCCCAACTACGCGCCTCCCCTCTTACCTCCGCTTGGACCGGATGCGCGTATCAACCTTACCTTTAGCTATGCCACTGCGCGCCGGCAGTCATACGATATCAGCCAGTCGTGGGGTCAAGCGCTCACGCTGCGGACCAGCTTTCGCAACCGTAAGATCGGCAGTCGCGACAATGACGTCGGATTGAGTTGGCGCGGCGAGCAATTCTTCCGTTTCGATTTTCGCGAGAGCGTGCTCGCGTTCGCGTATACGGGAGCGTTCGATACGCCAGTGGGAATAGGCGGCTTTCCTGCGCAACTCGTGCCTTTGTTCGACTACGTAATCAACACCGAGCCTGCGCCCGCCGACGTGGCGCGTTTGCGCGGCTTCCAAGTGCGGACAGGCGACCAACTCGAAGTCTTGCAGACGGAATATCGCGTCTTGATTTCGCGCATCAATCAAGGCGCGGACACGCTGCCGCTTTTCGCGCGTCGCGTGCACCTGGCGCTGTTCAGCGATATCGGCGATGCGTACACCGGCCGCTTTGATATGCGCAGACTCGCCGTGGGGGTGGGCGCAGAGCTGCGCTTTGATTGGTCTGCGGCATACGGTACTGAGTACACGCTGCGTGGGGGGCTCGCGCAGGGCCTAACAACAGGCGGCGAGCTGCAGTTCTATACAAGCATCGCGCGCCCGTTCTGAAGCCAACTTGCGGCCGCCTTTAGCGGGTACAGCGTCGGCCTTCGGAGCGCGTGGTCCGTCTAGATCACCATGATGTCTTTTTCTTTGCGCGCGACGATCTCGTCGACCGTATGCGTGCCGCCCTGCACGATTTCGTCGACCTTCTTCATCGCGCGCTCGACGTCATCTTTGCCGGCGCCGCCATCGGACTCGACGCTTTCCAGCATCTCGCGCGCTTCGTGGCGATGCTTGCGGATCTGAACTTTGCATTCTTCGCCGGCCTTGCGCGCCGTCTTGGTCAGATCACGCCGACGCTCTTCGGTCAATGCGGGCAGCGGAATGCGAATGAACTCACCGTCATTCATCGGGTTGAGACCAAGGTCGGCCTCCATGATGCCCTTCTCGACGGCTTTGATGTTGGCGCGATCCCAGACCTTGACCATCAGCATGCGCGACTCAGGCACGCTCACGGTGGCCACCTGCGACAGGGGCGTGATCGTGCCCCAGTAGTCGATGCGCACGCCGTCGAGGATGTCTGGATTGGCGCGACCCGTGCGGATCTTGGAAAGCGCCGTACGCAGCGCGTCTTGGGACTTTGAGATGTCAGCCTTGAGCTGGCCCAGGATGTCGTCGATCATGAATCGCCTCCAGCAATCTTGGGATTTCTACCACAAAACTTCTAGCTATTCGCCTTGCTCGGCGACCAAGGTACCGATGTCAGCACCTTGTACGACGCGCTGAATATTGCCGCGCTCGGCCAGGGCAAACACGCGAATCGGTAGTTTGTTATCGCGACACAGGGTTACCGCGGTCGAGTCCATCACGCCCATACGCTCTTGCAGGAAGCGATCGTAGCTCAGGCGCCGGAACATCTTGGCGTCCTGAAACTTGATCGGGTCCTTGGTGTAGACGCCGTTGACCTTGGTTGCCTTGCACAGCACGTCGGCCTGGATCTCCATGGCGCGCAAGGCTGCGGCGGTATCCGTCGAAAAGTAAGGATTGCCCGTACCCGCTGCGAACACCACGGCACGACCCTTCTCGAGATGTCGAATCGCGCGACGACGAATGTAGGGCTCCGCGACCTGATTGATCTGGATGGCGCTCATCACACGCGTGGGCACGCCGTGTTTTTCGAGCGCATCTTGCACGGCCAAACCGTTGATGATGGTGGCGAGCATGCCCATGTAATCGGCCGAAGTGCGGTCCATGCCTTGCGCGCTGCCCTTGAGCCCGCGAAAGATGTTGCCGCCGCCGATCACTAAGCCCAGCTGCACGCCCAGTGCATGCACTTCGGCCAGCTCCGCACAGATGTTGTGAAGCGTGGTGGGATCGACACCAAAGCCGCCGATCGAGCCGCACAGCGCCTCACCAGAAAGCTTGAGCAAAATGCGCTTGTGCTGGACTTCACTCGTCGGCATTCGTTTCCCCCATTTTGCTGCGAAAAAACCCCGGAAACCAGGCGGCCTCCGGGGTCTACCAAGTTGTCTGCGCTTGCGCCACGGCGCCGTGCGAAGTCTCGCTAGCCGAGCCGCTTTTCCGCGCTCAGCTAGACGCGCTCAGGCGCCCTTCAGCGTCTCAGCAACTTCTGCTGCGAGGTTCGTCTTCTTCTTCTCGATTCCTTCGCCCAGCTCGAAACGCACGAAGCGACGCACGGCGATCTTCTCGCCAAGCTTTGCCGTGAGTGCTTCTGCGATCTGCGCGATGGTCTTGCCTTCTTCGTTCGACACCGACGCCTGCTCGTCGAGACAAGCCTCGGCCTGCCACTTGTCGATCTTGCCGGCCACGATCTTTTCTTTGACCTCGGCCGGACGCTTCTTGCCACTGGCCGCTTCTTCCTCGTCCATTTGAGCAACAAAGAGCGCCTTCTGCTTGGCGGTGGCTTCTTCGTTGATGTCCGCGCGACGCACGTACAAGGCGGACATCGATGCGATCTGCAAACCAACCTCGTTGGCGAACGCGAGGAACTCCTCGCTACGCGCCACGAAATCAGTCTGACAGTTCACTTCGACAAGCACACCAAGACGGCTGCCCGCGTGAATGTACGAGTGGATAACGCCTTCGGTCGCGATCGCGCCTGCGCGCTTGGCGGCCTTGGCGAGGCCCTTTTTCGTGATGTTGTCGACGGCT
>JBKJIA010000378.1:0-4558 GCA_046598735.1 Polyangiales bacterium
GCGGCAGGGTTCTGCTAAGCATGCCGGATGGCCACCACGACAAGCTGTCCCGTTTGCACCATGACGGACGTTCTAGAAGCTTCCGACCACCTCGAATGCGCGGTGTGCGGCCATGAGTGGCCCAAGGCTGCAGCAACCGAAGCCGAGGAGGGACCACGTGTGGTCAGGGACGCCAACGGCAACATGCTGAACAACGGGGACGCCGTCGTGCTGGTCAAAGACCTCAAGCTCGGAGGCACCTCGGCGTCGCTCAAGGTCGGAACAAAAGTAAGGTCGATCAGAATCGTCGACGGCGACCATGAGATCGACTGTAAGGTCGATGGTATAAGCGTCATGCTCAAGGCGGCCTTCGTGAAGAAGGCCTGAGCCGCAGTCATCGTGGCTGGCCGCTCCTTACGTAGTCTTGCCCTCGGTGCGTCGCACGCAGGCTTTATGATAGCCTCGCGCGATGGCCCTGCACCTGAACCAGATCTTACTATTCTGCTCCGACATCGAACGCTCGATCGCCTTTTACACAGGCCTTGGCCTGCAGATGATCGTGCGCAGCTCAGACCACGGCAAAGAGTACGCGCGGTTCGTCGTTCCTGGCAATCAGGCGACCTTTTCCCTGCTTGGGAACGTGCCGATGGTGCCAAGCGTGCCGAGCGGCAGCGAAATCGCGTTCGAGTGCGACGAGCTCGACGCAGAGGTCGCAGCGCTCAGGGCGCGCGGCTACGTGTTCGAGTCGGGGCCTACGGATCAAAGCTGGCTGTGGCGCGAAGCGCATCTGAAGGATCCGGATGGGCACGCGCTGATGTTGTTTCATGCTGGCGAGAATCGATTGAACCCGCCCTGGCGTTTGCCTGAGGCGCGGTGACGGGCGACATCGATCTTAGACGGTGCGCCTTCATCACGTACCCGCGACAAGCGAGGCTCCCACCCCTGGCAGCTCGATCACACTTTGCGCCTGAAAATAGCGATTCTCCTCCCTGCGCACGTAGCCGAATGGGTTGCACAACACGCGCGTGCTGCCGACCGTAAGGTCGACGGAACCGTGCGTGTGCCCGTGCATCCACAGCGCAGGGTTGCGTTCCCGAATCAGCTCCTCGAGGTCGGACACAAAGTAGCAGTTGAGAGGGCTGCTCTTGAAGCGCTGGAGCACCGAACCCAACACAGGAAGGTGATGCGTGACGACGATGTCCCCCGCGCGCAGCTCTTGCTCGAGGAAGGTGCGTGCACGCCGGTGCTCCTCGTATACCCAGGTCTCGTAAGCCTCGATCTGAGCGAAGTCATTCATATACCGCTTGTAGAGCGTCGCTTCCTCACTCGCTGCGAACCACAGCGGAGTCCCAAGAAAGCGCTGTCCCGACAGCTCCACCACATCGCAGTCGAGCCAGTGCACATTACCTATTCTCGCGCACGCTTCACGAGTCAGGTCCAGCACCTTACTCCGCGTGCTGCCGTAAAACTCGTGGTTACCGTGCACGTAGAGAACCTGAGGGTAACGTTCGCTGAAGACTTTGAGCGCTGGCTCAATTCCTTTTGCCACCGCGATGTCCCCCGCGAGCACCAGCACATCCACATCGGGCGCTGCGCAGTCCGCCGCGAGCGTGCCACCACCATCATGGTGGAACTCGAAGTGCAAGTCGGAGAGAAGCTGAATGCGCATGACGACGACGTTAGCACGATGGCCTTGGACGCACGTCGCGCAACCCTGGCGCAGTCACGGCACAGTGGTTCTGGAATGCGCAACAGGGGTAGAGGAGATAGCCCCGCAATAGTCACTCCTGCAGGCCGAATTCGAGTTACCATCTTCCAGAATGCTCATGCGCCGCAGGATTGCCGGGCTTCTCTTGCTGTGGCTCCTTGGAACGGCAAGTTGCGCAGGTCCAGCGACATCACGATCCCGCACCACCTCGGCCGACAACGCGAAGCCGACCATGAGCGCGGTGGCCTCGACAGTCACCACGCCCCCCAAGAAGACTGACGCGAGCAATCACCTCGCTCTCGGTGTTCCTCGAGATGGCGACGACAGCGATGACGTGATGATCGACCACGGCGTATTCGTGCTTTCGTACAACCCTAAGATGAGCGTTGCGAACTGGGTCGCGTGGCATCTCGTTGACGATGACCTCGGGGAGGTTGATCGCAGCGACGCATTCCACACGGACGACGAGCTGCCTCTTGGGATCTATCACGTGAAGCCTGATGACTACGCTCACTCTGGTCTTGATCGAGGGCACCTGTGTCCGTCGGCGGATCGCACGAGCGACGTAGCGAGCAACGCGCTGACGTTCTTGATGACGAACATGCACCCTCAAGAACCGGCGCTGAACCGAGTGACATGGAAGGCGCTCGAGGTCTACGAGCGCAAACTCGTCACAGCCGAGCATAAGTCGATCTTCATCGTCGCGGGCGGGTTGTTTAGTACGGACCCACGCAGCCTCGGTCACGGGATCGCGGTGCCGAGCGCCGAATACAAAATCATCGTCGTGCTCGAAGATGGGCAGGACGTCGATGACGTCACCGCGAACACGCACGTCATAGCCGTCATCATGCCGAACACCGCCACCGTGAAGTCGAAACCGTGGACGAGCTACTTGGTCACCGTCGATGAAGTCGAGGAGCGTACTGGCTACGACTTCCTGTCGGCCGTACCTGATGACGTGGAAGACGCTCTTGAGGGGCGCGCAGCCAACGTCCACTAACGCGCGGCAGCCCGCTTGGTTCCGGCCGGTGCTTGGCTCGGGATCGGGTGGGTTTCCGGTGGAGCGGGCGGTGGGGACAATTACGCGCGCTCTGGTGACTTGCGATGATGCCTTGGACATAAGGCTCGTGAGGTATGATCCCACAGCTAGTGCAGGAACCGTGGGTGAAGCTCATCCGGGACCCCGCGCTTAGATATAGCTGAGCGCCCGCGCTTCAGGATCGCGCGCAGCTTCGCGAGCTCTGTCTGCCTGCCGTAGAAGCCCCAATCCATGGCCACGAAGCTAACTTATTTTTTATTAAGTTGTTTGTGAAAAGAATCTATGTGCATGAAAACGAAAGACTTTTCTGCACGCCAGCCGCACGTTTGTTCGCCCACGGTGCGGCTCTCGGTCTGCCACTGCGTCGGTATGATATCCACAGTCATCCCATCCTAACCTGAGAGGGCAAGCCTGCGCGATCCTAGGCCCTGAGAGGTGAAGATCGCTCGGCCTGGTGCTGCGCGAGGGTCACGGCTTCTTCCGCTTGCGCGCCGTGGCCTTCGCCGCGCCGTCACCAAGGCGCTTGGTCTCGGCCACGACGCGATCGAAATCGCTCTCAAAGAGGCGGTCCTGCACGATGCGGTACTTCTCGAACTCGCTCTCGGCATGGGCGCGGGCGATCTCGGCGGTCACCTTACCTGCGTCTTCTAGCACCTCGCGATCGGTCGCAGCGATGAAGCGGTTCAGCCGCGTCTCCCAGTCCTGCATGGTCATGGGGATCTTGCGCAGCGCCATGTCCTCGGCCACGTCGAGGTAGGCGTTCACCAGCCGCGAGAGCTGCGCGAGCTCCGACTCGTTCAGGTAGTTCTTGGCAATGACCACGTCGAACTTCTGGATCTTGCCGTGGGGCGCGTCGGTCCAGATGTGGAGGCCCATGTGCTCCTTGGTTGCGTCGGCGCGGTCGACGATGACCTCGGTTGCGGTCTGCCCGTGGATGGCCCAGTGCAGCTTGTTCAGCACCGTCGCGAAGAAGCGCTTGGTGGCCTGCGCTGTCACGTCGTAGTCGACGGACGTCGCGTAAATGTCGGTGATCTTCTGGTAGAACTTACGCTCCGACAGCCGGATCTCGCGGACGCGCTGCAGCTGCTCCTCGAAGTAGCGCTCGCTCAGAACGGATCCGCCGCGCTTCAGGCGCTCGTCGTCCATCGCGAAGCCCTTGATCGTGAACTCCTCGACGACGCGCGTGGCCCACTTGCGAAACTGCACCGCACGCTCGGAGTTGACCTTGTAGCCCACGGCGATGATGGCGGAGAGATTGTAGTGCTGGGTGTCGTAGGTCTTGCCGTCGGCGGCAGTTATTCGAAAATTTCGAATAACTGAGTCCTCCGGCAGCTCGCTGTCCTCGAACACCTTTTTGAGGTGGTAGTTGATGGTCGGGACCTCCACGTCGTAGAGCTGCGCCATCATCTTCTGGCTGAGCCATACGTTCTCGTCGGCGTAGACCGCTTCCACGCTGCCCGTGCCGCTCGCTGCCACGAAAGTAAGGTACTCGGCCGCCGAGGAGCGAGCGAGAGGGGCGGTGGGCTTCTTCTTGCGGGTCACGTGCTTCTCCTAGGGTTGTACCCGCAGACGTTGTTGTCTAAGGGCAAGGCGCCGTCCGCGAAGATGCCCTGGATAATGCCCCATACCAGCATCGTTCTGACTAGTGGCATTCGCCTCCTAAGGTCAAGGCGACCGCCGGGCATCAGCGATACCACACAAGCGTTCAAGCACGACGTCCCACGCTGCTGTGATGCCCAGTCACCAGGAAGGTGTCCGGATGAGCCCAGCGCACGAGCCACACGGACAAGGTCCGCATTGGGCGTCATGCCTTGATCTCTTGATCGAGCAGC
>JBKJIA010000485.1:0-9142 GCA_046598735.1 Polyangiales bacterium
ATGACGTCGGCCAGCCGGCGACTGATACCGCGGTCGTGCGCGCGCATGACGGCATCATCTCTGCCCAAACCGCAGGCTATTGTGCGTCTCCACGCACGGATGACAGCAACTGCGGCGGCTGCGGAATCGTGTGCAGCACCCGCACGCGCTGCATCGACGGGGCGTGCATGGGCAGCCCCAATACGAGCGCGGATGGCGGCACCGTTCAAGAGCGCGACGCAGGCGTGAAGATGCCGCCCGACAGCGGTGTACCGAATTTGCCAGACGGCGGAACAGGACAGGTGGGTTTCCCCAAGCTTACCCTCTCGCCTAACACGCAGGCATTTGGCCCCACCTTGGTGACCAAGCCCTCGTCCACCTTCCGCTTTACGATCACCAATGCCGGCAATGGTAAGGCGACGGGATGTGCGGCGCCCACGCTCATGGGTCCCAGTGCCAAGGAGTTCACGATCGTGACGGACACCTGCGCAACCTCCGATCTGGAGGCCGGCGCAAAGTGTTTCATCGACATCAGGGTCACGCCTTCCGCGGCGGGCGAACGCACGGCCACACTCTTACGCTTCTGCGCAGAGGGAGGCATGGTAGCGAGCGCCCCGAACGGACTCTCGGTCAACCATCCACATTTCGCCTTCGTCACGTCGGTCGAGTATGACGGGAACCTTGGCGGTCTCGCAGGCGCGGATAGCCTTTGCAATACTCGGGCTGCGGCGGGCTCACTGAGCAGCGGACTACGCTTAACGTGGCGCGCACTGCTATCCGTATCGGGAACCATCGACGCGCGCAACCGTGTGGCCTGGACCGGCCCGATCTACGACATCAGAAATCTGCTCGCGACCAACGATCCTACGTTTTGGCCATGGACCGTCGATGGCATCTCCATTAGGCCTCAGCTTTTGGCCGCTAGTGAAAACGGAGACAGCGTCGGATCTTATGTATGGACCGGCACGGCCAGCAGCGGACTGGCCAAGGGCGCTGACTGCAACGGCTGGACTGCCAATTCCGGCGATAGGGTCAGCGGTCAAGCCGGCGAAAATGGCAACTTCGTGGGCACTTCGACCGCGTGGATCGATAGCTTCTCCAACAACTGTGCGAACAAAATCTTTGCCTTGATGTGTATCAGCGACGGCCCGATGCCGTAGGCTCCTTGGGGAGCCTGTGCGTCTGATCGGAGCTAGACCATGAGAGCATGTTGAGCCCCGCTACTTTGTTTGCCGAAGAAGTCGTCACGCTAAGCGATGGCAGCCAGGTGCGCGTGCGCGCAGTTCGGCCGGATGACAAAGCGCTCTTGTTGGAAGGATTCGAGGAGCTCAGCGCGGAGTCGCGCTATCTGCGTTTTCTCGGTGCAAAACCCAAGCTGAGTGACGAAGAGCTGCGCTACCTGACCGAGCTCGATGGCAATCAGCACTTTGCGCTTGGCGCCGTGCGGCTGCGCGATGACGGTTCCGAAGAACCCCTGGGCATCGCCCGTTTCGTAGTCAGCAAGGACAACTCAGAGGTCGCAGAAGCTGCGATAGCCGTCATCGACGCCATGCATGGTAAGGGTGTTGGCAAGCTCCTGCTGCATCGGCTTGCGAATGTGGCCGCTCATCATGGCGTGATGCGCTTTCGTTGCACCGTGCTCGCCGACAACGCTGCCATGCGCGGGCTGCTCACCGGTCTCGATCCAGGAGCGCACGTCACACGCGCAGAATCCGGGGTGGCGGAGATCGAGCTGCTCGTGCCGCAGCCAGATCAGCAAGCCGAAGCAGACAAGCTGCGCTCGTCGCTCGAGCGTTTTCTTGCGCATGTCGCCAAGCAACAAGCCTCCGCGCGTCCGGGCAGCGGCCGGCCAAGCGAACCGTAAGCCTGCGCGGCGCGTCAGCGCGGTGTGACTTGCGCCCGCTTGTCTCCGCGCAACTCTTTGGCGCGAGCTTCGGCCCGCTCCCACATACGCAGGTAGCCTTCGGCTGAGCGGAATAGCGGCTCGAGATCGTCGGGCGAAGCCGCGTCGCGCCGCGCGTCTTCAATCAGCTCAGGCAACAAGCCGATGTGGGCCAGACCTTCGTTGTTGAAGTCGATCTTACGGTTACCGACCCAGGGCTCCGTGAAGGTGACGTCTCCGGCATAAGATTGGAAGGGATAGGTGAGAGGCCCATCTTGAGGTTTGTCGCAGCCGCTGCGTTCGCCAAAACGCGGTCCAGGCGCGCCTGCGAAGCCGTTGAGGTCAAAGCCGAACCCTTCCGCGGGGTAGCCGCCGTTCTCCTTGATCAGCGCGACGCGACTGAGCAGGCCCTCAATCATGGTGCCCTTACGCTCAGGGTCACGACAACGGCCAAGGCCAGTCTTGGAGATGCCGCCGAGGGCGTACAGCCGCCCTTCGAAGTTCGCGCCGTGGGTACCGGCCGCGGGATAGTCGTTCTCTTCCAAGAGCTCAAAGGCGCGCTGATAGGAGCGCTGAGGCAAGTGATCGATTTCGATGATCATGCCGCGTGACATCATCTCCCGGATCAACGTCTCGCCGAGCTCGGTTAGACCGGCATTCTGGCAATACTCCCCCTCGAGAGGCCCCTGCTGCAAGCGCACGAGATAGGGCGTCAACGTCACGATCGGTCGATCCGCAAAGCCGCTCACGTCGTTGGGCGGCTTCGACATGTAGTTGTCGCGCGGCATGTTCAGACCGCCGAAATTGACGTTGCCGCGGTCGAAAACAGACGGCACCCCCGTCGGACATTCCTGCACGAAATTGGACCAGTGGCCGCTGTTCAAGAAGTTGCCAAGCTCGATGAAACCGCGGTTTCCATCGCCCGCTGAAAATGCGTTGTCGTACTTGTGTACGGGGAACAGCGCACGCACGCCGCGCTCGTGGTAGGCGTCCAGCTGCGCGGTCACGTATGCCGCGTCGCAGGTGGGAGAGCCGTCGCGGGGCACGGAGAGACAATCGAAAAGGTTCGAGGTCTCGATACCCAGCACCACGGCCATCTTACCATTTCGAATGACTTCGCGCGCTTGCTCGGGACTCTCCACGATCCGGAAGAAGCCGCGGCCAGGACCACCCGCTTGCGCATCGATGTAACGTTCGAGCGCGTAGCTCTCGGCGATGATGCGATCGACGGCCACCATATCATCGCAGGCATACCGTACCGGCTGATAGTTCTGCCCGACCATGAAGTCGCAGATGATCTGATTGGTGGTGGCGTGCTGAACGACCAAACGCAGTCCCGAAAGGTAAGCTCGTTCGAGCCAACGATAGTACTGGGTCTGATGCGTCGCGCTGACCGGAGCATTGGGCCAGTCCGTAAAGTCGGGATAGCCCGCGGTGTGATGGTTGTCCTCCCCCAGCTGACCCGTGATCAGCGATGGCAGCAGGCTGCCCAAGTCCGGACTGCCCGCGCCACCTGAAAAGCCAAAGCCAAAGAAGTCGCGACGCCCCATTTTGCCGTGAAACTGCTCGCAGTCGGACAGGGCATGCTCGACGCCCAAGCGATGAAACGGTGCACCATGAAAGATGCCTCCGCCGCCAAAACCAAAGTTCGACAAAATGTGCGAATGCGTGTCGACGATGCCGTACACGGAGCCGTCTTCGAATGTGCGTGACTTGACCTCGCCCTCGGCATCGAGGCTCAGCTCCGGGTGCTCCGCGCACTCCAGCGCAGGCTCAAAATGGAACGAAGCCGCCTGGTCGGCATCGTCCACCAGCACGCTGCCGCCAAGGTATTTTTGAGTCTTACGGTGTTGAAAGCGATACGGCTGCGGCCCTGCCTCCGCTTTCGCTCCTGCCTCCGCTTTCGCTCCTGCCAACTGCAGCTCCCACTCCGCCCCCGACACGTACGCGTCGTCTACTTTTGACACGTCGGAAAGCAGGGTCGGTTGACGTAAGAGCGGCCCGCCTTCGGACAGTAAGTATTGACGATCTTGGTCGTAGAGCAGAAAAGTGCCGAGGTCCGACGCCTTCATGAAAAAGCGTGCAGCACCTTGTGCGGGACTTACAGCAAACGCGAACCCGTCGCCCGTGGCCGTCTTGGTCAGCGCACGCCCTGCCAGGTCCACGAGACTGAAGCAGCCATTCGCGAATGAATAGAGATCGGGGCCGGGCACCACGCCTGCGTCTGCACGGGCTGCCGCGTCGCGACCAGTGTCGTTTTCGTTCGAGCTGCAAGCAGCGCTCCACAGCGCCAGACAAAAAGCGACCTGAGAAGCGTGTTTCATGGCGCCGGACGCTACCTCAAAATTTGCGCAATTGGCTGATTTTTTTGACGCCGTTGCATTGCCAGCCTGCTCCGATCACGAGCCGCAACGAAACACGCTTCGACGCGAGCGCGGTGGTACCACAGGGCAACCAGCCGCTCGCGCCATGGTCCGACTTTTCGGGTACGCTACGCTCGGGCCAATCCCTTGACGACACTGAGCCCGAAGAAGACACGCGCGCCCGCCCACGGCGAAGCCACCCTGAGTATGCGTAACGGGGGACTGCTCCGTTTGGCGATCGTCGCCGATACCCACAGCCAGCCCCATCCCAAGACCGCCCGCTGGATCGCGGCGCTTGCGCCCGATGCGATTCTGCACGCAGGTGACATCGGCGACCTGGACGTGCTCGGGCAGCTTGGCAAGCTTGCACCCGTAATCGCCGTGCGGGGTAACATCGACGAGCGTGCGCCCCACATCCCGGATGTGGTCACGATCGATGTTCGCTACGACGGCGAGTCCGCGATGAAGATCCTGATGATGCACATCGCGGTCTATGGTCCGAAGATTCGCGCGGATGCAGCGCGCCTTGCGACAGCCGCCGGCGCGAGGCTTATCGTCTGCGGCCATTCGCACGTACCCTTCATCGGGCGCGATCGTGGCCTTACAGTCTTCAATCCGGGCTCGGTAGGGCCACGGCGCATGCACCTTCCCATCGTGTTCGGCGTGCTCGACATCGCTCAAGGTAAGCTAAGTCTGCGGCACGTGGATTGTGAGACCGGCGAAGACTGGGCTCCGTAAGGTGAGTCAGAGACTAAGATGCCCCTCGACACAGCAAACGACATGCCCAGCACCGCAAGCTTGCCCAAGACGATGCTAGATGACCCGCAAGACCCAAAAACCCTGCGGCGCGTGATCACGGCGTCATCGCTGGGCACGTTGTTCGAGTGGTATGACTTCTATCTATACGGCAGCCTGGCCGTCTTTTTTGGAGGTTTGTTTTTTCCCAGCGGGGATGAGACAGCGCAGCTGCTCGCAAGCCTTGCCACGTTTGGCGCGGGTTTTTTTGTACGCCCGTTGGGCGCGATCGTGTTTGGTCACATCGGCGACCTAGTTGGCCGCAAGTACACATTCCTTATCACCATGGCAACCATGGGCCTTGCCACGGCGTTGACGGGCCTCTTGCCCACTTACGACCAGATCGGCATTGCATCGACGATCCTGCTCGTAATTTTGCGCCTTCTTCAAGGCCTCGCGCTGGGCGGAGAGTATGGCGGTGCTGCAACTTACGTGGCGGAGCACGTGCCCGACTCCAAGCGCGGTTACTACACAAGCTTCATCCAAACCACGGCCACCTTAGGCTTCTTCCTCAGCATGGCTGTCATCGGCACCACGCGTTCCGCCTTTGGCGAGCAAGCCTTCAAGAGCTACGGCTGGCGTGTGCCGTTTCTGCTTTCCTTCATTTTGCTGGGCATCTCCTTATACATTCGCATCAAAATGAAGGAATCGCCCTTGTTCGCAAAGCTCAAAGCGGAAGGTAAGGTCTCCAAGAATCCGATCAAAGAAACCTTTGCCCACCCGCTCAACCGTAAGTACGTCTTGCTCGCTCTCTTCGGCGCAACGGCCGGTCAGGGCGTGGTCTGGTACACGGGGCAGTTTTACGCGCTTACTTTCATGCAGAGCGTGCTCAAGATTCAATGGCAGACCGCATTCATCATCATGTCGTTGGCGCTCGCGGTCACCACACCGCTGTTCTTGGTGTTCGGCAAGCTCTCCGACAGCATCGGGCGCAAACACATCATGCTGGCTGGCTGCCTGCTGGGCGCCCTGACGTACATCCCGATCTACATCGGCATGAAGCATTTCTCGAATCCGAGCGGCCTACCCGTCGCGAACCCAGACGAAATCAACCTGTTCATGATGGTCGCGCTGGTCGCCATTCAAATGGTGTACGTCACGATGGTGTACGGCCCGATTGCGGCCTTCCTCGTGGAGCTTTTCCCTACGCAGATCCGCTATACCTCCATGTCGATCCCTTACCATCTTGGAAACGGTTGGTTCGGAGGGTTCTTGCCGCTTATCGCCACCGCGGTCACAACGTCGAGCTGGGCCAGTGAGACCTTTGGCTCCGGATCCGTCTACACAGGCCTTATCTATCCGATCTGCATTTGCCTGGTCACGGTCGTCGTCGGTGGCTTGTTCATCCGCGAGACCAAGGACCATCGCATCGACGCCGACATCCACGCCCGTTGAGGTCTGCGACCGCGCCGACACTTGGGCAGCAGCTCTGCTTCGCGCGCTCCCCTCGTAGACAGGTGTGCGGCCCATGCTCCGCGCATCCGCGCGGCGATTCGGCCACGGAAGTGCGTAAACCGGTTAGTGGGAGGGGGACTTGCCCCTGCCCCTGCCGTATAAGGCGGCAGACCGAGCAAGCCATGCTTGTCCCCGGCACGGATGATTCGCTTCGCCCCCTCGCGAAGCGCATGAGACCGCCCCATCAAAACGCGACCGATAGCTCGGCTAGGAGAACCAAGTGAAGCGCACGTTATGGCTGCATGCACTGAGCTGCCTGATATCCCTGTACGGACTGGCCGCGAGCGCCGAAGCTCAGGAGGCAACAGGCTCGTGCCCTGCCTTTTCGGCAAGCCAGGCAAACGCGAGCTTCTGCTCGCCCGCCTGTCCTTGTGCGGTAGGTCAGGGCGGCTGCGATACCGACAGTGATTGCCTCAACGGCTATTGCAGCCCGCTGGCGGGCGCACGCTTCGGACTGCCTGCAGACTTCGGCGTGTGCACGGCCGCCCGCTGCGCTCCGATCAGTCCCGCAGCCCCAGATGCCTCGGCCTGCACTCCGCAGTGCCCGTGTCCGGAGGGTTGGGGCGATTGCGACAACGACAGCGATTGCCGACCGGGCCTGTTTTGCGGCGAGGACTACGGGTACCTCGCGGACTTGCCGCCCATGTTCGATCTTTGCGTGGCGAGCTGTCCTGCGTACAGCCTGGAACTGCCAGGAGGCGACTTCTGCAACCCTGAGTGTCCTTGCAGTCAAGAGCAGGGCGATTGCGATCGCGATGATCAGTGCACGGCCGGCTTGGTGTGCCGGTCCGATGTTGGCAAGTGGGTCAAGCTCGATCCAACCTGGGACGTGTGCGAGCCGCCCTTCAACGCAAGCACGCCGGACGCTAGCTACTGCACCAAGTGGGGCTGTGGCGAAGGCGAAGGCGATTGCGACAACGACAGCGAGTGCAAGCCCGGCCTGTACTGCGCAGACGCGCTCGGCGCGAGCTACGGCCTGCCCGCATCTTATGGCGTCTGTACCAGCCAGCGTTGGACACTCACGGCACGAACGGTGTCGATCGACAACGCTGCCGGCAGCATCGTGATGCCAAATGGCGCAAGCTGCGCTGGCACCAGCTGCACCTACCAGGCAAACAAGAACACAGAGGTGGCCCTTACGGTCAGCCTGCCGAGCACCTCTATTCTTCAATGGACAGGCTGCACGCGCGTCAGCGGTACAACCTGCTTCGTCAAGATGAGCTCCAACATGAGCGTTTCGGCCCGCTTTATCTCAAAGAACTGCCCGCGTTTTGAGCCGTTCTGCTGCAAGCGTGCCCCGAATGGCACGTGTGATTTTTGCGCCCTGAATCGCTTCGAATGCTCGGGAACCAGGTTTTAGCCGCGATGAGACAGCTTATGCCGATGGAATTCGTAGAGGCCACGATGAACACCATAATCACGTTAGGGAATACCATGCAGCGATCTAAGCCTCGCCAGTCGCGCGCGCGTTGGAACCTCGTCTTAGTAGCTTTGATTGCGACTGGCCTGAGTGCCTGCGTCGCTGCAGATGGTACGGGAGACGACGCAAACGCGCCGGGCGAACACGATCGCGTTGCGCTAGGTCGCACCATCGCCGCACAGGTTGCACCCCTCCCGCCCGCGCCGGTCGTGCCAGCGCTTACTCCCATTGTCACTGGCAAGATGCCGCCCGGGTTCACGAACGAACAAATCATCGGTCTCGTCAGACCACTGGAGGAATGTCCCTTCGAGAACACCGACTGGCAGCGCATCGAAGGGTTTGAGCGTCCGGGTCTGGCTGGGCGTGAAGGGAATCACTTCTGCGGCTATCGCTGGCGTCACGTGGGTACGGCCCCGGACCCAATGACCGCTCCAAAGTACTGCCCGAAGAACCATGGTTGCTGCAACGGTAAGGTGTCGTGCAACTCGTCGGGGGCGCCTGGCTATACCTGGCTCGAACCCGACGATGCTGGCGTCTATGTCTCGGCGCTGCCCGCGGAAGCTACCCAGATCATTGCGGGCGCGATTCGTCAGCAACACCGGGCGGCCATCGGCTCGCCTGCGACCTTTCCGAAGGGAAAGAATCACTTCACCGACCTTCCCCGCAAGATCAAAGTCTACGTGCTCGACAACAGCGACGACAACAACCCAGCAGTCCACGGCGACACGGTGGCGAGCTGGATCAAAGAGACAGCTTGCCCCGACGGTGACTGCGGGCTCTGGATACAGAAGCGTAAGGTAATCGAGGAGAACGGTAAGGGCGACGTGACGCTGCTGGCCCAAACTATTATAGACGCCGTCGACGATGCGGCGGGCTGGCCTGCGCTGATCAACCTTTCCTTGCAGGTCCACCCGATGCGTCCGTTTGAACAAGGATGGACGCCGGGGGGTGAGGTTTCAAACCACCAGTTCAGGTTTCCACATCAGTGGCTCGAGACGGCGTTGAACTACGCTCGCTGCCATGGCGTGGTAGTGATCGCCGCTGCCGGCAATCGCGATGGCGGCTTGGATACCTTTCGCGGCCACGGCCAGTGGGGAGCAAACCTTGCATACCCCGCCGCGTATAGCGAGCCCAACGTGGGCGAGGGGTGGGCGTGCAATGGCGTAAGCCAGCCCCCCCAGGGGACCCCGATGGTGTTCGCCGTCGGAGGCATCCGGGCGGACGGATCCGACGCATCCAGCGTGCGAG
>JBKJIA010000555.1:0-3710 GCA_046598735.1 Polyangiales bacterium
CGCAATCCTCAAATCCGAGTCTCGTGGACAGCGGCATCAACGTCAATCGCGTGCAGCGTCTCGATGCGGGAGCAGAGCTACGCAAACACTTGATCTGGGGTACCGATCTGACGTTGCGTGTATCCACCAACTATCAGGAGTCGCGCTTCAAGAGTGCCGTCGGCTTAGCACAGACGCTGCCTGGTGCTTCGCCGACCTCTGGCGGGACCTTCGGACCTGGCTATGGACTCGTTGCGCGCTTGAGCCTCAAGCAGCCGCTGTTGCGCGGTCGCGGTCGTGACATCGGCGAAGCGAATCTGCTCGCCTCACGCGCGCGTCGTACGGCGCAAGAACACACGCGTGATCGGGTCGCAAGCCAACTTTTGCGCGATTCGCTAACCGCTTACTGGGAGCTTTGGTATGCGAGCGCGAGCCTACGGATCGAGGAACAATCGCGCGACGTCGCCATGCGCCAGCGCGATAATGCTGCGGCACGCGCCAATACGGGCGGGCTTGCTCCTGCCGACGTGCTCGCCTTCGACACTCAGGTCGCCACGCGCGAAGAAGCCGTGCTCAACGCGCGCATGCTCGTACAACAACGAGAGCTCGACCTGCTCAAGCAACTGGGTTTGATCGAAAAACGTCCTGCGCTGGCAGTCAGCGCGGAAGACGCGCCGCTGATTGCACCCTCATCGCGCGCGGCGGTGGCTCATGCGCTCGCCGAATCTTCCGAGCTAAAAGAGCTCGAAGCTCAGGTCGCGCTGGCACGACTACAAAGTAAGACTAGTGCCGATCCGCAGCGCTCGCGTCTCGATCTCGATTCTTATGTGCAGACGCAAGGCCTGGGCAACAAGGATCGCAGTGATGCCGTCGATCAGTTCGCACGCCTGGAAGTGTTCAGTGCTTTCGTGGGCCTTACTTATGAGGCGCCTCTTACCGATCGCGTGCAGCGCGCCACAGCGGCCAAGGCGCGCATCGCCGTCGATGTGGCAGAACAACAGCTTGTGCAAGCTAGACAACGCGTGCGCTCTGACGTGGAGCTGATGCTCGAACGTGAAAGTACGGGTCAACAGAAAGTAGCGCTTGCGGAACGGACCGTGGAGATCGCGGAACGTCAGCTGACTGCCGAACAGGCTCGTTTTGCGGGTGGCGCATCCACGCCGCTCACCGTGCTGGAAGCCGAAAATGCCGTGCGAAACGCGCGCATTCGCGTAGCGCGCGCGCGGGCCGATGTGGTGACGAGTGTACTTGCCCTGCAGCACCTGACGGGTGAGCTACTCGATCGCTACGCAGGCCTTGGTCGTCCCTAGGGCGTGGTGTGACAGGAGCGACGCGGCCCGTAGGCAGCCCTCGACAGGCGGGACAGAAGCGCTAGAGCGCGCGCGTGACTTACGACCCGCTGCTGTATTCTCTGGTGCACGCTGGAACGCCGGGAGATATCGCCTTCTATCTCGAACGCACCCATGGTGCCGAGCGCGTGTTGGAGCTGGGCGTGGGCTACGGGCGTGTCATGACATCGCTTGCACGCGCGGGTAGGCACGTGACGGGCATCGATCTCCATCCAGGCTTGCTCGCGCTCGCCTCCCAACACGTGGCGCGGCTTCCGGAAGTGGCGCGTCTGCGCACGCAGCTTTTGCATGGCGACATGAGCAAGCTCGAGCTCAGCATTCCGGCACAGGCCAGCTTCGACTGCGTGATCATTCCCTATAGTGGACTGTGGTGTCTGCTCGATGACGAGGCCGTGCGGGCCTGTTTGAACGGCGCACGCAAGCTGCTCAAACCGGGCGGTCGCTTGCTGCTCGATGCTTATGCAGGAGATAGCTTCCACGACGAATGCATCCCGCAAGATCAAGATGATGACCAGCTCGATGAAGTTGCGGTGATCGTCGCCGATCACAAGGGCTACGACGTGTACGAAAAAAGCACGTGGGACAGGGCCAAGCAGCGTTTGCTCGCAACCTACGTCTACGCCGCCACGGAAGGCAGTGAGCGCCTGTCGTTTCAGATCGACCAACGCTACCTGCTGCAGGAACAACTCAACGCCCTACTCGCGCAGAGCGGTTACGAGATCGAGCACGTCTGGGGTGACTTCGAGGGTTGTCCCTATTCGGAAGCAAGCGACATCATCGCGCTGCAAGCACGCGTCCGCTAATCCTCGTCCCGCGCACAGCGAGCGCTGCGCACGCATGCCTCAGCGTGGCATTTCGGTCCGCTGCCAAAGCATCCAAACCGTGAGATCTGCGCAATTCACGTAGCAAGTGTTTGGCACGCTCTTCGCTCTACTGCTGAAGTTGGAGGACGATATGTCTCAAGCGAACACGCAGACCGAGCAACCCAAACAAGGTCGCAATGGCAGGGGCGTTACCCAGCAGGCGCTGGCGGAAGAGCGAGCCGACTGGGAAGGCATGACGCCGACTTCGCCACAAGAGAGCCACACGTCCACTGCGCGTCGCTTGCTCAACAAAGTCAGAGATCTCGCAGAAAGTGGCGTGGTTTCCTTACGAAGGGCGTTGAAAGCACGTCACTAGTCAGGCGCCCAAACCTTACTATTTGATGTGACGTGCCTTCGCCGCGTCCCGCGTGATTTCGCGGCCCATTGCGGCCAAATCTCGCTTGTAGTTGCGGGCGTCGATGGCAGCTTCTGCCTCGGCTTCGAAATCCTCTGCGATAGGCATCTGTTGCGCCGTAGGAGCCGAAGGCTCGATTGCGGGCGGAGCTGTGGGCGTGGGGGCAGCTTCCGCGATTGGCGCTTCAAGGGCCGGCTCCTTGGGCGCGTCTGCTGGACTCGCCCCGCACGCCACACTGGCCAACAGCGACGCACCGCAGGCGATCATCGCAGCACGAGATAGTAAGATTACGCTCATGGCTGACTCGCTTTCGGGGCTTTGCCCGTGTGGGCGTGGTCGAGGTGAACTTGCTGCGGCTTTTCCAGCAGCGCTTTCATCTGTTGCTCGTGGCGCGTGAGCTCCTGGCTCACCAGAGCATCGCAACGCTTGACGCTGGCCCCATCCTTCGCTTTGTCAGCCAAGGCCCGAATACGCGCCAGGCGTGCGGTGCGTTGGGCGTGAATGCGCAGCTCCGCGCTCAAGGCAGGTGTAACGGGCTGCTGTTGGCCGACTGAGTCCGTACCGGTCGCATCTAACTGTTCACGCAAGGCGCGCCATTGCTCGACCCGTGCCAGCTCTTGCCGCTGCGTACGCGCCTTTTCTCGATCGTCTGTGCGTTGATCGGATTCGAGGCCGTCGGCTGCGTTGAGCAAGGCTCGGCGCACATGCTCACGCGCTCCCTCGAAGAAAGACGCCGCTTTCGCGCGGGCCTCGCGCATGGTCTCGCTGGCGTGTTCGCCCGCCTCGTGCAGCGCATCGCGCGCATCGGCGCCCGCGACCTTGCCTGCGGCTTTGAGCTCTGAGCCCGCGCGCTCCACGTGCTCGGCCGCGCCTGGCTTGGGCGCAGGCTGCGTCGTCGGGTGGTCTTGGGCGTTTGCCGCGGCGGCCGTCAGCAGGCACGCGGCCGCGGTCACACTGAGAATGGTTCGCATCCGCACAGCCTAATCATCCCGGCGCAAGACTACTAGCCGCGCGTCAGGAATCGCTGGGCGGATTCTTCACCACGCGCAACATGGGCGGACGACTGGGCGGCGTCGATTTGGGCGCCTGGGCCGATCGTGATGTGGCCCGAGGCGGCCCAGGCGCCCAAATCGACGCCGCCCAGTCGTCCGCCCATGTTGCGCG
>JBKJIA010000097.1:0-7158 GCA_046598735.1 Polyangiales bacterium
GATGATCTCGCGGCCAGGTTCATAAGCTGCGCAACCACCCCAAAACGTCTATAAGCCTTCCTGAGGAGGGTTTTGCATGGGGCGTCGAACGGCCATTCGTAACAAGCTGGGATTATCGCCCAAGCGTCGATCTAAGCCAGGCACGTCGCCCGGCACCTTGGTCGCTGCGCCCGGTGCGGTGCACTCCGTTGTGCGCGTGCTCGCCTACGACGGCGATTCCTTTCAAGAGCTCCCGCAGTGCAAGCTCGAAGAGGTCGGGCGCTTAAAAAAGGAAGGCAAAAAGCTCTGGGTAGATGTGCAAGGCGTGGGCGATGTCGACGTGGTGCAGGCGCTCGGTACGCTGTTCGGCTTTCATCCGTTGGCCCTCGAAGACGTGGTGAATCTGCACCAGCGCCCCAAGGTAGATGCCTACGGTGATCACGTTTACTGCGTGCTGCATATGCCGGAGCATCGCATTCCGTTGCGGCTCGAGCAGATGAGCGTGTTCTTCGGCAAAGACTTCGTCGTTACCTTCCAAGAAGACCCCGGCGATCCGCTCGACCCCGTGCGCGAGCGCTTGCGCAATGCACGCGGCCGGATCCGCGGCGCCGGATCTGACTATCTGGCCTACGCGATTCTGGATGCGATCGTAGACCACTACTTCCCTGTGCTCGAGAGTTTTGCCGACCGCATCGATTTGCTGGAAGAGCAGGTGTTGGGAGCGGGTCAGGTCGACCTGATAAGCGGGTTGCAAGACATCCGTCGCGAGCTCTTGCTGTTGCGTCGCGCGGTGTGGCCCTTGCGCGAAATGATCGGCAGTTTGGCGCGTGAGGAGTTTGGCGATTTCGTATCCGAGTCCACCAAGCCTTATCTGCGCGATTGCCAAGATCACACGGCGCAGTTGATGGACGTACTCGACAACTGCCGCGATCTCTCGACCACGTTGATGGACGCCTATCTGTCCACCGTTGCGCTGCGCACGAACGAGGTCATGCGCGTGTTGACGATCATCTCCACCATCTTCATTCCGCTTACGTTCATCGTCGGCGTGTACGGCATGAATTTCGACACGTCGGCTTCGCCTCTCAATATGCCTGAGCTCAACTGGGCCTGGGGCTATCCGTTCGTGATGGCGTTGATGCTGACGATCGCGCTGGGCCTGCTCGTGTTCTTTCGTCGCAAGGGCTGGCTAGGACCGACGGTGCCGCACGTGCCGGCTGCAACTGGCGAGCACGTCAAGGTGGCCGTGAAGTAGGGATCGCGCCCGCACCTTTCCTGCGCACGCGATCACGGCTAAGACAGCGCTCGGGGGGCGAGGGGATGAGCGCGAGCTTGGACGTTAAGCGGCTGACACGCTGGCTCAACGGCGAACTAGGTGATGCAGAGGAGCTTATCGTGCG
The DNA here is from genome assembly GCA_046598735.1 of Polyangiales bacterium. GTDB lineage: Bacteria > Myxococcota_A > Polyangia > Polyangiales > DASUME01 > DASUME01. The sequence continues at coordinate 1,380 of JBKJIA010000097.1, forward strand.
TCGCCTCGCTGGCGGCGCATCGAACGAAGTGTTCGAGATCGATCGCGGCCCAGATCGCTGGATTTTGCGGCATCCCCCGACCACGAGCGCCCATGCGTCAGCCCACGATGTCTTGCGCGAGTACCGCTTCATCTGTGCGCTCGAGGGCTCGATTGCACGCGTGCCCGAGCCGGTGATCGCATGCGCGGATCCAAGCGTGCTCGGTATGCCGTTCTATCTTATGGAGCGCATCGAGGGGCTGCCCATACGTGACGTCCTTCCCCCGCACTATCAGGGTCGCGGCGATCATCACGCGCGCATCGGTGAGGAGTTGATCGACGCACTCGTGGAGATTCACAGCGTCGAGTATCGCAGCGTGGGTCTCGAAGACATGGGCATGCCCGATGGCTATCTCGAGCGTCAACCTGCGCGTTGGAAGAAACAGCTCGAGACTTACCGCGTACGCGACTTACCTTACTTCGATCAGATCGGTGCCTGGCTCGCATCGCACACGCCAACCGCACAAACGCCAACCATCGTGCATGGCGACTACAAGACCGACAACGCGCTCTACAGTCCTGAGCTTCCGCCGCGCATTCTGGCCGTCGTCGATTGGGAGCTTGCCACCATCGGCGATCCACTCGTGGATTTGGCCTGGGCCCTGTTCTTTTGGCCGGGGCGCGAGCCGCACGCTTCTACGCTCGGCAGTCCCGGCCTGCCGGAAGGTTTCGTGCTGAGTAAGCTGCCCTCCTGCGCCGAGCTGGCAGAGCGCTATGCGCGTAAGTCCGGTCGCGATGTCTCGAGCCTTCCCTATTACAGCGTGCTCGCCGGCTATAAGTTGGCGGTGATTCTCGAAGGTAATTACGCGCGCTTTTCCAAAGGCGTGTCCGACCATCCCATGCACGCGGGCTTCGAGACGATGGTGCCCGAGATCCTCGGCCGTGCCTTCGCGGCCTGCCAAGAGCCGTCTTTGTAAGCGCTGCTGACCCTTTGTCCGGCCCGGCGCGCTCACTCTCCAAAGTCGATGGCACCGCCCTTGGCGTAAGCCTTGAGCAAACGGCGTCCGACACTTTCGATGTGCACCTCGTCCGGTCCGTCGTAGATGCGTGCAAAGCGCGCGCTGCGATACATGCGCTCGAGCGGCCAATCGTTGGTGACCCCGGCCGCACCGAATACTTGAATCGCGCAATCGATCACGTCGTGCACCATCTTCGCACCGACGACTTTGATCAATCCGATTTCAACGCGCGCTTCATCGCCGCCATCCATCTTATGCGCGGCATGCAAAGTCAGTAATCGACAGCTTTGGATCTGCGCGGCCGAATCGAACACCATCTTTTGGATTAGCTGCTTGTCCGCAAGCTTGGAGCCAAAGGCGACGCGGTTGTTGGCGCGGGTGCACATCAGATCAAACGCTCGCTGCGCCTGGCCGAGCCAGCGCATTGCATGAAAAATACGGCCTGGTCCAAGGCGCTGTTGCGCAATCTTGAAGCCATGGCCGCGCGGCCCAAGCAGGTTCGACGCGGGCACGCGCACCTGATCGTAGAGCACTTCCGGATGACCTCCGTGCAAGCCCATGATTTGCGGGTCGCGCACGATCTTGTAGCCGGGGTTGTCGGTGGGGACGACGATCATGCTGAACGCTTCGTGCGCCGGTGCATCCGGTTCGGTTCGCACCATCACGGTCGTGTAGGCGGCGCGCATCGCGTGGGTGGTGAACCACTTGCGCCCGTTGATCACCCATTCGTCGCCTTCGAGCACCGCATGCGTCTGGAGCTGTGTCGGGTCGCTGCTCGCCACGTCGGGCTCGGTCATCGCAAAGCTCGGCATGATTTCGCCTGCCACGAGCGGCCCAAGGTAACGCTCACGCCACGCTGGCGCCGCGTACATGTTGAGCATGATCGAGTCCTGGAGCGAGTGCGTACCGAGCGCGAGCATGGCCTGTTCGGAACGACCGACGATTTCGTTCAGATACACATAATCGAGAAACGGCAGGCCTTGTCCGCCAACGGCTTTGGGATGACCGAGCGCCCACAGGCCTCGATCCTTGGCCTCCTGCATAAGCGAGCGCATCAGTCGCCACGATCCGTCAGGGTCGAGATCCTCAAGCTCGCGCTCCCGGGGAATGACGACGTCGTCGACAAAGGCTCGCACTTTCGCGCGCAAGGGCTTCACATGCTCTGGAACCGAAAAGGACATGGCCGGAGTGTAAGGCCACTCCCAGGTCATGCGACGTGCAATTGACATCGTGCCGGCTGCGCCCTAAATCGCGCAATCTGGGCTTTAGCTTGCCCAACCAAATTGGGAGATTGCATGGCATACGTAGTCGGAGAAGCGTGCATCAAGTGCAAGTACACGGACTGCGTGGCCGTGTGTCCGGTGGACTGTTTCTACGAGGGTGAAAACGCCCTGGTCATCAACCCGGACGAATGCATTCACTGCGGCGCCTGCGAGCCCGAATGCCCCACGAACGCGATCTTTGACGAAGACGACCTGCCTGCGAAGTGGAAGATCTACAAGGACATCAACGCGCTGTTCTCCGGCGCCAAGACGGCCGACCAAATCGACAAAGGCGGCATGCCCAAGGCTGTGCTCAAGGTCATCCAAGACGGCAGCGTCAAGACCTGGCCGAACATCAACGCGCAAAAGCCCGCGATGCCAGGCGCAGACGAAGAAGCTAAGCGCGAAGGCAAGACGGACGAGCTCAGCCCCACCGGCATCTAATCGCGGTGCTCGCGACATAGTCTGTACAAGTTCTGATCAGAGCGCTCTCGAGAAATCGGGGGCGTTTTTGCATTCCAGCCGTCTTGCAACGGAGCGCCTGGCCTTGTACGGGCGAGGCCTATGTCTCAGCCCGCGAGCAAACGGTCGTTCAAATCGCGCATCGTGCGCATCCTCGGCTACGTCGCGCTCGCCTTGCTGGTGATCGCGGGCTTGCTGTTCGGCGCCATGCGCGCGGCGTCCCTGCCAGTCCCCGCGGGGCAAACCGGGCCCGCTGCCGACGAGCTCGCGCACAAGATTGAACGCGCGGTGCGCCTCGATGCGTGGCACGCGACCGGCGCTGTCCGTTTCAACTTTATGGGCCGCAACCATCACCTTTGGGACAAGCAGCACAATCGGCATCGCGTCGCGTGGGGCAAACATGAAGCCGTGATCGATCTCGGCACGCGCCGTGGCTGCGCCAAGACGGATGGCGCGTTGCAGAGCGGCGCAGAGAAGCAGCGCTTGCTCGACAAAGCTTATGCCCTTTGGGTAAACGATTCGTTTTGGTTGAACCCACTGGGTAAATTTTTTGATCCAGGTGTGATTCGCAAACTGGTGAAGACACCTGACTATGGTGACGCTCTCCTAATTACCTTCACCGCGAATGGACTCACGCCGGGAGACTCTTACCTGTGGCTGCTCGATACTCAGGGACGTCCCGTTGCATGGCGCATGTGGACCAAGATCCCGATCGGTGGCGCGTTCACGTCATGGGATGGATGGCAAAAGTTATCCACCAATGCGTTTGTCGCAACTCGTCACAAAATGCTCGGCCTTACCTTCGACGTAGAAGATGTCGCAGGTGCTTCGTCGCTTACTGAGCTGCTGGAAGGCGCCAAAAACCCCCTGAATTGGTGCAATTTTCAGTAGGGGCTGGATGCACCGTGCGCGATCTCGCCAAGCGTACTCACTACTCTTTACGCCTCGTCGTCGCACTGCACATAATCAGTGCATGAACGAACGCGCTGTTGAGTCGAGTCCCGTTGCCGATCGACGTAAGGCCCAACAGGAGCGTCAGAAAACGCGCCTCGTGTTGGCTGCCGGCGAGACCTTCGTCGATCTTGGGTATGCCTCTGCGACGGTTGCCGACATCCTCAAACTCGCTGGTATGTCGCGACGGTCGTTCTACGAATTCTTCTCGTCGAAAGAAGACGTACTGCTCGCGCTGCTAGACGAGATCGTGGTTGAAGTGCGTGGTGAAGCGATGGCGCTCACGCGCGGGGTCGACGATCCACTCGAAGTCGCCGTCCTGATCATGACCGCGTACGTGCGTGTGGCGACGCGCTTCCCGATGGTCGGCTATCAGGTCATGGCAGCAGGCGGCGAGCCACGCGCGCGCAGGCGATCGCAGTTGATCGCATTCATGGCGTTGATCGAAGGTCAGCTTCGGACCGCGTACGAACGCGGCTCGATCTCACGCGAGCCCGACGACGTCACACTGCGTCTGTTGATTGGCGGCATGGACCACTTGATCCTCTCGTACCACCTCGATGGTGCGCGCGAGAAGTTGCTCGAGACCGAGCCTCAGGTGCGCGAGCTGTTCACCCGCGCGTTCAAGTAGCTCGCGATCGTCTGTCGTGTGCGCAACGCCGGGGCCGTCAGCCGCCGCTCAGCTCGTCCATTTCGCTCACGTCGTCTGTGGGCGGAGTGTCGTCGTCGAGCTGATCGAGGTAGCCGTGAGGCAGCTGTACTTTTTGCGTACCTGAGGTTTTCCCGCGCGGCACACGCATGGCCGTGGGTGCAAACGGCGCGTCGCCATCGCCCAGCGCCAGAACGGTGCGTAGCTCCTCGAGCGTGGTGACGTGCACGAGCTTCGCGCGCAATGCCGCGCTGCCCGAATAGCCCTTCGTGTACCAAGTGCTGTGTTTGCGGAACATGCGCATGGCCGCGCTCTCGCCGAGCCATTGGGCGAGCAACGTCGCATGCGTAAGCATGATCTCGCGCGTCTCGCTGAAACACGGCGGATTTTGAGGCTCGCGCCCCGCGAACACGTCTGCCAGATCGCGAAACAGCCAGGGGCGACCGAGGCAGCCGCGGCCGACCACCACGCCATCGCAGCCCGTTTGTCGCATCATACGCAGAGCGTCGTGAGCTTCCCAGATGTCGCCGTTGCCCAGCACGGGAATGTGCTGCACGTGCTGTTTGAGCTCGCTTATCGCGTCCCAGTCCGCGAGGCCGTCGTAGAGCTGCGCGGCCGTGCGCGCGTGCAGGGCGACTGCGCTGCAGCCTTCCTCTTGGCCCACGCGACCGGAATCCAAGAAAGTAAGGTGGTCATTGTCGACGCCCTTACGGAACTTGATCGTGACCGGAACCTTGCCAGCGTTTTGTACGGCAGAGCGCACGATGCGCGCGAGCAGACGCGGTTTGAGTGGAATCGCCGAGCCGCCGCCCTTGCGCGTAACCTTGGGCACCGGGCAACCGAAGTTCATGTCGATGTGGTCGACGTGGCCTTCACCCACGAGCCACTTCACCGCCTCGCCCACGAAATGCGGATCGACGCCGTACAGCTGCAAGCTGCGCGTGGTCTCTTCGGGGCCGAAATCCGCGAGTCTGCGCGTCTTCTCGCGGCCTTCGGCCAGCGGTCGTGCCGTCACCATCTCGCTCACGTAGAGACCTGCTCCAAAGCGTCGGGCCAGTGTACGGAAAGGGTAGTTCGTCACGCCCGCCATCGGTGCGAGCACCACGGGCGGGAACACCGCGACGGGACCAATCGTAAGGGGTGCGAACTCGCCGGCGTGGGACAGAGGCGTGTCGCGGTTCAGGGCGCTGAGGTACGTCGGGTCCATTGCGTGGGCCCAATCGCTAGCAGAAAACCTGAATAGCGCTCACCGCCGAAAACTGCAGTAGTGGGTCCGAATACACGCTGTGCTCGGATTTTTTTCTCGTAAACGGCGCCGCCTCCTGCGACGTGTACCCGAGCGAACCTGCCGTGCAGGTCGCGGTTGGCGCCGATTCAAAACGAGCTTAGGGTGCGGCTCTTGAGTATTGGCGCAACGTCCCCGGAGGTTGGGACATGACTCGCAACGTGCATACTTTC
>JBKJIA010000133.1:0-4092 GCA_046598735.1 Polyangiales bacterium
CGTCTCGACTTCTTCGTCATCGCCAAAGACGAGTGGAGCATTGAAAACGATTTGCTCACGCCAACGATGAAGCTCAAGCGCGGCGTCCTGGAAGCTCGCTACGAACCCAACATAGAGCGCTGGGCATCGGCCAAGCGTAAGGTGATCTGGGAAGAGTGAGCCGGCGCGGGCAGGGGCGGGCAGGCTCTGGAACAAATGCGTGATGCCGGCCACGTTGGTAAGATTTGTCTCACTCGCTAGGGCTCGTCGCCCGAGCGCGGGCCTTGACCGCCTGCGCTGTGCCGAATAGCCTGGGCTTGCTTCCCCCTTCGCGACCGCATCGCTTGATGCGGAGCGCCGCATAGGTCCCATGTCCTCACGCCCAGTCATCGCTGTATTCGCACGCGCTTTTCTGCTTCTGGCCAGCGCGCTCGGTGCTTGCAACAGCGAGCCCAATCCATGTCCGGCAGGCACGCGCCCGCACTACGACCTAAATCGCTGCGTGGCGGCCATTGATCCGAGCGTGGGCTCGACCACAGATGGCGGGGCGACTGTGAGGGATGCCGCGGTCGATGCGAGCCAGGGTCAAGACGCGCTGGGCGATGCGGGTCCGAGCGATACGAACGACATGGACGCGCAAGCACCGCTGGGCGAACCAGACGCGGGCACTGCCGATGCGGGCACTGCCGATGCGGGCACTGCCGATGCCGGTGTGGATGCCGGCTCCGAAGACGCCGGGACGATGCAAGACGCGCAGTCACCCGGCATTTGCTCGCAGGCCGATCGCGACGCCTGGCACGACTTTCACTTGGCGTCGGGTCTGGTGCAGACGGTGACAACCTGCGGTGCGCAGGGTTGTGTGCTCGGCGCTTGCCCGGCCGCGACTTGCACACGCGAAGCGGCCCAGCTTCAGGCGTGCGACACCTGCGTGGAAGCCGAGGCAACCTGCTTGCTGCAACGCTGCGGGTCCGCCTGCTCCGACGCAAGCACGGATCCTGAGTGTCGCGCTTGTGTATGCGAAGCCGACTGCGTGCAGGCCTTTGAAACGTGCGCACAAACGTCACTCTCGGCCTGCGAGAACGTGCACGGCCGCGACAGCACGAACGAGGAACGCGTGTTGAGCGGTCCCATCGTATTCAGGCAAAAGTCTGCCACGGGCGCCTTGAGCTCGGCCGCTTTGGTGGCCGCCCCAAGCAAGCCCAAGCTCGGCTTTTCGTTTACCCAGCGTCAATCGATCGGCTGGACTAAGATCTTAGCGTGGTCGCAGGGGCTTACTGACTACCTGCTGCAGTATAAGGGAGCGTGCTCGACCCCACCGTGTTTGGTGCGCATATCCCCCGTGTTGAGCAATGGCAGCCTGGGCAGGCCGGCACTTGAAACGCGCTGGCCCGCAGGATTCACAGAACTTGAAGTCATTGCGCTTGAAGGGCGCGTCTTTCTGGCCTTGTATGCCCCGACGCTAGCTTTGGACGGGGCTGCTCCGGGTGTGTTGCGCGTATTGGAAGTGATCGAACGGTCAGGTTCCATCGAGCTGGCCAAGCGGCTCGAGACCTCTATGCGCTCGAGTGGGAACGCCTGGTCGCTGGTAGAAACGGTGATGGTGGCCGACGTACCCCACCTGTTACTCTACGATGCTGCGACCGGTGAGGTGCAGGTGCATAAGCTGACCGTCAGTGCCGACGCTGTGTCGTTGAGTGACGGCGGCCAGTGGCAATCGGAAGCGGGGTGGACTGCGATCGAGGCATTCTCGCATGGGCTCGTACCCTACCTTTTGACCTACGAAGCCGTGGCCGGCGCCACGCGTATCGTTTCGCTACTTGATACAGACGGTAAGGTTGGGCTCGGTACTGCGCTGTTCCAGGGCACATGGCCCAAGGCCGTGACTGGGGTGCATACTTTCCACATCGCAGGCGAAACCTTCTTGCTTCGGCACACGCAGACCACCGGATCAGTCGACGTGACCCGTCTGGCGAGCGATGCCAACGGCTGGAGCACATCACTGGGTACCGCAAGCTACGTGGATGCATGGGGTAAGACCCCGCCCTGGGATTTAGTCGCGATAGCGCACGCAGGGAATCGGTGACACCGATGACTCGCCGTGTGCCAGCTTGGGGTCCCTTGCTATGGCTGCTGCTTGGCTGCAGTCAAGGGCATCGAAACCCTTGTCCAGCCGGTCTGCACCCTTCGCAAGCAGAAGACTTATGCGTGGCGTCGCTCGATGCGGCGGTCGACTCAGTCTCGGTGGACGATGGGGGCCAGCGGCCTGGCCGCCTGATCAAGGATGTGGGTCCTGCGGTACCCATGACGCCGGATACTGGTGACCTATTACCGGTAGACTCCGGCGACGTTGCTGAGCCTGACTCCGGCATGACACCGAATGTGGGCACTGATGGCGGCAGTAAGCCTTGCGAGTGCACCAGTTGCGACATCAACCCCGGACAATGCGGGGGTGCCTCGCTTTCGCCAGAGCTGATCATGGTCGTGGTCAGCCCGCTACTCCTTTAGATTGAGGCATGATGTTTCCAGTGCTCGGTGAAGTATTGTCCCAACGCTATCGGCTCGATCGAGTCGTAGGCGAAGGAGCAACTTCGCGCGTGTTTGCAGGCCACGACGAGCTCCTGCAGCGCGAGGTCGCGATCAAGGTTTTGATCGTGAAAGCCCACGCAAAAACCGCCGAGCACGCCGCCAAGGCCAAGGAGGAGGCGCGCCTCCTGGCCCAGCTCAAGCATCCGCACATCGTGGCCATTCATGATGTGGGTGACACGGCTGCGGGCGCACCGTTCCTCGTGATGGAGCTGGTCACCGGCCTTACCTTGGAAGAGGAGCTGCAGCGTTCGGGGCCGATCGCGGCTGAACGCGTACTGGCCTTACTGTTGCCTGTGATGGGGGCCCTTGCTTGTGCTCATGATCGCGGGATTGTGCATCGCGATATCAAGCCGCAGAACATGGCGCTTGAAGCGTTAGGCTCCAAAAAGCCGCGCGCCAAGCTGTTCGACTTCGGCGTGGCCCAGAGCCGAGCTGATGCGCAGGGGGATGGCATGGCCGCCGTCGGCACGCCAGCTTACATGGCACCGGAGCAGGCCCGCGCGAGCGAGCTAGGACCTTATACCGACGTATGGGCTCTGGGTGTGGTGTTGTTTCGAGCGCTGACGGGTAGCTTCCCATTCGAAGCTACGAATGTCGATGAGCTGCTTACTAAGATTGGTCGTGAGCGCGCCCCAAGCGTTGCCTCGCGCGCGCAAGAGGTGCCGATGCGTATCGCGCTCGCCGTAGATCGCGCGCTCGAACGGCAGCCGCAGCGACGTTACGCAGATGCTCGTGCCTTTGCGCAGGCGCTGGTGGCAAGTGCGCAGCAAGACGGTATTAGGTTACCCACCGATCCCGATCCCATTGGCCTGCCGGATTTCGGCACGTGGTTGCGCTCGGCGTCGATCGAAAGCACGGCCCAGTCGTCGTCCAAGCGCGCGGTGCCCGCAGGGGTGCGCGCAGATGCGCGGCGCGGCCGTAAGCTCCGAATCGTAGCGGGTGCACTGCTGATGCTTAGCGTGGGTGCTGGCTGGTGGCTGAGTCGTGCCACTCCAGTGCTACCCGTCAGCGCGCAGCGCATTCGCGAACAGCCGCAACACACCGTGCCTGCGTCTGCAGCGATTGAGCAGATGCCCGCGAGCGCGCCGCCTCCTGGTCCGATCAGCGCGCAGCCCACGCTCGCGCCTGCGCCCGAAGCCCCGGAAAAGAGCGCACCCCAACGACCCAAGACTCTGCCGCGCCCGCGCCCTGCCGCGAGGTCTGCCAGTGCACCCGCACCCGCAGCTCCCAGCCAAGCACCCGCACTCATGTTGGACTGGGACGGGTGATGGCGCGTTTTGCTTGGCTCTTGGCTGCGGTTCTTACTGTCTGCGGCCTCGTACAGCCCCGCGCCGCGCGTGCCGACGATCGGGAGGTGGCGCGCGCCTGGTTCGAGCAAGGGGTAGGGCATGCCTCGCGCCAGGACTGGCCCCAAGCGGTGGAAGCGTTCGAGCATTCGGCCGCGCTCGACGAACGCGTACCTACCTTGTTCAACCTCATGCTCGCTTACGATGCCTTGGTGCGTCCGCTCGATGTGGCACGAACCGT
>JBKJIA010000240.1:0-2732 GCA_046598735.1 Polyangiales bacterium
TTGCAAAAAAAATGAATCCTCTAGTTGAAAATCTAAATGCTGACCCGGATACTGAAACATATCGGTGGAAGCAATTGCTTATTGCGCAATCAGAACAGGTAAGCCAACATCTTCAAATATTTACACCCTGGTTTTTATTGAAGTCTGCCCCTTCTGCATTCAAAGGAATTGTTGCCCCTGATGCAAACTCTACCTGGAAAGAATTAATAAAAAAGACAAAAGAAATGCAGGCTGAGGTGAAGGCCAGGCAAAAGGAAAAGAATACTTCAGATGAAAATCGTTGGCTTGAAATAATGCAAGCCGACTTAGCAAAATCAATTCACCTGGCAGGCGAATTAACTACTGCAGCTGAAAAACTTGCTCAGAAATGCAATGGGTTTGCGGATATGGAATGGGACTTTTTGTATGATAAATCTAGCCACTTATTTTCCATTGGCTACAATGTGCAGGAACACCGTATAGATGACAGCTATTATGATTTGCTTGCTTCCGAAATAAGGCTTTGCATCTTCGTATGCATCGCGCAAGGAAAACTTGAGGAAGAGAGTTGGTTTGCATTAGGACGCTTGCTCACCCGGATGGACGAAAAGCCTATTCTTCTTTCGTGGAGTGGTTCTATGTTCGAATATCTTATGCCGTTGTTGGTAATGCCGACTTATGCAAACACACTTATTGATCAGACTTATAATGCTGCAGTACATTGCCAGATCACTTATGGAAAAAGGATAGATTTACCCTGGGGAATTTCTGAGTCCGGTTACAATACCATTAATACCAGTTCTTTTTATCAATACCGTGCATTTGGCGTTCCCGGGCTTGGGTTGAAAAGTGGCCTTGAAGACGACACCGTAATTGCTCCTTATGCAACTGCGATGGCACTGATGATAGCGCCTGAAAAAGCATGTGAGAACCTGGAAATACTTTCTAAAAAAGGATTGCAGGGAAAGTATGGATTTTATGAAGCGATAGATTATACAGCGTCACGTTTACAACGTGGGAAATCCAGCGCAATAGTTTATTCTTTTATGTCGCATCATCATGGAATGAGCTTATTATCATTAGCCTACCTCCTTCAGGATAAACCAATGCAAAAACTGTTTGAAGCGGAACCACAGTTTAAGGCAACATTATTATTATTACAGGAAAGGATTCCAAAAGCAACTTCCTATTTTGCACACACTACAGATATAGCGGAAATTAATTCTGTCGCAGCCGGCCAGGAAACAAGAATACTCAATACAGCAAACACATCCATACCTGAAGTACAATTATTATCCAATGGAAAATATCATTTAATGATAAGTAATGCTGGTGGTGGATACAGCCGCTGGAAAGTTCTTGACATTACCCGCTGGCAAGAAGATGTTACCTGCGATAACCGCGGTACATTTTGTTATATCCGCGATTTGGAAGATGATACCTACTGGTCCAATACCCATCAGCCTGCACTTAAAAAAACAGAAAAGTATGAAGTCGCCTATTCCCAGGGACGTGTAGATTTTTATATCTCCCAAAATAAAATAGATGTCCATACAGAAATTGTCGTTTCGCCAGAAGACGATATAGAGATGCGCAGATTACACGTTACAAACAATTCGCGCATCCGCAAAACGCTTGAGTTTACCAGTTATGCAGAAGTAGTATTGGCTCCTGCTGCCTCAGATTTATCAGCCCCGGCTTTCAGTAATCTTTTTGTACAAACAGAAATTATTCCTCATCAAAATACAATTCTTTGCACGCGCAGGCCGAAATCTGCAGACGAACAATCTCCGTGGATGTTCCATTTAATGGAAACAGAAGCAAAAGCAGCCGAAGAAATATCCTTTGGAACAGACAGGATGGAATTTATTGGTCATGGCAATTCTATTATCAATCCGCAAGCCATGAATAATCCCGGTAAACTGAGCGGCAGTCAGGGGCCTGTGTTAGACCCGATTGTTGCCATCCGTTATAGAATAACCCTTGAACCAGAAGAAACGATAAGTCTTAATATGGTTACAGGCATTGCAGAAACGAAGGAAATCTGCCAGGGTTTGATAAATAAATACCAGGATAATAAATCGCATAAAGACCGGGTGTTTGAAATGGCCTGGTCGCATAGCCAGATTGTGCTTCGCCAAATAAATGCCTCGGAAGGGGAAGCACAGTTGTATAACCGCCTGGCAGGCTCTGTGTTATTTGCGAATGCTGCATTTCGTGCCGATCCTGGTATTCTCATCAACAATCACCGGCAACAATCTGGCTTGTGGGGATATTCTATTTCTGGCGATTTACCCATAGTTCTTTTAATAGTAGAAAGCCAGGAAAATAGACAGTTGGTAAAGCAAATGATACAGGCGCATGCCTACTGGAGGGTAAAAGGCCTCCTGACGGAACTTGTCATCTGGAATGAAACACATGACGGCTACAGGCAGGATTTTCAAAACGAAATCCAGTCTCTTATCCCTGCAGAATTAAATGCTACAAAGGGAGGCATTTTTTTAAGAGCCTCCGACCAGATATCAGGTGAAGACCGCATATTATTTCAATCTGTGGCTCGCGTCATCATTGCAGATAGTAGCGGAACATTAGCAGACCATGTTAATAAAAAAGAGTTTGTAAGAGCGGCCATTCCTTTTATTGATAAAAGTCAAACTCATCCGCTTTCTTTAGCAGCCATACCTCAACCAGAAGATCTTATTTTCTATAATGGCCTGGGAGGTTTTTCGCCAGATGGAAAAGAATATGTTATT
>JBKJIA010000299.1:0-8783 GCA_046598735.1 Polyangiales bacterium
GGCTTGCTGCCGCATACGAACGCGGGCGTGCTCAGCAAAGCGGACATGGTGCGCCTGCGTCCGTTCAACGTAAGCATGGGTTTGATGCTCGAGAACATCAGCCCGCGCCTTTGCGAAAAGGGTATGCCCCACCATCGGGCCCGCGATAAACGCCCGGAAGTACGCGTGCAGATGACGCGCGAAGCGGGCGAGCTCTCCATACCCTTTACGAGCGGCATTCTGATGGGCATTGGCGAAACACCGATCGAGCGCGTGCAGAGTCTGCTCGCGATTCGCGCGCTGCATCTCGAATACGGTCATATCCAAGAAGTGATCGTGCAGAACTTCCGCACCAAGCCCGAGATTCCGATGGCGCGTTCGCCGGAGCCTGAGGACTTCGACGTGGCCCATGCGGTGTCACTCGCCCGTTTGATTATGCCCGACGACGTGAGCGTGCAAGCGCCGCCCAATCTCAATCCGCATGCGACTGCGCTCTTGATCGCAGCGGGCATCAACGACTTTGGCGGCATCTCCCCGGTCACGCCCGACTACATCAATCCTGGACATCCCTGGCCGCATCTCGAGACCTTGTACGAGCGCTGTGCGAGCGAGGGGTTTACGCTGCGTCCGCGTTTACCGCTTTACGATCGGCACCTGGCGCAGAGCGGGTTTCTCGATGGTTCGCTGCGTGCACAAGTCACGCGCGAACAGGCGCGAATCCACGAAATTACGCACCCGCGTGAGCTTGCATCAGGGCTGCCAGCGCGCATGGTCCCAGCGCTTACGTCGTACGAGGCCGTCCCGCTTCGAGGAGTGTCATGAGTCAGATCGAAGCATGCCTTGGTTCCGTGCGATCCGAGATTCGCAGCATTCTCGAGCGCTGCCTTTCCGATCACGAACTGTCCGTGGCCGATGCCGTGCTGCTCGACGGCGCGCGCGGTCGCGATTTGTTTGCGTTGAGTCTCGTGGCCGACGAGATGCGCAACCGTCAGGTCGGCGATGTCGTCACGTACGTGGTCAACCGCAACATCAACTTCACCAACGTGTGCGTCAAAAGTTGTAAATTTTGCGCATTTTCCCGCGATTTGCGCTCCGAGCAGGGTTACTTCTTGCCGAACGAGGAGATCCTGCGGCGTGTTCTCCAAGCACGCGAATACGGCGCCACGGAAGTCTGCTTGCAAGCAGGCCTTGCTCCTGAGGCCAAGGGCCGGATCTACATCGATGTGTGCCGCGCGGTGAAAGAAGCCGCGCCAGAGCTGCATATCCATGCGTTCTCGCCCGAAGAAGTGAAGTACGGCGCGGCGCTCTCACGCACGCCTGTTCGCGAATATTTGGCCGAGCTCAAGGCCGCCGGACTCGGCTCCTTACCCGGCACTTCAGCCGAGATTTTGGATGACCGCATTCGCGATCAGATTTCGCCCGGTCGCATCACGACGGCGCAATGGATCGAAGTCATCACCTCGGCGCACGCGCTCGGTATTCCCACGACTTCGACCATGATGTTTGGACACGTGGAAACGGCCATGGACCGGGCGCGCCATCTCGATCTGTTGCGCTCGATTCAGAAAGAAACGGGCGGGTTCACGGAGTTCGTGCCGCTTTCGTTCGTGCACGCCGAAGCGCCGCTATTTCTGCGCCAGGACGTACAAGGCGTGTCGCCAGGCCCTACCGGCGACGATGTCACGCGCCTCTACGCGATCGCGCGCTTGATGCTTGGTGCGACCTTCAAAAACATTCAGGCCTCGTGGGTCAAGGAAGGTCTGCGCACCGCGCAGGCATTGCTAAGAGGCGGCGTGAACGACCTGGGTGGCACGCTGATGAACGAAAGCATCTCGACCGCAGCCGGTGCCCAACATGGTCAGCTGATGACGCCCGCTACGCTAAGGCGCGCCATTCGCGATGCCGGGCGCACACCGGCCGAACGCAATACCAAGTATCAGCATTTGCGCACGTTCTCTGCGCAGCCTCACGCCGCCGATGCAGCCGAGCCCTTGGACCTGGTACAAAATTCCGACGCGCTGTTCGGTACCTACGCAGCACTCCTACAAGACACGCGCTTTCACTACGAGTTCAAGCAAGACAAGCGCGCGTTGTCCGTCGTGCCATAGCTGTAAAGGGCCAATGGCTGCGAGCTCCGTGCAACGAGTCCGCACAGCACGCTTACCTCGACGGATTCAGGCGGAGTATGGTGTATCCCATGCGAGTCCCTGCTCCGACTGCGGCCCGTTTCGTATGGCTCGCATGGCTCGTATTGCTGGTAGTGCAACTGGCGTCACCCAACGTTTCGCGCGCCGACCCATTCCATTATCAGACGCTGCCGCTCGGCCAGCGTGCGCTGGGCATGGGGGGCGCATTCACTGGGCTTGCGAACGATCCGTCGGCTGCTTACTACAATCCGGCCGGGCTTGCCTGGATCTCGGATAGCGCTTTGTCAGCTAGCTTGACCGTCAACGCCTTTGACCGTCGCACCGTTGATCGCGGTTATCGCACGCGCATCGGCTCTCGCTCGCTCGAGCACGAATCGGAGCCGAGCCTGCCGGTGTTCGTCACCCTGGTGAAGAAGATCGGCCGCAAGCATCCCGATCTCAAGCGACGTCACGCTGTGGCCCTGTCCACGTTCCTTGTGGACCAACGCAAGTTGAACTTCGACGTGGAGCTACGCGGTCAGTCCAATGGCGAGGACATCGCAGACACGTTCTCAGCAGACCGCGAAGAGAGCACCATCTGGCACGGTCTCTCTTACGCTTACCGTCTCTCGGAGCGCTTGTCGCTCGGGATGAGCGGCTTTTTGAGCACGACTCGTGTGCGCTACGGCCAGGAGCACATCTCGGTCGCTCTTGGCGCACTCGATCGCAGCACGGGTAGCTACGAAAGTCGCACCAGCCTTTGGGAGACCTACCGCGCGCGACACGAAGTGCGGAATTTGGTGATGCGTTTTGGCGTTCTCTACGAAACCGAGGACGACGTACGCCTCGGCCTGATGCTGCAACCGCCCAGCATTCATGTGAAGGGCGAAGCCAACGTACGCGCGCGCAAGCTCACTTCCGACATCGTCGGCATGCCGCCATCGGGCTTGTTCACAAACGCTTCCGAGAGCGGCTTGCCAGCCCACTCGCCGATCCCTTGGGAGCTGCGCCTGGGGGCGAGCTACAAGCCGCTCGATTGGGTCACCGTGGCGATGGACGGCAGCTTGTACGGCAAAAATGGCAGCAAAAGCTCGCCTGTCGTGGCGATCGGGGCGCGTAGTGCCGATCCAGATACCGGCGCCGTACCGGAAGCTGGCGCGTTCGCACTCGAGACCTGGTATCGCGAGATGACCGCGAACGTGTCGATGGGCGCAGAGGCCGTGATCGAAAATACGGTGGCGATTCGCGGCGGTCTGTTCACGAGTTTGTCGGCCGCGCCCGACGTGCCTCGCGCCAGCGACACGTATTCGTCGGCAGATATCAACCTGTACGGGGGAGCGCTCAGCGTCGGTTATGTCGCGAGCGGTTACGACCTTTCGCTGGGCATGGCGTGGCTGTTCGGGTTTGGCGATGCGCTCGCCTACAATGTGGATGCCACGGGCGACGACGTTTATCAGCGCACCGATGTATACGACCGGACGTTGTTCATCTTCTTGAGCGGCGCGAAGAGTGCGGTCAGTAAGCTCGCCTCCACTGCGGACAAGAAACTGCAGCAACTTCGCCGCGAAAGCGAGGCCGAGGCCGCACGAGAAGCGCGCAAGGCGCGCCAGCGCTAGACGGTCGCTACGCGTCTAGATTTTGGCGGTCTTGGTACGCTGCAGGGCCAGGTTCTTACGCAAGGCGCTGATGGTCCTGCGCGACGCTTTCGCGTTCTGATCCGAGAGCAAGCTGGCCGGCAAGGGCACCTTGGGATCGATCAAAAGCTGAAACGCCACGCGCGTGTGACGCGCATCGATCGGTGTCAGCTCCCAACGCGCTTCCAAGATGTTGACGTTGCCCTTCATCATCTTTGCGTCGATCGCACGCGTGGTGCCTGCACTTGCGGCAGGTCCCATCTTCACCTGCGCCCAGAGGGTGATCGTGTCCATAGCGATCAGGGCTTCCATGTACACGATCGCCACCTGGCCGCGCCTGGCCAGCACCCTCGAGGTGCGAAAATGCGGCAAAAACGTGTGATAGAGCCCGTAATCCTCGACGATGTCCAGGACTTCGGCGAGCGACGCGTCCACCACGCCTGAGGCTCGTCCCCAGCGCACGCTCGTGTTCGGATGAGACAACGAAGTGACCACGATGGGGCCCTCGCTCTCGATATAAGACTGTTGCGTGCCTCCAGGCGGCGGCGTTCCTGCGGCGGCCGGCGCGCTCGTGATAGTGGGCGTGCTCGCGGTGGTCGGATCGCTTGGCGTAGTGAGCGCGCCTGGTGCACTGGTGTTGCTGGCTTGCGCGTGCACCTGGGAAGCGGCTGCGAGGACAAGACCCACGCAAAGCATGACCGCGGCAGTATGAGTCCTCATGCGGCTCCCCTTCATTAGCAAGCTCGCTAGCAAGCTCGCTGTAATAACACGAAGCGGCCTGTCCGCAGCGTTAGCGCCTGTTCAGGTGACATATTTGCGCCTCCGCATATGGGTCGGACTGGGCGGGCCGGCGTTACTATCGAGCATACAGGCGCCGAACGCACCCCATGATAAACTGTCAGCGATGTTGTATGGGTTCTCGCTGTGGTGGTTCGTGGTCGGCTTGACGTTGCGTCCGTATGCGCCCCCGGTGTTGGGGCCGGAGCCCAGCTTTTTTCCACCCGAAAACAGCATCGTCGAGGTGATGCCGTCCAACGGCGAGTGGGATGCCAACGTGCTTGTGCGGCCCCACTACATGGCACCACTGGTCGGTCACGTTGCACGAGGCACCCGGCTGCGCGTGCGCGGTGAGCTTTCGCCCCCGGATGGATCGTACTGCGCGACAGGGCTCTATTATGCGATCGAACCTTTTGGCTGGATCTGCTCAGCCGACACGCAGCCCACCTCTGAGCCTGCGACCACCGAATCGGTTCTGCAAGTGGTGGAGGGCACGCCCGTACCTTACCGTTACGCGATGGTCGTGGTCCAAGAGGGCACGACCTTGCCCATGTGGGGCTCGCTGGAAGCGCTATTCAACCACGAGTCCCCGGAGCGTGAGCTTGGGCGTGGCGACACGCTTGCTTTGAGCCCAACCGTCGATCAGTTCGAGGAGGCGAGCTACTACGTCACCGTGGACGGTAAGATCGTACCGGTGAAAGGCACCGTACTGGTTAAGAAGTTCTCCGAATGGCAGGGCGTCCCGATCGACGCGAGTGTGCATTTACCCTTCGGTTGGGTCACGCCGAACAAGGCGCCGGTGTTCGATGCGCCCAAGGGCAATAAGATTGACGAGCTCGTGCGGCGCACGCGCGTCGACGTCTTGGAAGAAACCCAACAGTCAGGTGTGCGCTGGTTACGTATTGGCGAGGGGCGCTACATCAAGGCCGATCACCTCAACGAGGTGCGTAAGCTCGACCGGCCTGAGGGTTCGGGCACGCACCATCAATGGATCGACGTGGACCTGGGCGAGCAGGTGGTCGTGGCCTATCGCGACAATGAACCCGCTTATGCCACCCTGACATCCTCGGGCCGGGAGCCGAACCACACGCCGCGCGGCAACTATCCGGTCTGGGGCAAGTCCAGCGCGATCACGATGAAATCCCAAGAGTATGACGACGCGCCTTACTATGTGAATCGTGTGCCTTGGGTGTTGTTCTTTCAGGCGCACAATGCTTTGCACGCGGCCTATTGGCATGACCGCTTCGGTGCCGTGAAGTCCCACGGTTGCGCGAATCTTGCGCCCCGCGACGCGCAGTATCTCTTTGAGTGGCTCGACCCCAAGTTGCCGGCCGGCTGGACGTCTGTTCGCTATTGGGATCTGAGTCAGGCGCCGGTCGTGCACGTTCGTAACTCACGCCGCAGCAAGCCGTTCACGCAAGAGCGCAACATTGGGCCGCCCGACAAGGACGACGAGACCGGACGCGTCGAAGCGGCACTTGTGCGCCGCGAAGCGAAGGAGCGCGAAGAGGCGGCCCAGTTTGCAGCTCAACAGGGCGCAGCGCCGGGTCTGCCTGCCACGCCTGTACCGCTCCTTCCGCCTTCTCCATTGCTCTATTGAGTGCGCTATTTAGGCGTGCCCCAGATCAGCGCCTCGGACAGGCCGAGCTCGGCAGCCAGCATGGCGTGGGCCGATATGAGGCTCAAACAGAGGGCATGATCTTAGTCACTTTGGGTTGGATGCGTGGGCCTTGCGCCGCGCATCACGCCGGCAATCGCGGTAGAGAGCTCGTTGATGCTGAACGGCTTGGCGACGAAACCACGCACGCCCAGATTGAGCAGCTCCTGGGCCTCGTGGTTGAGCGCGTAGCCCGTCATGAGTAGCACGCGGACTTCGGGGTCCAAGGCCTTGAGGGCCAGGAACACATCGCGGCCACCTAGTATCGGCATGACGAGATCGAGCACGACGGCATCCACCTCGCCGCGTGCTGACTGGAATGCTGCGATGGCGGCGGCTCCATCTGCGGCCGCGAGCACACGGTAGCCGAGCGCTTCGAGCGCACACGTAGTGACGCGCAGCACGAGCGCCTCATCATCGACCACCAGCACCGTGCCGCGACCCGCTACACGCGCAACCTGGACGCGTGTGGCCGGGGCTTCTTGTTGCTTGCTAGCGGCCAGCGGGAGCATCACGCGCATGACGGTGCCGCTGGGCCCGGTTCGCGCAATGCTCACACGACCGCGATGACTCTCGACGATGCCGAACACGGTCGCAAGGCCGAGTCCTGTGCCCTTGACCGCGCCCGCTGTTTTGGTGGTGAAATACGGCTCGAAGATGCGCTCGCGAACGGCCGGCGTGATGCCGCTGCCGGTGTCCTCCACTTCGAGCACCGCGTAGTGTCCGAGGGGCACCTCGGCCGTCTCGATATCGTTCACGTCACGGGCCGCTGAGCGAATAGTAAGGGTGCCCGTGCCTTCGATCGCGTCGCGACCGTTGACCACGAGGTTCATCAACAATTGCTCGATCTGCGTGCCGTCGCCTTCCACTTCCAGTCGCCCTGGGCTTAGCACGCACTGCACCAGGATCTGGCGACCGACCGTGCGGCGCGCAAGCTCCGCGACACGGGCAGCGATCTCGTTGACACAGATGCGCTGACTCAGGTTCTTACCTTGTCGCGCAAAGCCCAACAGGGATCGCGTCAGACGCGCCGCGCTCTCGGTCACTTCGTCGATCTGAGCAAGTCCTTCGCGCACGTCTGGGTGCGTTTCTTTGGAGGCGAGGTGAGTTGCAATGATGCGAATCACGGCCAGCAAATTGTTGAAGTCATGGGCGATGCCTCCGGCCAGGCTGCCGAGGGACTCCATGCGTTGTGCTTGTCGCAGCTGCGCTTCGCGTTCGTGTTGCTCGTCTTTCGACAACACTTCGCGCGTGATGTCCGTGAACGCTTCGAGCACATGCGTGATTTTTCCCGCTTGATCAAAAAGCGGGCGCGCGTAGACGCGCAGATGGGTGCGTCCGCCGTCATGCCGATGGATGACCATGTTATCGACTTCGATCGAAGCTTTGGCAGCGAGGGCGCGCTCGAATGGCATCTCGTTTTCAGGGTAAGGATCGCCTTCGCGGGTATGCACGCTGTAAGGGCCCACGTAGTTGCCGCGCGCTGCGCCTTGCGGCGGCTCGATGCCCAAGATCACGCGAAACTCTTTGTTGACGTAGACCGCCTCGCCGGATGGAACGCTGCCGACCCAAATCGCGACGGGCAGCGCGTCCGCAAAGGCGGCGATTTGCTCTAGCTCCATGGGTAGACGCGCGTTAGCCATTCTGTCTGCCATACACCCATCGCTTCAAAAATTCCAAAGCCGTGCAGACCTGTCTGAGCGTGAGGCGAGCAAAGTGCGTACGCATAAGCGGCGAGACTGCGGCTATTTGGCGCGCGCGGAAAGTGCGGGTTTACGCAGAAACATCAGAGATGCGAGCGCTATCGCGACGAGTGGCGAAAGCAGATCGCCGAGCCTTACGTAGACCGTTTGCAACGTGAGCTTGCGAGCCTCTGCCACAAAGCTCGCACGCGTAAAAATCTCGGTCTTGATCGTGGTTTCGCCCGTGGCGAGGGTAAAGCTCGACAGGCCCGTATTGACCGAGCGCACGAAATCGCGGCGCGTTTCGATGGCGCGCAGGTGCGCCATCATGTCGTGCAATAAGGGCACGTGACTGCGGCCGAACCAGGCCACGTTCGTCATGTTCACGAGCACCTCGGCTCCGCGCATCACGACGCCCCGCGCCTGTGCAAAGAATAAGTCTTCGTAACAGATCATGATGCCGAGCTTAGTGCCGTCCACAGCGATAACGTCCGGTGTGCCACGCGCAAAACCAGGCGAAGGAAAGCGCCGCTGCAACGGCGGCAACAGATCCCAAAACGGCACGTACTCACCGAACGCGAGCAAGCGAGTCTTGTCGACTCGTCCTCCAAGCGTGTTGTCGCGGCGCACGAGCCACGCCGTGTTGTAGCGACGTTCGTGAAACTTGGGATCTTGCTGGTAAGTGACGAGTCCCATCACGACCGGTCCGTGTACCTTGTCAGTCAAAATAGCGCGCTCATCCGTGGGTGCGGTTCGACGGCGACGCATCAATTGGTAAGGGTAAGCGGTCTCCGGCCAGACCGTAAGGTTGGCACCGCGTTGCTCGAGCGTGTGCGTGAGATCGAGCAGGTTGCCCAGAATCTTGTCGCTCAGCGCCGGGTCATGTTTTTGATCGATGTCGACGTTCGGTTGCGCAACACCAATGCGG
>JBKJIA010000580.1:0-6077 GCA_046598735.1 Polyangiales bacterium
GCGTCGCAATCCGTCGCTGATTCCGATTTCGCTGCGTATGGGTGGTTTGCTTGCGCCCACCAGACCAGAGCAAGCGATGGAAATCTATCGCGAAGCGCTGTTCATCATTCCGGAGAGTCCGGAGCTGATGCGCGCCACCATCGACTTGCTCGATCCGGAAGTGCACGCACCCGAGCGCGCGGGATTGCTTGAGCGTTATCTGACCACCGATGGCCGCAAGGACTCTGACGCGCTGACACTCGCGTTGTGGTTGCTCGACTATCAGGTTGGGGTAGCGGACGAAGCGGCGTTCGAACACGCCTTGGCCGTGGCTTACCGTGTGGCGCCCTCGCATCCCGAGATTCGTCTCCGTCTCGAGCACTGGTATCGCGCGCGCGAAGATCATCCCAACTTGGCGCACTTACTTGAGCAGGAATCGGCGCTCTCCAAGGACGCGACGCGCGCGGTGGCGTTGCTGGTCGAAGCGGCACAAATTCGTTTGGAAAAGCTCGGACAAGCATCCGAAGCAGCATTGCTGCTGCGCAAGGCGCGCGAGTTTGCTCCGGACGATTTCGACCTGCTGAAGCGCGCCGTCCACGCGAGTGCATCTTCAGGCGAGCTCGGACCGGCGCTTGCGGAAGTGGACGGCGCCCTCGAAGACAAGACCCGTTCCAAGCGTCAACGCGTCGAGCTCTTACTGTTGCGAGCCGAGGTGGCGATGGCGGCGGGCATGCACGACGATGCGGTCGCTTCGCTCGATGCCGCGTACGCAGATGCAGGCAACGTGGTGCTCGAACATTTGATTCGCGGCATCGAGCGCGCGCGTGCAGCGGCGCACCAACGCGGCAATGCCAAGCGCGAGCGCGAGCTTACTTTGCGCAACGTGGGTCTGCTGCATCAGGCAGGCGAGGTCATGCGTGCCGTCGAGTTGCTCGTGGGCTGGGTGCAGCGCGTACAAAACGACGTTGAAGCGCTGCGAGCGTTGCTCGAGCTGCTGACGGCGGTCGGTCGTCATGCAGACGTGGTGAAGGTGGCGGAGGCCTTAATCAACGTGGATGTACCAGAAGTGTTGCCGCGCATCTGCGAGCGTTTGTTGAACGCAGCGCGTGCCCTCGAGAAACCTCAGGTGGCACGCGGCGGGCTTGAGCGAGCGCTCGCGCGTGATCCTCAGAACGCCAAGATGATCGAGTTACTCACCGAGCTCTACAATGAGATCGGCGAAAAACGTGAGCTTGCGGCATTGATGATTCGCGGGCTTTCGCCGCAAGATCCCGTAGAAAAACGCTTTGAGGCGCTGCGTCGTATCGGCCAACTCTTACTCGATGCGGGCGATATCGATGGCGCGATCAAACCGTTGACGCAGGCGTTCGAGCTCAAGCCCGATGACATCTCGACGGTGCTCTTCATCGCGGATGCGCACATCGCAGCCAAGCGCTTTCAGCTCGCGCAAGACCTGCTGGAAAAGGCGATGAATGCCAGCAAGTCGCGCCGTTCGCCCGAGCTTGCAAGCTTGCGTCATCGCATGGCCAAGCTTTCGCAAGCAGCAGGTGACGCGCAGGCGCGGCTCGAGTGGTTGAACAGCGCAATCGAAGCCGACATGAACAACGGCGATGTCGCGAGCGAGCTTGCGACGGTGGCGCAAAACATGGGGCAGCTCGACATCGCGCTCAAAGCGCTGCGGGCCATCACCATGCTCAAGGGCGATTGCCCCATGTCGCGCGCCGAAGCGTTCTATCGCCAGGCCGTGATCGTGGCGCAAAAGGGCGAGCCGCGTCGCGCCGTGCTCTGGGCGAAAAAGGCCAAGCAAGAAGACGCTGCCTTCCCCGGCATCGACAAGTTGCTGACGGAGCTCGGCGAAGCCTGAGTCTCAGGGCATGGGCCAAGCGGGCTTTGCAGCCCATACTTGGTTCATGCTTCGACTTCATGCTGTTCGCGGGAACGATCAACGACTCGATGGGGGCGCGATGTTTGGCAATGCGCCACGCGCAGTCTGGCAGAAGTGGTGCCCACCGGACGAGCGCGGCCGCATCTCGCTTGCGTGTCGCGCGATGTTGGTCGACGAAGGCAACCGTAAGGTTTTGTTCGAGACGGGCATCGGCGCATTCTTCGAGCCGTCGCTGAGGGATCGCTTCGGCGTCACGCAGCCCGAGCACGTCTTGCTCGATTCGCTCGCCAAGCTCGGCCTATCCGATCGCGATATCGATGTGGTGGTGCTGAGTCATCTGCACTTTGACCACGCAGGCGGTCTGCTCACTGCCTACCGCCCAGACAAACCCCTTGAGCTCTTGTTTCCGAACGCGCAGTACGTGGCGTCGGCCAAGGCGGTAGAGCGCGCGCGACAACCGCACGCGCGTGATAAAGCCTCGTTCATTCCCGAGCTCTTACCGTTGCTAGAAGCGAGTGGACGTTTGCACGTGGTAGATGCGGCGAGCGACGCTTTGCTCGGCGAACATGTGCACTGCGATTTCAGTGATGGCCACACGCCTGGCATGCTCCACGCGACGGTTCGTGGTGCCCGTGGCAGTGCGTTCTTTGCCGCCGATCTGATCCCTGGCGTGCCGTGGGTGCACACGCCGATCACCATGGGCTACGACCGCTTTCCTGAGCATCTGATCGACGAAAAGGCCGCGCTGCTCGAACGTTTCGTGCACGAAGGAACGCACGTCTTTTTCACGCATGACTTCGACGTCGCGTGCGCGCGCGTGGTCAAAGAGAACGGCCGCTTCCGTGCGGACGCGCCGCACAAAGATGCAGACGGTTGGCTCTCGCTCGACTAGCGCAAAAGCCCGTCCAGTTCGTCAGCGCGTCAATTCGCGCGCGCGCTGGCTTTGCGTGAGCGTTCGAGCGCGCTGCGGATGTCTTTGGCGTCCGGTGCGTTTGGGCGCTGCAGCAAGTAATGCGCAAGGTCGGTCGCGGCCGCCTGATTGGCGCCGAGCGCCAGCGCAAGCATGCCGCGATCGCGACGTAGCTCCGGCGTGCTCGCCACGTCCACCAAGCGATCGGTCACGAGCAGCGCGCGTGCGCGATCCTTACGTCCGTCGTGAATGCGCTTGAGGTTGAGCAACATGCGCTGGGCTATCGCACGCGAATCGACCGGCTCGAGGTACTCCTCTTTCATCTCGCTGCCTGGACCGAGCGCGCGCGTCAAAAGGTGCCCAAGATCCGTGGGGGTTAGGATGCGTGCATCGAACGGATCGACGAACATGCCGTGATCGCCACCGACTCGCACCAGAAAATGGCCGGGAAAACCGACCGGTTCCGCCCGAATCCCTGCGCGCTGACACACGGCCACGTACAAGACCGCAAGCGTAATGGGGATGCCCTGCTTGCGGCGCAGGACGGAGTCCAAATAGCTGTTCTCTGCGTCGTAGTAATCCTTACGGTTACCCACGAAGCCATGTTTGATCCCCAAGTGATGCACGAGCACAGCGGCTTGTTCATGAGCATCGAGCGTACGTACATTGTCCGCTTCTAAGTCATGCGACAGCGCGTCTAGACTGGCCATCACCTGCGCGGGCACAAGCTGTGGATGCGCATCCCGCGCGATCCAAATCGCAACGTGCTCGGGCCGCGCGTCAGGGCGCTTGACCAACTCGCCGATACTCAGACACGCGAAAATGTCTTGGGGCGAAAGCTTCATGTGAACTCGTGCTCGGCCCAGGCGCCAAGCGTTGGAATGTCTTCACCTGCGCGACGCGGCATCATGCACCAACGCAAGATGTGCTCGCCGAGCGGTACATGGCCAGAGCTACGGTCACGATGCTTGTACACGCGAATCAGCGGCGGCGGCGCAAGACGCGTATCCGCATCTGGCTCGCACACCGCCCATTCCACGTTCGCGCCCCAGGTATTGTGCGCTGCCACTGCCACCAGATCGCACAGCGCTTGAAAGCAAAGTGGGTCGATCCAGCGAATGACGTGGGGCGTGTCTTGCACGAGCACCGACTCCAGGCGCTCGATGCCCGCACGTGTCGGCTCGACGCCGCTACAGCCGAGCTCGTTCAAGATCACTGCCAAGCGTCGCGCCAGCGCACCGGGCTCTGTGCCCCAAGGCGTACTCTTGGCTTCCGCACGCAGTCGCGCGGAGGCTTGCACCACAAGCTCGGACACGGGCTGCGCCAGCGTGGCGCGAAAGCGACACCAGGGTTCGTCGCTTACCGCGCCGTCGAGCAACAACGCTTCCCGTCGTAGCAGCGCGAGCGCCCGTCGCGCGTCGCCGTCGATCGCAAGCGGCGTAAAACCAAACAGTAAGAATGCGGGCGCGGGGTCGAACGAAAACGGCGCGAACGTGTATAGATCAAGGGCGTGCGGGCCTGTGGTCTCCGGCCCTTGTGGCTGGCTGAGCACGGACAGCAACGCGGCCTCGATGATAGGCTTCCAGGCTTGATGCAGCGCGCGCGCGCTGTCGATCGTTGCGAACGAAGCGAGAACTATCACTTCGCGGTTTTCGTCGTCCGTGACGCGTGAGACACGGGGATGCGCGACCAGCGCAGGCAACCGCTCAGCGCGCACCCGCAAGCCGGGTACCAGCTCATCGAGCGGCCCGGGGATGAAACTGCCGCCCTGCTCATCGCCCATTAACGCGTTTCTAGCATGAAATCACTGCAAACAGTCCGGTCACGGTGAGGGCACTTGCGGGTTCTGTATCCCGCCGTCCACGCCTTCGGGTTCGAGGTCCACCGCTTCTGCTCCGACCTTGTTGCGATAGTCGGGATGATGTTTGCGCGCATGGCATTGGATCATGCGCGGGCGCTTTGCGGGAATGCGCCACTGCTCTTTGTGAAAGTCCGCGGCCTTACCATTCTTGTGATTGATGCCCGGCCTGAGCAAGGGACCAGGATCGCAGTTTTGGCCCTTGAAAAGCAGCTCGAAGTGCACGTGCGGACCCTTGCTGCGTCCGCTGCTGCCAAGCTCGGCTATCACGCTCCCGCGTTCGACACGTTGGCCTGCGATGACGCGATTCTTCGCGTTGTGCCCGTAGATGGTGATGAAACCGCCCGGGTGAATGAGGATGACGAGATTGCCGTAGCCATTCACCTCGTCGCCCGCGTAACCGACGATGCCACTCGCGGCCGCGCGCACGTTCCAGCCTACTTCGCCGCTGATATCGATGGCCTGGTGGTAGCCGCCCTCACCAGAGCCAAAGCCGCGTCCGAACCAACCCTTCGCGACAGGCAATCTGAGCGTGCCTGGGCTGCTGCTGCCCGCGGCCCTGATCCAGGCTGGCTCGGCGCGACCCGCCAGTAGTTGTCCGGCGACGGGCCGCGTCCCAAGCCCCAGTCGGGCCGCGCGTCGTGTGGCACCCGTATCCTGAGGCTTCGCACGCGCTGACTTGTGGGCTTTTCTTGCGACGGAACGAGCGATCAGACCCTGCGCGTGGGCGCTCGCTCCGAACAGCTCGCCCGACATCATCACCACGAGCGCAATACGCCTCGCGAATCGGCATAGACGGAACGACACGACCGGAGACGCTAGCACGCAGTAAGGCTGGCGTAAGGCTTGCGCTCGCGAGGCGGGCCGGCCACGACTTGCCCCATGGTTAAGATCGCACTCAGCATCGCGGGCTCGGACCCGAGCGGTGGCGCGGGGATTCAGGCGGATCTCAAGGTGTTCCACGTCCACGGCGTCTACGGACAAGCGGTCGTGACCTTGTTGACCGCGCAAAATAGTCTGGGCGTGCACGCGGTATGGCCGGTCGATCCGGGGCAGATCGCAGCCCAGATCGATGCCCTATGGGCTGATATGCCACCTCATGCGATTAAGACGGGAGCCCTGGCGACGCCAGAAGCTGCGAGCAGAATCGCGCTCAGTGTGTCCGTTCGTGATGTGCCGCTCGTCATCGACCCCGTGCTCAAACCCACGCGCGGTGCTGACTTTGGCTCGGCCGATCTTGCGGCTGCGCTCACATCGCAGCTCATTCCGCGCGCGGCCGTGATCACGCCCAACCTTGACGAAGCGCGCGTGCTCACCGGCATCGATATACACGATCGGGCGAGCGCGCTGGCCGCGGGGCACGCGCTGTGTCGCATGGGCGCAGGCGCAGCGCTCGTGAAAGGTGGCCATTTCGAGGGCGATCCGCTCGATGTGCTCTGTCTTGC
>JBKJIA010000345.1:0-13588 GCA_046598735.1 Polyangiales bacterium
TGAACGATTCGAAGGGGAGGTTGCGCGCGCGCAGCGCTATAAGGTTCCCGTGACTGCGTTAATGATCGACGCTGACCACTTCAAACGGGTGAACGACCAGTATGGTCACCTCGTGGGGGATGACGTGCTTCGCGCATTGGCGCAGATTTTCACGCAGGCCCTACGCGTCACGGATGTAGTGGGACGCTACGGCGGCGAGGAGTTCTGCATCCTACTTCCTAATACGCCGCTAGGGGGCGGCATGATAGTCGCAGAGCGCCTACGCGAGCAGGTAAGCGCCATGGCATTCACCACCGAGGACGGAGCTAATATAAGTCTTAGCTGCAGCATCGGGGTCGCGGACTTCGCGCCTGGCCGCGGCACGAGTGCTGATGTGCTGCGCGCTGCAGACCTGGCCCTGTATGCGGCTAAAGCTCAGCGCGACTGCGTGCGACCAGCACTCCATTCCGCGTAGGTAGCCAGCAAGACGGTGCCACAGCTTACTCTGTGAAGGGGGCTACTCATCCGTGGGTGCAGCTGTCGGAGTCTGCCGGTAGCTACGCACAGTTTTCAGCGCTTCCTAAGATTTTCGTGAAGATTGTTCGCGCTCCCGACATGGAGTCTTAACCCATTCCCGAGAAGCGCCATGTTTCGACGATCCTACCTCCTGGTTCTCACGTTGGCACTCGCCAGCTGCAGCGTTGACGTTCGGGGTCGGCACGGACTGGGTGACCCTGCCGGGTCTCTTGGGGAAGGCACAGGCAGCACGGGTGCCTTTGATGAATCCGACACGCATACCGACGCGTGTCCCGGTGATCCGGATAAGCGCCAGCCCGGGAGCTGCGGCTGCGGGGTCGCAGATGCCGACGCTGACGACGATGGCTCGGCGGATTGTCTAGACGGGTGCCCATCGGACCTGGCGAAGGTCGAGCCCGGCGAGTGCGGCTGCGGGAACGTCGACACGGATGCCGACGGCGACGGCCGCGCCGATTGCCTCGATGGCTGTCCCGAGGACGCTAGCAAGAGCGAACCCGGTCGCTGCGGTTGCAATGTGCTTGACAACGCCTGCGTCGCGGACGGCACGGACCAGTGTCCGGATACTCGAAAAGAGGCACCGGGAGTCTGCGGTTGCGCCCGCCCCGATGACGACATGGATGGGGACGGAGCCGCGGACTGCATCGATGGCTGTCCTGCCGAGGCGGCAAAACGGGAGCCCGGAGCCTGTGGCTGCCGAGTGCCTGACACCGACGCGGACGGCGATGGGGTGGTCGACTGTCGGGATGGGTGTCCTGACGATGCCCGCAAGGATGAGCCCGGCGTCTGCGGTTGTGGTATTGCCGATGCGATTGCCGGCGCTGACGCCGTCGGAGCGTGCGCCAACCTGCCTCCGCACGTGGCTTTCCTTTTCCCGAAGTCACCCAAGGTCAAGAAGGGCCAGCTGGGGGTCGAAGTGGAAGCAGGAGACCGCGATGGCATCATCGTCGGCGTATCGCTGTACATCAACGGCAAGCACATTCGGCGTGAGTCAGTGGCCCCCTATCAGTGGGGTACGCGCCATCAGAGTCTGCAGCGAGAGCTCGCGGACTACGGCGCAGGAGAGTACCGACTCGAGGTCGTCGCCGACGACAACGCTGGGGCGACCGCGCGCGCGAGCATGGACATATCCATTACGGATTGACCGCGAAGTGCATGCGTCGCGTTCGTGCACATTTTCCGCCACGTCGCTGGCCCTACCTCCGCTTGCCCACGTCCGGGCCGCTTCCTCCTAGTCCTAGCGTCGCGCTCTCCACGCCCTTCTGGGTCCCGTCCCTGTGCTTCCAGCACGAGGGACAATACCAGGCTATCGTTCGGTTGCCGTCCGCATCGACCGCCTTCTGGCAGCGCCACGCGTGCCGGGTACCGATCAGCGTGTAGCTGGTCTCGGTCGGTGGTGCTACCTCGGAACACCCAGCACACCGCCTAACGGTAACTTCCATTTCAGCTCCCACCCTTTACCTGCCTTCATAATAGGGGCGATGCTAGGGGCACGCACTAAGTTTTTCGCTGAGAACTACTCGCGAGTATCTATCCATGGTGGAACCAACACCTGCATACCTCACATGGTATGAAGCTACCCTAAGCGGTGCGCGCGCGCCCTAGATTGGACGAAGGTGAACACCCAGGACATCGCTCGGCTTGTGAAAAGGTCCACCTGCTTTCCGTGCGAGATGGCAGGATTTGCGGTCTATGACGCAATCTGCCGTGGATACGTTCCGCCAGTTTCGGCGCTTTGAGATCGTCTCGCGACTCGGGAGTGGCTCCGGGGGGGAAGTGTTTGAGGCGATCGATCGCGAGCGGCACGCGCGTGTCGCCCTCAAGGCACTGGGTAGCCCGACCCCGGAGATGATCCGCGCGCTCAAGCGCGAGTTCCGATCGGTGCAGGACATCCAGCACGAAAACCTGGTGCGTCTCGGTGAGTTGTTCGAAGAGGACGGGCAGTGGTTCTTCACCATGGAGTTCATCCAAGGGGTGGACTTTCTGCAGTATGTATCCCTCAGCGGTCACGAAGCGCGGAACAGCGCAGCGCCGATATCCGGGAGAAATTCTCGTGCGCACGCGGCTCGCTGCGATGAGGCGAAGCTGAGAGCTTCGCTGCTGCAGCTCGTTCGCGGTCTCTCCGCGCTCCACGCGGCCGGTAAGATCCATCGCGACATCAAGCCCTCAAACATCCTCGTCACGCGCGAGGGGCGAGTCGTGATCATCGACTTCGGCGCCATGCTCGACACCGACAATGGTCAGCTGAGCGAGGAAGGGGCCGTGATCGGAACGCCCCTCTACATGTCTCCCGAACAGTCAGCTGGTGAGGAGGCTTCCGCCCCCGCGGACTGGTATGGGGTAGGAGGCATTCTGTTTCACGCGCTCACTGGCACTCTGCCATTCCTCGGTTCCATGGGCGAGATCCTCGAAAAGAAGATCTCGAGGGAGGCTCCCCCGCCCAGCCAGTTTGCTGCCAATCTGCCTAGCGACCTTGAGGATCTGTGCGTTGAGCTGCTGCGCTGCGAGCCAGAATCACGCCCGGTGGGACCTGACATTCTGAGACGCCTGACCGGTGAAGTCCCCGCAAACGATACCCGTCCCCTCACGCCTTCCAGGGCCTTCGTCGGTCGCAGGCGCGAGCTTGCAGAGCTTGCGGATGCGTCCGCTGCCGTGGCCAGCGGAGGAACGGTCGCCTTCTTCGTGCATGGGGAGTCGGGCGTCGGCAAGAGCGCGTTGATCCGTACCTTCACCGATCGACTCATCGCATCGTCCGCGGAGCCTATCGTGTTGCTGCGTGGCAGATGCTACGAACGCGAGTCGGTTCCGTTCAAGGGTGTCGACGGCTTGATCGACAGCCTGAGCCAATTTCTTCTCGAGCGCGACAGCGACGAGGTCGAGAAGCTCCTGCCGGATGGCTTCGACCTTCTGTGTCGCGCGTTCCCGGTGCTTGCGGACGTGAGCCCTGGTCACACTGAGAGCACAGGGGCCGCGCAGATCTTGAACCCGAACGAGCAGCGCGCGCGACTGTTCACGGCTGCGCGAGAGCTGCTGCTGCGCGTCGGAGCCCGCTTTCAGCTCGTGCTGCTCGTCGATGACCTGCAGTGGACCGACAGCGACAGCCTCGCTCTGCTATTGGAGGTGCTGAGAGCTCCCCGCGCGCCACGCTTGCTCTTCGTGGCCTCCATGCGTGTGGGTACGCAGAGGAGCACTGGAGGTAGGCTCGCGGACGAGCAGATCAAGCGCATCGGTGGCGACGTTCGCCATCTGTACGTCGAGCGACTTCCCAGTAGCGATGCGGAAGAGTTAGTCTCCTTCTTGCTTGGCGACGGGGTGAATACGTCGGCCGAGGACATCCGGTCCATCGCCAGCGAGGCCGCGGGCCACCCGCTCTTCATCGACGAGCTCGTGCGGCAGCGCGCCCTCCACAGCTCGAGTCCTGGGCCCATGCGGCTCGACGATGCGCTGTGGGAGCGCGTCATACGGCTCGACGCCCAGTCGCGGCGACTCCTGGAAGTGGTGGTGGTCGCGGGGGCACCAATTCAGCAAGAGAAAGCGTCACATGCGGCGGGTATGGATTCCGCGACGCTCTTTGTGTCGGCCTCGACCCTGCGGAACGCGCACATGATCGCCGCGGGAGGAGTGCGCTCTGACGACCACCTTGAGGCTTACCATGATCGGGTGCGCGAATCAGTGCTCGCGCACTTGGATGAGACAGCGCGCAAGGCCACTCATGCCCGGATCGCAGTGGCCGAGGAGCAGTCCAAGTTGCCCGATGCGGAGGCGCTGGCGACACACTGGGATGGTGCGGGAAATGCGGCTCGCGCGGCCGAGTACGCGGTGGTGGCTGGCGATCGCGCCAGTCACGGTTTGGCCTTTTCGCGTGCAGTCCACTGGTACCAGAGGGCGCTCGACCTTTCGCCTCCGTTGGGAGAGGCCGGCAGCCCGCTGCGAAAGAAGCTCGCCGAAGCTCTTACCAGCGATGGCCGCGAAGCAGAGGCCGCCGAGGTCAGGCTCGAGATCTCGAAGTATGCGGAGCCCGTCGAGGCGCTCGACCTGCGCCGGCACGCCGCCGAACAGTTCCTGCAGAGTGGTCATTTCGAGCAGGGTTACGTGCTGCTGCGCGCCGTGCTTGCCGAGGTCGGCGAGCGCTTTCCGCTGTCGCCGCTCGCGGTCGTGTTCTGGGTCATCGTTTCGCGCTTGCGCCTCAGGGTGCGAGGCCTCGCGTACAAGGAGCGAGATCCGGCCGAGCTGGAGCGCAGAGCTCTCGTGCGCATCGACAGCGTCTGGTCCGCTGGCACTGGCTTCGCGATGACCGATAACATTCGCGGAGCTTACTTTCAGACCAACAATCTCCTGCTCGCGCTCAACGCTGGCGACCCGCAGCGTATCGCGCGCGCGCTAGCCATGGAGGTGTGCTTTACCTCGGCGGGTGGCTCTAAGAAGAAGGCCCTCACCCACGAGCTGCTCGCTGCGGCCACGAAGGTTTCGGAGCAGGTCGGTACGCCGTATGCACTTGCGCTGGCTCGCTTCGCGGCTGGCTATACGAGGTACATGAACGGCGAGTGGAGCGACTCGAAGCGGGAGTTTACCGACGCTGAAGAACGCTTTCGTGACCACTGCGTCGGCGTGAACTGGCTACTCAGCTCCACACGTACCATGCTGTACCGCACGCTCGTGCTCTCCGGCGAGCTGCGCGAGCTCTCAGATCGCATCCCACCCGTACTGCGCACTGCGGTCGAGCGCGGAGACACCTACGCGGTTCTGAATCTGCGCGCCATCCCGATGACGATGATCCATCTGGCCGCGGACCGGCCCGACGCAGCCCTCGAGAACATCAACCAGTTGCTCGAGATGCTGCCAAAAGGGGTGTTCCACATCCAGCATTACTTTGTGCTGCTCGCCTCGCTCGAATGCGACATCTACTCAGGAGCGGCCCCGCGCGGACTCAAGCGCTTGGAGGCGAGCGCCGCTGCCATGAAGCGCTCACTCCTGCTACGAGTCGAGGCGGTTCGGGTCCTGATGATCGATCAGGAGGGGCGCTGCGCGCCCGCCGCTGCCGCCCAGACGCCCTCGGCGCCGCCGCCAGCTCTCGTCGCGGCCGCACAAGCCAAAGCGGTGGAGCTCGGACGAGTCAATAGTCCATGGGCTCAGGCGCTTGGCATCGCGCTTGGAGCGGGGGTCTCGGCCCTGCGAGCGGATCGGGCGGCCACTATTTCTGAGCTGGATCGCGCGGGCAAGGCGCTCACGGCCGTCGACATGCAGCTACACGCCGCCGCCATCCAGCGCCGTCACGGGCAGCTCACCGGCGGAGCTATCGGCATCGCACAGGTCGCCGAGGCCGAGGCTGCGATGGACAAGCTCGGCGTGCAGAACCACGAGGCGATGACGCGCCTCTACACGCCCGGTGTTGAGCTCCTCTTGGGGCCTTGTTGAACGGTACATTTTCTGCAAATGAGAGGGCATGCCTAGAACAAGCCCTCCGTGCGCAGCGCTCCTCACTCTTTTCCTCGTCAGTGCTTTCGTGCCGGTAGCGACTGCGGTGGCGCAGGCCCAGGAGGGAAGTGCTCAGCCTGCAGTGGTCGCCACTGCTGCATCGAATCAACCTGCAGCACCCGGCAAAGATAGTAAGCCACAGGCGCGGCGGCCAAACTCCCGCTGGGCACGCGCGGAGCTGGCGACCGTGCAGACAATCATCGGCGCGGCCGTCGGCGCGGAGGTATGTGCTCTTGCAGAATGTGAGAAGGCACGACCCTGGGCAGGTGCCGTAATCCTCGGCGCTGGCGGCGGCTTGACCCTCAGCCTCCTGACTACGCGTGACGGTATCTCGCAGGGGCGCGCGCTGGCCGTAAATTCGGGCACGCTGTTCGGAACATGGCTTGGGGTCGGCACGTTCCTGCTCACGTCGGGTTCCGATCCAAGCGCTCGACACTTCGCGGGCCTCGCGATAGGCGGACAGCTGCTCGGTGCGGGCCTGGGTCTGGCGGCGGATAACTATCTTACTCTTAGCCCGGGGGAGGTAAGTCTCGCCAATAGCGGCGCATTGTGGACCGGCGTCGGGTCCCTCATGGCCCTCGCAGCGATCAATCCCGACAGTGATGGCGATCAGCTGCGTCGCCGCTTCATTGGTACTTCACTCGCCACCACGAGCCTGGGCTTGGTCGGCGGCGCTTGGCTTGCACGTCGCGATCGCGTGAGTCGCGGACGCGCGTTCATGGTTGACGCGGGCGCGATTGCGGGCGGCGGATTGTTCCCCCTGGTCGGTTGGTTCGTGCGGGGTGAGCAGGCGAGCTCGGCAGCTTTGTTGTGGTCGAGCGTGGCAGGCTCGTTGGGTGGGGCCGTCACGGCTTACGTGCTCACCCGCACCTGGGATGCACCCGAAGCGCCGAACTTGTCCATGTCCGTGTCCCCCACCCAAGGAGGAGGCATCGCGCAGCTTACGTTCAAGATGTAGCGCCATCGCCGCCGCGCGTATGCCCACGGCGCTCCGACGGCAACCAGCCATGTAGTCAATTGCATTGACTTACTGTTTTGATCGAGGCAGGCGACATCCTGGTTCATGACCGACAGGCCGACCATGCCCTCGCTGGTCACAAGCTCAGGACGCCTGCGTGCGACCGGTACTCCATTCTGCGTATGTAGCTGGACTGACGTCTACTACCTGGGTGTGGACTACTAGGCTGGCTGATGCATCCGGCGCGGGCCTTCACGGGACAATTTCGGTGCGCCGGGTGGTCCCACTGGGGCGGGCGGGTTGTCGGGCGTTCGCAGGCAGCGCGCGCCGGTGCTCGCGGCCGTTTTGCTGGAATGCGTGCGATTCGAGCCTTACTTTGCCTGAAACGAGCGGCGCGTTGCACGTTCGCGAGCGTGGCGTGGAACTTGCGGGCAGCCCCGGTTTGTCGAGTCCAACGAGGAGTTCCGTCATCGGCGGCTCTCCTCGGCCTCGCATGCGTTCAGAGCAAATCCACCAACGCTGTCAAACCAAGAGAGCTACCAATGACGATCTCAAGATCCGTTTTCACGGGGGACGCGGCAACGCGCCCCGACCACACGATCACTCGACGTGTCGGGCATGGCGCCAGGTGCATGTTCGCGATTCCGTTGCTCGCACTCTCCATGGCGAGCGCGAGCGTCGGATGCGTCTCGTCACCGGACGCCGCCGGGGACCTCGCGTCCAATCAGCGCGAGCTCGCGGCGTCTCCGAGCCTCGGATCGGCAAGCAGCTTCGCGGTGCTCGCCAAGGCGGCCGTGACCTGCACTGACGGCACGATCAGCGGAGACGTCGGCACTCTCTTCGCCCGTCCGACTGGCTCGGTCACGCTGACGAAATGCCCGGTCGTCGGTGCAACCGACGACGTGGGCACGGCAACCTCGATCGCCGCCTACGACGACTCGGTCGCCGCGTACACCGCGCTCGGGTCTCCCATGTGTGACCGTATGCTCACGGGTACCCTTGCCGACGTGATTCTCCCGCCGGGAGTGTACTGCTTCGCTGCGGCCGCCGCGCTGACCGGCACGTTGACGCTCGACGGACCGTCCACCGGGGAGTGGGTGTTCGTGATCGGGACCGGCGGCACAGGCGCGCTCGCGGCGACGGGGCTGTCTGTGGTGATGGCCCCCGGCGCGAACCCTTGCAACGTGACGTGGCGGGTCCCCCAAGCTGCGACACTGACCGACTCGGCGATGGTCGGTACGATCCTCTCTGGCGAGGCGATCACGCTGACGCGCGGAACCCTCAGGGGCCGCGCTTTCGCTCAGGCCGACGTGACGATCACGGGTACTGCAGTGACCGGCTGCACCGACGGCGGCGTTGACGACGGCGGCGTTGACGACGGCGGCGCTGACGACGGCGGCGTCGGCGACGGAGGCGCTGGCGATGCCGGGGTCCCTGACGCGGGGACCGGGGAGTGCGACGACCACCACAAACCCTGCTGCGACAAGCATGGGGAGTGCTGCGACCACAAGAAGCCCTGCTGCGACAAGCACGGGAAGTGCTGCGACCACAAGAAGCCCTGCTGCGACAAGCACGGGAAGTGCTGCGACCACAAGCCCTGCTGCGACAAGCACGGGAAGTGCGACGACCACCACAAGCCCCGCGGCCACAAGCGCGGCGAATGCAACGACCACTGCGACGACGCCTCCGGTCACGACCGCGACTGCCGGTAGCCACGCAAGCACAAGTAGCATGGCGGTCACTAAGTACTTACTCGGCAAACTGGTAGAAGACCGGAAGCGACGCTTGATGTTCCGAGGGGCCTGCTTGACGATGTCAGCCCGCTGCGGGCTTGAGCATACGCCAGACGCGATAGAGTAGTTTGCGAAAGCGTAAGGTCGCGCGCTCGAATCGGTGCCAGCGTGTGCCTGAGTCGGACCGGTCGTGGTAGGCCCGCCAGAGCTCGTACATCCCTGGTCGTAGGGAGTCTGGCTTGATCCAAGGCTTTTCGCTCGAGGTGTAGTGCACGATCGCGACCTGCTTGCCGGAGACCTTGGCTCCGCGCTTGTTGCGGTTCTTGCCGATGTGGATGCTGTATTCCATCACTTGCACATCGAGGTCGTCTTCCATCTGCTTGAAGAGCGCCATCTGCTTTTTGTGAATCGTCTTTTGCGAATCGTTGTTGAGCGATGTCGCGTTGTACAGGTAACCGAGGTTGTGCCAGCCGATCCTGAGATCGGCTAAGATGATGTTGAACAGGTCTTGGTCGGGGTAGGCGAAGCGCTGGAAGTACGCACTGTACTTGGGCGCCTCGGCGACGACCTGCTCCATGAGGGCACGCTTGATGCCCACCACACCGGTGTTGAGAACGGCATGGTCCTGCGGAATGTCGCGAAACAGGGGTTCGACCTCACCCGCCGCGTCTCGCGGTAGTCCGCCGCCAATCCGCGGCTTGGACTTGGCGTTGACGAGCAAACGCGCGGGGCCGCCGCTGACGGCCACCACACCATGCCGCTGGATCTTGCGAAACACCGACTTCAGGTCCTGCAGCACAAGGCAGTCCGCATCGATGTATAGAATGTTGTCGTACGAGGATTGGGCGATGTCGAAAAAAGCGTAGCAGCAACCAAAACGCGACGAAACGTCCACGTCGACCGTGCGCTGCGGCTTGATGACGTCAGCGCCGAGGGTGCGTAACTGCTCGACCTGAGCAGCAGTCATGCCCGTATCGAGCACCGTCGTCGGGGTGGGTGAGTTACAGCGAATGCTCTTGATCAGCGCAAGTGCACCGGGAAAAAATTTCTCGTCCGACAGGGTGACGATACCGTCTTTGGGTTTCATGTAACTCCGAGCACAAGGCAGAGGAGAAGCGTAAGGACGGACAGAGCCCGTAGGTGCTTGCGTAAGGTCTTCCAGGTAGCGCGTGAGCATCGAGGTAGCCAGCGCCGTCGGCTGCTTGGCGCCGAAGGGGTGCTGCACGGCGCTGCGTCATCATCGAAATGCCGCTGCCAGAGCTGCTGCATGCCTTCGCGAAGCGTGTAGCTGTCAGCAAGCCACGGCTTTTCGGCCGTTGAGAAATGCAGTACTTTCACCAGGACGTCCTGGTACTGCATCCCTTCCGGATTTTTGTTCTCGACGATGCGGACCTTACCATCCGCCATGTCGAGCATCACGTCGCGCGAGATCTGAGCGTACTTATCGACGTTGTGCTTGAGCTTAGTATGTTCCGGACTGCCTTGTAGTAAGACTGCATTGTAGAGATAGCCGAGATCGAACCAGTCGATCTTGAGCTCAGCCAAGATAATGTTGAACAGGTCCTGGTCCGGAAAGCGAAAGTGCTCGAAAAATGCCGAGTACTTGGGGGTGAGCGCGACGACCTTTTGCATCACGTCGCGTCGTACGCCCACAACGCCCGTGTTCATGCCCCTGGCCCGAGGGTTGATATGGGCGAACGCGGGGTCGATCGACGCGTCCGCGAGGCGCGGTAAGCTTCCCCCCACACGGGCCACGTGTCGTTTGTTGAAAAGCACCTTGTACTGGCCTGCAGTGACACCCACTACACCGCGACAATCGATGAGAGCAAAGAGCTCGCGCAGGTCCTGGAGTACGATGCAATCGGCATCGATGTACAGCAGGTTATCGTACGGTGCGTCGCACAAGTCGAAGAACCCGTAGCAGCAACCGAATCGTGACTTGACGTCGACGTCCACGACGCGACTGGCCTTGACGACCTCGGCACCGAGCGTTCGTAGCGCATCGCATTGCGCGGGGGTCATGCCGCTATCGAGCACGGTAACGGGCACCGGACAGTGACGTCGCACGCTGTTGACCAGCGCCTTCGCCCCCGCGAAAAACGCCGCATCCGCGAGAGTCACTATGCCATTGCTACGCGCCACGAGTTGCCTTCTGAGTGGATCCGCATCCGCCCTTACCAGGATGAAGCTCGGCAGTATATGCCCGCGACAAGATTTCGGCCGCTCGCCATCACCCCCGAACGCCGGACACGCTGTTACCCGTGTCGACACCGGCACGGCAGGCGTGCGCGGCGCCGCCGTCAGCCCGACAATCGGCGCCATGCGATCTACCTTGACGGCTCAAGCCCGGCACAATTCGCGCGCGGCCCACGCGCTAGTAGGTCAGCTAGAGATGAATGCGCTACGCTGCTCCATCACCCCGTGCCGCGAGTGCAAACCATACGTGAGGAGTTTCGGCGCAGCCATATCCTGCTGCGGTCGGCGGCTCTGACCTACACGACCCTGTTCGCCGTCGCACCCTTGCTGCTGCTCACCTTCATCATCCTCTCTAACCTTCCCTTCGAGCAGGCCTCGCACAACAGCCTCTTGAGCTTCGTATCGGGCGCGTTCCCCTGGGTGGCAGCCGAGGACCTGACGCATGAGCTGGATCGACTCGCACAGCAGGCCAATCGGCTGGGTTATGCCGGCGTGCTCATCCTGTTCGCAACCGTACTGTTACTCCTGCGCAGCATCGAGCTGAGCTTCAACGAAATCTATCGCGTGAAGGGCACGCGCTCTTTGCTCAAGCGCTTTTTGAGCTACACGATCATCGCGGGGGTGAGCTCATTGTTGCTCGCGCTGCGTATTAGTTTCCATGCCGTTGTGTTCGCGTTCGACCCCATCAAGGAAACCGCCACCTTGACCGGCGTGGACATGAAGTACCTCGCCCCCATGCCCTTCGTGCTCTCAGCGCTGTCGTTCTCGGCCATCTATATCCTCGTACCCAACACGAGAGTGCCAGCCGGCTTTGCCATGGTGGGAGGGACGTTGGTGGCCATCGCGTTCGAGCTCGCACGAAGAGCCTTCGTCATCTTCATCTCCAACTTCAGCAGCTACGACCTGGTCTACGGAGCCTTCGCATTCTTGCCCGTGTTCCTGGTGTGGATCCAGTTGAGCTGGGTGGTCATCCTCAGCGGTTTGGTGCTCGTGAAGGTCATGCACTTGGGTTCCAAGAGCTGAGTAGGCGCCTACCGGGTTTCTTGTACCTGCATCAGCCCGCGTGGCAGCCTGGGCACGATGCCAACGCTCGTTCGCTACTTCCTACAAGGCTGCCTCGTGCTCGTGCCGACGGTGCTGACGGGCTACGTCGTATACCTGCTTATCCATAAGGTCGACGAGCTGCTGCTTGCGTCCGTGCCGGGGCTCGGCATTTTGCTCACGCTCGCGGCGATTACAGCGGTCGGTGCTTTGGCTTCCAACGTGCTTGGGCGCGCGCTGCTCAAGCGATTGGAGCGGCTGATCGAGCGCGTGCCTCTAGTAAGGTTGCTCT
Organism: Polyangiales bacterium; assembly: GCA_046598735.1. GTDB lineage: Bacteria > Myxococcota_A > Polyangia > Polyangiales > DASUME01 > DASUME01. Next base: position 12,209 of record JBKJIA010000345.1, read on the forward strand.
ACACGACGGCGCGGGATCTGGTCGGTGCGTTCATCGGCGAAGAGCGCAGCTTCGACCGGCCCGCGCTCGTCTCCATGAGCGCCGAGGATGGACTCAAAGCGCTGGGCTTCGTCACGCGCGACTCCCTCGGGGAGCTCGGCCTCGAAGATCACGTGATGGTGTACTTTCCTCAGTCGTACAACTTTGCTGGCAATACTATGGCCGTGCCGCGTTCGCGTGTGCACCTGCTATCGGTCGACGCAGGCCGCTTCATGGCGATGGTCGTGTCGGGCGGCGTCGTGCGAGGCGACAAGACCTCGGCCAGCGAGCCCGCGACGCCAGCGGTTGAATGAAACCGTAAGGTCCCTCGCGCGACCGTTGCATGTCGCATCGTTGTTAAAGCGCAATACGTTGTTTCGTGTTGCGTGCAGCCACCACGGTGCAGTTGCTGGGAGGAAAGCAACTTCGAGTGATGAGCAGCCGCTAACGAAACAACGTACTCTGACAAACAGCCAACGAGGTCAGCAGGACAAAGTCACGCTGTGTGACTCACATCTCGGAGGTTACGGTCGCACCTTCAACGCCACCCGACTCGAACACGAGCTGGGTTGCGACGGCATCACCAAAGAGGTGCGTGCTCAGCCAAAGCGCGGTCCAGCGTGCGGTGCGGCTGATGCTATCGGCCTGCTCGAGTCCGTTGGGCTCCGGGTTCGGGCTGAACGGTGAGGCCAGGTCATCATTGGTGAGTCCGAAGTGGTTGGCGTCATCGATCACCACGAGCGCGCGTGAGGGCTCCAGACTCTCGTACGCTGCGATCGCAGGTGCACCCGGATCATCCAAACCGCCGTTGACGATCATGGTGGGGGCCGCGCTGGTGTCGGGATAGAAGCACTGGCCCGAGGTTGGGTCGCAGTTCTGGAAGCCATGGACGACGGCTGCCTTCAGCGATGCCGGGCGCTGGTAAGCGAACGGAGGTCCAAAGCAGAACGGCGGCTGGCAGGTACCCTGAACCGAGGCGAGCGCTGCGGCGGCACCAAACGAGTGGCCCAACAGACCCATGGTGCTCGTGTCGACGATGCCGGCAAGGGGCGAGGCTGAATCGGCGTCACGCGCCAACATGTCCGTCGCGACCCAGTTCGGTACCCACTGCGAGGTGAAATACAGTGCAGGTGAGCCGGGAGGCCCAAAGGTCTGCTTGAGATCAGGAACGACGACCACGAAGCCGAACGACGCGAGCTCCTTCGCAAACTCGCTGTACTGTGCGCGCGGCACGTTACCACCCTGAAGCAGTGGCACGATCGGGAACGCGTCGACGAAGTCTTCTCGAGATTGGTGGCCGTGCTTGCCCTTGCCCTGCTTGCAGTGCTTCCACTTCTTGTCGTCGTCAGCGTGCGGCTTGTC
>JBKJIA010000648.1:0-20612 GCA_046598735.1 Polyangiales bacterium
GAAAGTTGTAGCGCTCGTCTTCGCTGCTGCCCGCCTTCTGCGTGACAATCCCGGTGATGCCAGTTTTGGCCAGCCATTCGCGAATGCGGTAGATCTCTCTGCGCTCTGCGACTGGATCGTCGAGCAGACCCAACAACACATCCACCCCGTCGAACACGATGCGTTTGGCGTCAATTTCCTTGGCCTTGGCGCCCAGGATGCTCAACATACCTACCAGGTCGAACTCTCCTGCCTTCACCACTTCGGGGGAGAGACGCGCGTCGAGAAAGAACAGCTTGTTCTTGTGAGCCTTAGTAAGGTTCCAACCGAACGCCGCTGCGTTGTTGAGTATTTGGGGAACACCCTCCTCGAATGCGACGAAGATGCCCGCTTCGTTTGCGCGAACTCCATGGACCAGCGTTTGCAGCGCAAACACCGTCTTGCCGCAGCCGGGCCCCCCGATCACCAACGTGGTCTGACCACGAGGCAGGCCCCCGGCCGTGATATCGTCGAAGCCACGAATCCCGGTGAGCATCTTCGTCGAAGCTACGGGTGCGGTTTTGCTTTTCATTCGTGTTCCAACCTACGCCCAATCTACGCGCAAGTCTTCAGCCGCGTTCCTGCCGACATCGCACACATGGCATGGCGCCCGCGGGCCCACGTTCCCCGCTGGTGCTACTCAAATTGGCGGCTCCTCGGGATGGTAAGGTCGGGCGCGAAGAGGCTCTCGGCTCTGGCGCGTTCCTCCGCGTTGAGGGACGCGACAGTAGCGCCGTGGGGCGCAACGGGAGCAGGATCGAGCAAGAGGCGCCTTTCCAGCGCGGACCCACTTTTACTCACAAAGGACCCCGTGCGGGCTATCGACATTGGAGCGCGACGCTGGCTAGATGGGAATCCGTGAACGTACGCCTCCTCGGATCCGTGATTCTCTCCTGCCTCATCGCAGCGATGGCGGGAGCACAAGATCACCACGAAGGTCGCGCCGGCTGGACCGTCGTGGAACGAGAACGTGGCATTACCCTGAGCCGACGCGAGCAGCCTGGCTGCGGGCTGCCCGCGTTTCGCGGCGAAGGAAAGCTACACGGCGGCGTGCTGCAAGTGTTGGCAGTCATGCTCGATATGAGTGTCCTACACCGTTGGGCTTACGGTGTAGACGAGGCACGCGTGATCAAGCGCGTCGATGAGCGGACCGATCTCTTGTACCTCTACTCCGACTTGCCCTGGCCTGTGCGCGATCGCGACATGGTGGTTCGCAAGCAAGTGGAAGTACTCAAATCAGGCAACGAATTTCGGATCAGCCTGAAGTGCGAGCCGAAAGCTCAGCCAGAACGCGACGGTGTCATTCGTGTTCAGCAATGCAGCAGTAGCTTTCTCGTCAGTAAGGTCGACGCGGAGACTACGGAGATCGACTACGTGATGAGCCTCGATCCAGCCGGCCTCTTGCCAAAGTGGGCGGGCAGCTTCGTTGCCAAACATGTGCCGTTCAACACCTTAGTCGCCCTCGAAGAGCGGGCGGCCGAGAGCCACGGCAAATACGAAGCTGTGATTCGGCGCTGGTCCGCGGCGATGTAAGTCTGCATGCACCTGTAAGCCGCGCCGCACCAGGTGTTGGGCACGGGCTCCAGCACGGCGGCAACGCGCCACTTACTAACCAGCGCAAGAAGGTGTAACCCCTTGGCACCATCGTTGCTTTATGGACACTCCAAGTGGGGTGATTACGCCCCCCCACCACTTGACTAGCTAACCAGGAGAGGGCCAAATCAACGCATGGGTACCAGAGTTGTAACACTGGCACTTCTGCTCGCTACAACCGTGGCCTGCGGGGAGGTGCCGCCCCTGGACGTGCAGCACTCGCACGTGTACCACGAAGACTTGGGCCGCGCGGATATTGCTCCCTCGTCTGTGATCTCCGGCAATCCTCGGGCTCGCGTCAAACTCATTGCGCAGGCTGATGACGAGGAAGTGAACGCGGCGTTATGGGATTGCACGGCAGGTAAGTTCAAGTGGCACTTCCGCTCCGATGAGCTCGTCCACATCCTCGAAGGCGGGGTGACGGTCTCCACGACAGACGGCCCAACGCGCCATTTGAAGCAAGGCGATGTCGCGTACTTTGCAGCCGGCACCGATTCGGTGTGGGACGTGAAAGAGTATGTCAAGAAGCTCGCCGTCATTCGCAGCAACCGCGAATCCGTGGTGCGGCGCGCGCAGCGTAAGATCAATCGCCTGCTTGCGGAGCTGTAAGCCGGTAACCCTACCTCTCGCAAAGATCGCGCGCCTCAACCCGACGCACTTCACATGCTTTCGGTACCCTGTGGCGCTGCCACGTCGAGCACACGGTAATGGTAAGGGTACACCTCGACGAAACCTGACCGTGCATAGAGAGCGCGCGCAGCCACGTTGCCGGTTTCCACCAATAAATAGAGTTCCCGCATCCCTTCGGTATGTGCACTTTCCGCGAGCGCTCGCAAGAGCGCGCTACCCGCACCCTGGCGACGCGCCGGGGGCAGCGTAAGCATGGAATACACGCCCAAGCGCTGCTCGGAGCTGATGCCAAAACAGGAGGCGACCGCTTGGCCCCGCGCGTCACGAGCCGTCGCAAAACGACAGCGCGTACCCAGGCGCGCAAGAAAGCCGACAAACACCTCATAGGTCTCGGAGAAGCGTCCACCTTTGCCTGCGAGCTCGAGCCACACATCGCTGGGTCGCACCGTCACGCTTGCCTCGAGCGTGCGCGATAGACGCGCAAGCACTTCGGCCGGTGTAGCAACGGCCGTGACAGCTTCGCCGCTGATTCGATAGCCGCGCTCTGCCAGCGCTTGATCAAGGCCCACTGGCCGGGCGCACGGGCCCACCTGAAACATGGCTGGTCTAGCTCGCGCGCGATAGAACGCCTCGGCCTTTTCGACACGCTCCGCCAGCTCGTAGGCACTGCCAGCTTCCAGGGTGGCCACGGAATTTCCGCGATGGGTAGGCCCGCCGCTGGCGCGCAACAGCCAGCCGTCCAGGTCCTCGATTTCTGCGGGCGGCCAGGCGTCCACCACGGCTTCTTCGAGATCGTAAATACGCGCGTCCATGGCGCAGCATGGTACGAGAGTAAGGTCGTGCGCGCACGCTCAGCGACGAGATTCCGGCGTCGTGTCGGCGCGAGTAAGCGGGCTTGGGTGGAAGCCCGCGCCTTTCTGTTTTGCGGGGTGCTACCGGGATCGGATACGCTCATGCCGATGCAACCTGGACATGGCGCGGGCGACGGGAAGCTATGGCGACTGATCGAATTGCGGTCTGAGCCCAACGCAGACGTCGAAGCCATCGATCGGCGCATCTGGGATCTGTTCGGCGAAAGCTGGGCGGTGATGTTTACCGATCTGGCTGGCTTCTCAAGACAAGTCGCAGAATTTGGGATTACCCATTTTTTGCAGATCATCTACGAGCATCGCCGTTTGCTCTACCCAGTCGTGGAAGAGCACGATGGCATCGTCGTAGGTGCGCACGCGGACAGCTTGCTGATCATGTTTCGCAGGCCGCGCGCGGCGCTCGAATGCGCCATCAAGATGCAGAGTGAATGTCAGCGTGTCAGCCAGCGGCGCAGGCCCGAAGAAAAGATTCTGCTTTGTATCGGCCTTGGCTACGGCAACGTACTGCGCGTGGGAACTTCGGAGCTGTGGGGAGCTGAGGTGAACGCAGCGAGCAAGCTCGGTGAAGACACCGCGAAAGCCGACGAGATTCTTGTCACGGGCGGCTTCAAAGAGGCGCTAGGCGACATGCCTGATCGCGTGTTCGTAGACCTCGGGCGCGCCCCACCTGGTGCCAGCAGCAGCTACCGGTTCGAGCTTGCAGAAGCTGCCGTCAGGTAAGGTCCTACCCGTAAGGGCACGCGCTGTGCACGTGGTGGCGAGCCGTCCGGGGCTCAAGCCACCAGTGCTGCGATCGCGCACGCGAGTTAAGCGCGCCGCGCCAAGTCTTGCATCACTCGCAACAACTCCGCGACGGGTGGAAAGTCGACGCTGCGCATCGCAAGCTCGCCACGGCGATTGAAGAAGTATACTTGCGCAGTGTGCCGGTCGGGTCCTGGATTACGCGCCTTTAGAAAGTCGAAAAATGGATCTAAGTGCTTAGGCTCGGGTCGCGCAGCCTGCCAACGCGGATGTGCACCAAAGCGCGCCATCCAGGCATGAAGGGACTTGGGCGTGTCACGCCCTGGATCGATGCTGACTGACAGCCAGTGCGCATCGTTGACCGTGTCACCCAGCTCGCGCGCGGCTTGGGAGAACACGGCGCCCTGGATGGGACAGGTTGCGCTGCAACTCGTGAACATCAGCTGCACAGCAGTAACGCGGCCGAGGAGCAGCTTGTGCAGACTTGTGATCTTACCATTGTCGAGCGTCAGGCTCACTGTAGGCGCTGCGAGCGGCGGGGTGACCACGCCTGCATTGCTGTGGGCCCTTGCGGGGCTGCTCGTAGCGACGAGCGCGCTGGCCGCCATGCCACCCAAAAACATGCGACGCGACAGGGCACTCATAGGCTGACCAGGAAGGTCCACAGGGCCTCGCATTCGGCGTCGTTGAAAACGTAGCGCGGCATGGTCTGAGGGATCATGACATGTGCGGGATCGATGCCATCGCGCAACAATCGACAGAAGCTCTTCGCATCGTACAACGAAGCCGGGCCGCCACGACGCGCCCGCGGGTGCGCAAGCGTGCTCGCGTTTAGCTTGGGGCCGAAGTCTTGGGTCGTGGAATCAGCCTCCAGGGGCGGCGGCGAGGGTAAGGTCTCACCCTGGTGGCAGTTCGTGCAGCGTAAGGCCTGCTGCGGAAGCACCTGGCTATGCCCCACCATGCGTCCGTTCAGCGACAGCTCGCCGCTGAACAGCTGACGTCCAAGCTCTCGTGGCGATGGGGGACGCGAAGCTCCCATCAAGCCGAGCGCGCACACAACCAAGCCTACCCGCGCGACTGGGTGCAGCACGTTGCGCCTAGCCTGTGTTTCACAAACCATGCAGCTGGTTTCCGGGCACAGGCACGTAACCCGCAGCGACCGGTGTCAACCAATGCAGCTGGATGGTCGCGGGGCCGGTCAGCTCGTTGTACTCGAGCTTGAGGTCATAACGTTGGCCTGCAACAAGAGGGATAGCAGAGCTCACGTCCGAGGTGGGCGCATGCAGGGTCCAGTTGTCGATCACGAGCGCACCGTTGACCCAGAGTCGCACGCCGTCATCTGACACTGTCAGGAAACGGTATGGTCCGGAGGCCGGCGCACTGATTTGACCCTGCCAGCGCGCGGAGAAGTTGTCAGCGGGTACGCCAGCCGCCGGCGCCGCGAGGCCCCAATCAAAACCGACCGCTTCCGTGCGCGTCAGAACCGGAGTACCGCTAAGCGCATTGTTCGCAAAGTATTGGCCACGCAGACCCACCCCTGTGGGATGCAACTGTGTGACGGGCACCGTGACGTAATTCGCAGCCCCGGGCGTAAGCCACAAGAACTGCATGAGCGCGCCGCCAGTGAGCTCGTTGTACTCAACCGTAATGTCGTAGCGCTGATCTGCGAGCAGCGAAAGCACGGGAGTCGTATCGGTGGTAGGGGCGTGCAACGTCCAGTTGTTGATCACGAGTGTACCGTTGATCCAAACGCGCACGCCATCATCGGACACCGTCTGCAGACGGTAAGATCCGGTCGCAGGAGCCAGTAGCTGCCCCGTCCAGCGCGTGGAATAGTTCTCCGCCGGAACGCCAGTACCTGGTGCGGTGGTTCCCCAGTCGAAGTTGATGCCTTCGATGCGCGTGAGCACGGGCGCACCCGTGAGCGCATTGTTTGCGAAGTAATGCCCGGTCAACCCTACCCCTGCCGGGACGAGCTGGGCGGTGGTCATGACTGAGAAGCTTGCCGCGAGAGGTTGCTGCCACAACAGTTGAATGGTGGCGCCAACCGTACGCTCTTGGTACTCGAGCTTCAGGTCATAGCGCTGCCCGGCCACGAAGGAGATGTTGCCACTCGTGTTGGTCGTCGGGCTGTGCGCGGTCCAGTTGTCGATGACGAGCCCGCCGTTGACCCAGAGTCTGACGCCATCGTCCGATACGGTCTGAAAGCGGTGGCTGCCCGTGGTGGTGGCGATGACCTTGCCAGTCCAGCGGATCGAGAAGTTGTCCGCGGGTACACCCACTGCGGGTGCGGCGTTGCCCCAGTCGAAGTTCACGGCTTCCACGCGCGAGAACAGCGGGTTACCCGTCAACGAATTGTTCGTGAAGTACTGCGCAGTCAGGCCCGTGCCGGTGACCGCTACAACGGGCGGGGCCGGCTCCTCACTGCCGATTTGACGGGTAAATGCGGACACATTCGCAAGCTCCGCCGCCGAAAGACTAAGGTTAGTATGCGCCTGGATGGCGGCCTCGATGCTAGCGGCCGAGCCGTCGTGAAGGTAAGGTGCCGTAGACCAGACATCGCGCAAGGTAGGCGTGTCGAGCCCGGCGAGAGTGCCGGCTAGGCGCGCGCCGCTGCTGGGCTTGATCGTGCCCACCTTGCGCGTCGAGAGTGAAGCACTGTCCGTGAAAGAGTTGCCGCTATGGCAAGAGACGCATTGATTCGCGAAGACTGCCTTACCCAGCGCAGCCTCGGCCGTGAGCGTGCCTGTGGGCGTGCGATAAGGAGAGGGGTCGAACGTCGAACGCGACACAAGGTAGGCGGCCAAGGCATCCAAGTCTGCGCTCACGCCGGCTTTGGGGTCCCCGAGCGTCTGGTTGCGCGTGCCCGTCGCAAACTGAGCGTCTGTCATCAGCCCGGTGCCCTGTGCCAACGCGCGAATCTGACCTTCGAAATCTTGGACTTCGTCGAAGTTCGCGCTCCAATGCAAGCGTCCTTGTCCGCCCGCACGACCGCGCAAACTGATGGTGTTGCGCAGGCCCTCGCCCATGCCGGTCAAGTCCCAGGTGCGTCCATCGTGGCCCGCATCGTTGTGGCATGTCGCGCAGCTCATGTAGCTGTCGCGCGCCAGACGCGTGTCGCGTGCGTCGTAGAAGAGCTGCTTACCGCGCAACACTTGACTGGTGAGCCTCTCGCTTCCGACACTCGCCAAGGTGGTACGGAGGGGCAGCACGGGCTCCCCCTGATCAAGCAACGGACCCAAGTCGTATACGCCAACCGTTCGATCCATGAAGTTGTGGACGTATAAGGTCCGCCCATCCTCCGCCACGGTCACCGCTTGAGGTGCACGGCCGGCATCGACACGGAAGATCTCGCGCTTACCGTAAGCATCGAGGACGGCGATCTGACGACTCGTCTCGAGCGTGACGAATAGGTAGACCCCCCTTGGATGGTAAACCGCGGCGCTTGCTACGCTGGAATTGTCGTGGTCGACACGAGCCCCGTAGTCCTCGACCTCATTCGCAAGATCAATGCGGGAGCTAATGGCGCGCACGGTATTCTGGAAGTCGATGTTGCGCCCATCGCGCAAGCTGCCACGCTGGATATTATCTTGCTTGGAAGGAACCCATGCACTGAGGCCATCAGGGGAGATCGCAGCAGCACCTAAGTAATTAGGTACACCGCGACCTGACACAGTCGTATCGGGCTTGTCACTGTGCTGCAGCGTGATGGTGCGCGTCACGGTCATGGTAGAAGGATCGACGATCACGACCTCGGCGCCTTGTTTCACGCCGTTGAGCGTCGTTTGTACGCTGGCGGTGCCTTCACCCGGTTGAAAGGGCGTAATGAAACGCGACACGAGCAAGCGCTCGCCCGCAGCGGTGAGCGCCAGATGACGCGGATTGGAGCCGACGTCGAGACTCGCCATGATGGCGCCGGCCGAGCTGAGCTTGAGCACGCTCCCCAGGCCTTCAAGCGCGACGAACACGCTGCCATCGGCCGCCACCAACACACCAAAGGGCATGGCAGCGCGGGGCAAGCTTACGCGTTCAGCGAGCGTCAGCGTGACCGGGTCGAGGATACTCAGGTTGCTCGAGCCTTTGTTCGCGACCCACACGCGGCCATCGGGCCCGAGCGCCAAGCTGCGCGGCTGACTGCCGACGGCAATCTCGCGCACCTTACTATTGTCGCCCGTATCGAAGACCGACACGCTGTCGTTGTCGAGGTTGATGACCCAAAGTCGCGCGCTCGTACCTGCGCGCGGCTCAAGCAACATGTTGCTCGACGCAAGCGGACGACCCAGCGTGGATACGCCCGAGACTGCCTGCAAGAATTGACGGGAAGTGGCGCCGCCTTCGCTGTTGCGCACCGTCAGCGTGACGGTGTACACGCCTGGAGCGGCATAGGTATGAGAGATGGAAGGTTCACTGCTGAAGCCGCTGTCACCCGTACCATCGCCGAAGCTCCACTGATACTCGAAGGGACCGCTGCCCGTCGCGGATGCGGTATAGGTGGCCGTGCCAGACCCGCACGGGATCGGTACCGACACGGGCGCGACCACGGGCGGCTGCATCCCCACAAACCAGTTGAAAGTGGTGCTCGCGTTGCCACCGCGTCCATCGCTCACGCTAGCCTGAACGGTATAGCTACCTGTCTGCGTGGTGGTGCCACTGATCACGCCGCTAGTTGCGTTGATCGACAGGCCCGCAGGCAGCCCGAGCGCCGAATAGACCAGCGCGTCGCCGTCGGGATCGCTTGCTTGCAGTGTCAGCAAGGCTTGAGCCCCCACCACGACTTTGGCAGGGGCCGGCTGCGCCAGTGTCGGCGCACGATTGAGCGCGAGCCGGCCGTGTACTTCCACCTCGGCGAGCTGCAAGTAGTTCGTGCCCGCAAGCTGCACACGCAAGTACCGTGCGCGCGGCGCGAGCGAAAGCAGTTGGGTGGCAGGTGCCGCACCCGAAGTCTGTACGCGCGTCACGCTGGAGTCTGCCAACAGTTGCGCCAACGTGCGCCCGGTCATGGGCGTGTCGGACGTCAGCACGTAGAAGTTCGCCAAGCGCTCCAAGCAACAGTCCGCACGGTTCCACAGGCGCACCGCAAACAGCTGGTGACTTGCGCCGAGGTCCACTTCCCACCATGCGTTGGCTTCCGAATTGGTATGGGTCACGGATCCTGCGCCATACACGCCATCGCGATTGCCATCGACCGCCCGGGCGGCGAAGGCGCTCTCGTATGTGGACGATTGGACCGCGGTTTTGCCACGGGCCAGGTTATCGAAGTAGACTGTCTTCTCTGCTGCAGTGGCTGCTAGAGGAGTAAGGTTACCTTCTGAGACGGCGTTACCCCAATTCGCTCCGTCGGCACTAAGGAAGACGCGGTACTGGGCCACGTTGCCATTCGTCCTTCCGTCCTGCCGCGGCAGATAGCGAAAACCCGTGACCTGAAAAGCGCCGCCCAAGTCGACCTTGAGCCAATGGGGAGGCACCGGATTGGCTGCCTGCGATTGCGTGTGCCAAAAGGTTGTCGGGTTACCGTCGATCGCTTTGGCCGCTTCGGTGCCGGCCTCCGCGCTGTCAGCGGTCACGGTCCAGGCTCCGCGCGCCAACGCTTGCCCATTTTCGTCGAGTAAGTTGAGCTCCGCTGCCGATGTCCAGGCATTGTTGTTGAGCTCCGAGCGCGCCTCGAACAAGACAAAGCGTGTGACCCCCGGCTCGCTCACGGTCCACGTAAACTGTGTACTTACCGTTTGCGAACCATCCGACGCGCTGACCTCCACGAGGAAGCGACCTGGCTCGTTTACGCTGCCCTGAATCACGCCGGTAGCGGGTTCAAGAGTAAGGCCGGCAGGCAGCCCGCTCGCACCGTAAGTGAGGATTGCGTTGCTGGGGCTCGTGGCTTGCAGCGCGAGTGCCACGGCGGCACCGCGTGTGTTGGACTTATCATCCACTTTCGTAAGCCGCAGAGGCGCGGTGGCTCCCACGCGCACGATGCGCGCAACCGAAGGTACTCCATTGCCATCGAGCGCAAACAGCATGTACATACCAGGCAGCGCCCAGCCCGGATTGCTGGGCACATCGACGTTATAGCTATTGGTACCATTCGCGCGAAAGCTTAGGGGCAAGCGCCGCTGATCATTGTTGAGCGCATGCGTGGTGGAGGACGAGCGCACCAGTGCAAAGCCTGCGACCGGCCCATTGGTGGTGATGGCCATGGCCGTACCGTGGTTGGCCTGGCTCGGTGCAGTCTGGATCACAGGACGCGTGGCCGCGCTGCCATCCAAGTTGAAAAGGTAAGGCGGACTAAGCACCTGCAAATCGGCGTGATTTGCAGCGCAGTTATTGCCGCACAAACCACCGCCCGCCGAAAGCACGCGGCCATCCGGCAAGAGCAACGCGATGCTGTGATAGTTGCGCGGTACATTCATGGGCGGCAACGCTACAAACGTTTCCGTGACGGGATCGAAGAGCTCGGGCGCAAGCACCGCGTTATTGTCGGAGAAGCCCACGGCCACCGTGGCACCACCGATCACGATGACCTGACCATTGGGCAGCACGACGGAGTTGTGAAAGGCGCGCCGATAGGCCATCGATTGGACCTTACGCACCGTCACATCTGCGCCAAGCTCGATCACGTAGCTGTTGGAATTGGAGGTAATTCCATCATAGCCCGCCGCGCCGCCGACCTTGAGGATGCGGCCCACGTCGTACATGACAGCGCTGCCATTGATGCTGAATTCATCGTCTCCGCGCCGGATGGCGGCCGTCACGCGGCCGTTCCCATCGGTGTCGATCCAATTCATATTGAAGCCGGGGCCCGCGTGAAAAACGCGACCATTGCCCGTAGGCAGCAACCAAAGATGACTATCCATGCCGAAGTTGCGCGTGGCATCCACGGAAAGGAACGGATCTATCAACACACCACTAAGACGGCGCCAGCCTGTGCCCTCCGTCCATACTTCGCCATGCTTATTACCCACGCCGCCTGCCCAAGAGCCACCGAGCGTGAAGACAGATCCGTCCGCGAGCGGGGTAGTGCCCTGGTAAGCACGGGGAATGTTCATATCACCCGCGCTGGTCCATGCGCCCGTTGCGGGATTGAAGATGCTGGTCTTACCGCTGCTCAAGCCGCCGTTCACGAGTACGCGTCCATCTGGCAAGTTGGCGGTGCCAGGGCAGAACATGTCGTGGCCGGTCTCGGTGACCAGACGCTCGGTCGCGCTGCCGGCAGCCGGATCGTAAGTCACCGTGTAAGTTCGGCCCGTGTCGTTGGCGAAGCCGAATTTATCCTCGGCCGACCACAGCAAGACCTTACCGTCTGGGAGATTTGCTGCGGACACGGGCACGATCGGGAGCCCGACCACCCTCGACCAACGTGCAAGCCCTGCTTGGGCGGGGGTAAGGCCCTCACCCCGCGCGGCGACCGGCGAGGTCGTTTCCGGAGCGGCCGCGTCCGACTGGCCAGCGTCTAAAACTTCGCCCGAACAAGCTGAAATTACGGCACAAAGCGCGGCAATCGCAGCGCGCGAAAGGGGGAATCGCATGCAACCTCGGTCAACAGGGCTGGAAAAATATGTATCGGGGGGAGCCCACATGTATACGAGGTGGGACCGAAACGCATTCCCAAAATGAGGGAATCGTTGCGAATCGCACCACGAAAGCGACGGCCCTTCGCCCTACGACCAGCTGGCTAACCCAAACGTTCAAGCACCGCGATCACATGTTCGGGGCTGCGTTCGCACAGCTTTTGCAACCGCGTGCCCTCAAAGAACGCCACAGTTGTACCCGCGCGGGCAACAGCCGTAACGCTGGGCGCGATGCGATGGATGGTATCCCGTACACCATAAAAGCCGTCCGCCTCGATCTGTGCGAGTGGCTCGACCTTACCATCTTCGAACAGCGCGATGGCACCGCGCGCAACCAGGCATGCCACGTTTGGAATCTGATGCGCAGGCAAGAGCAGCGTGTCTTCTTCGAAAGTCTCGAGCCGTTGCATGCAGGAGAGTATCTCGTCGCGCACCTGCACATCGAGCTGACCCATGGTTTCATGCATGGAGAAGAACGAGTCGATGCGATGCAGTTGCTTGGTCTCGGCGATGCGTTGACCGAATACCAAGTCCTCGAACATCAACTCACGCACCACGGAGGCGCTGCAGGTCCACACCTCGCATACTCGTTCGGCCCGCAACGAAGCCACGCAGCGAGGGTCCGCGTCCCCCAATACGCTCGATTCGCCAAGCAACCAGCCCGGAAAGCAGCAGCGCACGAGCCACGAGCCGCCCGAAGGCTTTTCGAGCCATACCCCGACAAGGCCGCTTTTTACGACGAAAACATTGAGCGACGGCTCGCCTTCTGTCACCAACATCTCGCCCGGCGCCAGAGTGCGAAGAGTAAGGTTCGCGTCCAGCTTCTCGCGCAAGTTTTCCGGTAGCCACGCAAAGCTATGCGAATCGTAGATGCTCTCCACGGGCTTGAGCCGGGTTCGACTTTGCTCGAGCAGCCTTTGCACGGGCGAACCTGCAAAGGCCTCGCGACCTACCAAGCTCAGGGCGAGCGTCGCCGCTTTTTCGAGCGAATCGAGGTCGAACCTGTCAGCGAACTCGCGCGCTGCGGCTTCCACGTAGCCCCGTGCGATAGCTGGATCTTCGAGGGCAACCTCGACTTCTGCCATGGTGAGCAACGTGCTGCCGCGCTGATCGTGATTGGCGAGCAGACGCGGCAAAAGCTCGCGTGCTTCGTTCAGCGACGCGCGATCTGCCCGCGCCAGTGCGGCCTTGATGCGGTCCTCGAGCGGCACATCCGCCTCGAGCATATCTAGGCCGAGCCCGTCTTCCTCTTCATTGCCCTCGTTGAAATCACGACCGAAGTCAGCGAGCTCATCGGATACGGGCGCGAGCGAAACCTTGCACCGTCGCACGGCTTCGATCACGTGATCGCCATCCAGCGTCGGCGAAACGGTGCCTGCGTCGTCGACCGTGAGATCGGCAACGTGCAAATCACCAGAAGGCGCGGTCAGCACGACGCTCACCATCCAGCCATCGCCCGCCACCCGGCGAACCCGGCGCACATCCCGAACGTCGAGCAGGCGACCGAAGTCTTGCTGCAGCTTGGCTGAAACGACCTTCCACACTTGCTCGCGCGTCACGAGTGTAACGGTAAGCGTTTCAGTCGACTTAGGCCAACGAGAAGATGGCTGCGCGACCAAGCGCGAACGGTAACTCCAGGCTGGGGCGGGACGTGGGCAGATGCCTACGGCTACCCGAGACTGTCACCCAGCTGCTTGACTGCTGCAATGCGCGGGGTCCGACTGTCCGGACTATCGAGGCTGAATGAACGCGCATCGCCCAATTGATCGCGCACAAAGTTTTCCACGCGCGTCACCTCGGCCTTGAGCTCCGCGGGTGCTTGGGCAAACGTACCCCAGGCGATCTCAGCCACGCTGGCATCGAACTCCCAGTAGCCGATCACACGACCGCGATCGACGATCGCGTGATGCGCAAAGTCGCTTAGCGCATTGTCCGCGCCGAGCCCTCTGTCGATCAACACGGTGATCTCAGCGTCGGCTGCCTCGAGTAGCGCCGCCGCGTCGCGTCGCAAGTGCGAAAGGTTGTCCATGCTCCCTACCAAGGCGAGTTGGGGCGACTTCGCTGGTTTCAAGCTGCGCAAGGCATCGAGGTCCGCCGGGAACATCATGCGCTCATCGCCTTCGGCGAGCGGTACTAGGTTCAACGCCGCCATGGCGCTCTTGGCCGCTTTGGCCCCTAAACCTGCCCACCATGCCAGTTGCGAGGCCGTCGCGGGCCCCGACCAGCGGAAGTAGCGACGCGCGAGCTCCACGGCCACTTCGTCGTCGGCGAACGTGCATTGGGGTGGCGATTTCCACAGCGTATAACCATACCGTTGCTGATCGAGGCGGCCGTTGACGGACACGCGCCGAATCAGGCCTTCGGTCTGCAGCTTGCCGAGGGCGAGAGGTAAGGTTGTACTGGTGCCGCGCTTCTTACCTTCGGGCCCGAGGCTACGCGCCGCTCCCCCAAGCACGGATTTGAGCTCACGGGGATCCAGCACCTTACCATCGAGGGCGTCCGCCAGCGCGTCGCACAACTTGTAGAGCTCCTTGTCGGTCACTCCCAGATACTTCTTGGCCGTGGCGATGGCGGCCGAATCCGCGTGGCCTTGGCTTGCGCGCAGCGCGAGGCCGAAGTCGCAGGCTGGCACCACATAGGTGCAACCTCGCGCCGCGGGCAGTTCGTGTAGCTTGAGGGCCGCCAGATCGCCATCGACTGTTTCGCGTGTAAGACCCGCTCGTGCGAATAGCGCAAGGTAAGGTCCGCTGCCGCCCACCGAGCGCGACCAGCCCGTGCGCTCGAGCACTTCTGCTGCGCCAGCCCCAGCGGTCGATCCGTCCAGGCCCTGTCGAGCCCACCACCATGCGCGAAGTTGTTCATCCATCGCGCCGCAGCCTACGACGGCAGGCCGAGCACAGCCCGCGAAATCACGGTGCGCAGATGATCTGAACCATCTTGTGCGTATGGCCCGTCGCATCCGAGGCCGAGGTCACTATCACGCTCGTACCCGCCTTGACCATCGCCATCTGCATCGCCGTGAGGGTGATCTTATGGGTGTGCTTGCCTTGGATGGTATACGTCTTCTCCGCGCCAGCCGTGACGTCTGCGGCGGGGATGGTGAGCGTGTGCGGGTGAAGGTCGATCGTACCGATCTTTGCACCCGTCGTGCACATCTTCGAGGCGCCCGAATCAGGTGGCATGCCGGAGTCTTTCATCGGCATTCCTGAATCGGGCGTAGCGGAACCCGCGTCCTTCATGCCCGCATCCTGGCTCATGATAGGGCCGCTATCTTGGGTAGCCGGATTGCCATTGCTGGCGGCATCCGCACCATTGCCGCCGCCATCCTTACCCGTTGAGGCGCCGTTGTTGGCCCCCTCGTCGCTGTCGCCGTCGCCACCATCATCACCGCATGCGCTCAGCAGCCATCCCCCACCGACGCCACTCACCACAAGCCTGACGAATTCGTTTCTGGAAAGGGTTCGCATCCGGTACGTCCTCCAACAGCAAAAACCTGAGGCTAACACAATACGTTGCGCGTTTTGGCGTTCTAACCTTTGGTTTCGTGAAGCTAAGTACAGGCTTACGCTGTGGTCTAACCTGCGGTGAAGTCCCATGATCGCCCGCCTTTTCAGGCGAGATCGAACACGAGGACCTCGCTTGCATCCACGCCTTCGATCGCAACGACTGCTTCGTCCGATAGCGCGGCACCGTCGCCCGCTTCGAGCTCGTGCTCGTTGATGCGAACGCGTCCGCGCGCCACGTGCACCCAAGCATGTCGCCCCGGTGCGAGGCTGAGCTTTGCCTGATCGCCACTGCCAAACAAACCAGCATAGAGCTTGGCATCGCTGTGAATCGTGACGCTGCCTTCGCTGCCGTCAGGCGATGCGACCAGTCGCAAACGCGCTTCTTTGTCCTGACTGGTGAACGTCTTTTGCTCGTAGCTTGGCTTGAGTCCTCGCTCCCCAGGCACCAGCCAGATTTGCAGAAAGTGCACGGAGGCGCTCTGGGAGGCATTGGACTCGCTGTGTGTGACGCCGGTGCCTGCACTCATGCGCTGCACGTCTCCCGGCTTGATCACCGAGCCTGTACCCATACTGTCTTTGTGCTCGAGCCCGCCTTCAAGCACGTAGGAAATGATCTCCATGTCGCGATGGGGATGAGTACCAAAGCCGCGACCCGGCTGAACACGGTCTTCATTGATCACGCGCAGCGAGCGAAAGCCCATGTGCGCAGGATCGTGATAGTCCGCGAACGAAAACGTGTGATGTGAATCGAGCCAGCCGTGGTCGGCATGACCGCGCTCGTTGCCTGGTCTAATCGTCAACATGACATTCTCCTTACGTGTCTGCGGATGGTAAGCAACCGTCAGGGCGTCTGTCGACATGCTGCCGCCGATCAACGTCGTAATAGCTTGCGCACTACGTGCGTGACGTCGTCGACGGCGCTGCCGCCGAACAGCATCTTGATCGTGCTCCTCATCTGCGAGAGCTGTTTCTGCGGATCGGCGAATCCAAGCGACAGGCCGGGCATCTCCATGCGCTCGTGAGTGGTGGCTTTCACACGCGCAAACTCGAGCATACCTTCGTCGCCGTGAATGCGTCCAAAGCCTGATTCGCCCACGCCGCCAAACGGTAAGGATGGCATGCCTGCGAACGCTATTACGGAGTTCACCGACGTCATGCCCGCGCGCAACCTGTCGGCTAAACGTTCCGCACCTTCCTTGGCGAACACGGCGGAGCCCAGACCGTAAGTACTTTCGTTGGCCAGGCGCACGGCCTCATCCGCATTCGACACGCGCATGATCGGAAGCACCGGCCCAAAGGTTTCTTCGCGCATGATCTTCATGTTGGAAGTCACGTCCACGAGGATGGTGGGATCGATGAAACGGCCGCGAATGGCAGACAGCCCTCCGATCAGGGCGCGTGCCCCTTGCGCCAGCGCCTCGGTCAAGTGCTCACGCACGATCTCGATCTGCTTTTCCATCGTCATCGCGCCGTAGTGCGCCTCGTCGTCATCGCCCACGCGTATGCGCTTGGCATAATCGACAACTAAATTGACGAACTGGTCGTAGACCGCGTCCGCGACGTACACCCGTTCGATGCTGATGCAGGCTTGCCCGGAATTAGTAAGGCCGCCGAATACGGCCGCACGCGCGGCCTTGTCGAGGTCGGCGTCCGCGGCCACGATCATCGCGTCTTTACCGCCGAGCTCGAGCACCACGGGAGTGAGGTTCTCGGCGGCGGCAGCCATCACGCGCCTGCCCGTAGAAGGAGAGCCGGTAAACGCGATTTTATCTACCTTGGAACGCGCGAGCGCTGCGCCTGTTTCGCCAAAACCTGTCACTAGCTGGAGTACGTCTGGAATTGGTATCGCCGCTTGCGCACATTCGACGAGCAGCTTGCCGCTGAGCGGCGTGAGCTCACTCGGCTTGAACACCACCGTGTTGCCGGCAGCGAGCGCATAGCCAATCGAACCCATCGGCGTGAAGATGGGGTAGTTCCAGGGCCCGATCACGCCGATCACACCGTAAGGATGGTAAGTAACCTTGGACTTGTAGTTGGCAAGCATGCCCGACGAGACGCTGCGTGGCGCGAACAAGGTCTCGGCACGATTCGCGGCATGGGTGAGGTGATTGACGACGAGCATCAGCTCGGCGGCCGCGTCTGCGCGAGGCTTACCATTTTCGCGGTGCACGACTTCGATGATCTCGTCCATCCGGCGCACGAGTTCGCGGCGGTAATCGAGCAGGTGCGACCTGCGTTCGGCATGACCCAAAGCAGACCAAACGAGACCGGCACGCCGCGCACGAGCGACTGCAGCGCTGACGTCCTCGTCACTGTGAACCGGTAAGGTGCCAAGTAGCTCACCAGTCGCAGGGCTCTTGATCTTGAACTGATTCGGCCGTGCCTCACTGCCCATCACGCTCGCTGAGCTCATTACGAAGACTCCCCTCCGGCGCACGCGCGCCGCAGCAAACCATCCTGGCGGAGCCATGCCTAGCCGGCAACCCCACCCGACCCATTTCATCGCGCACCCTCCACGTAAGGGACATCATCGCGACGTTCTAAGGCGCAAAGAACCGCGCGCGTCCAAGTAGGATCGCGCGTATTCCACACAGCCAAGCAGGCCTTCGCGGCTCTTGATGCGCGGCTCGTAACCGAGATGCTGACGCGCTTTGTCGATGCGAAACGAATGGCTGCGCGTGATCTTGAGCACTTCGATACGCGTGACCATGGGCTTGGGTCCACCGAGTCGATGGGTCCATTCCATACTGTATGCAAGTCCGTACATGAGCCATTTGGGTAGCCTTCGCGTGGGTAACGTATACCCTAAAGCCTCTACCAGTGGACCAAACCAATCGACCGGATCCATGGGCTCATCGTCCGTGATGAAATAGGCCTGACCATTCACAAGCTCAGGCTTTTCCGCCAGCCCGCGGGCGGCGAGCAAATGTCCCTCCGCCAGATTGTCGACATGCGTGTTGTCAGCAAGGGAGCCCTGGCCGATGCGCGCGACGAAGTTCCCTTTTGCGATCTGATTGAGCACGGCATCGATCATCACGCCGCCGGAGGAAGGCCCCCAAATACCACCCGGCCGCAGGGCGCACGTGCGTAAGGCAGAGGTCTTGGCGGCATTCAGCACGCGCTTTTCAGAAGCGATCTTAGTCTCCGTATAGAGGTCGAAGTAGTTGGTGGCGTAAGCTTCGCTCTCGTCGCCGTTGATGATCTCGCGATCGAAGACGACGTTATTGCTGCTCGTGTACACAAGCCGCGGCACGCCTTGCGCAATGCATGCATCGATCATGTTTTGCGTGCCGCCAACGTTGACGTCGATCACGCGCCGCCTTGTGGCTGCACTCGCCACGCCCGACAGGTAAATCAGCGAGGCGCCGTGAAAAACCGTGCCCACGCCTGCGACGGCTCCCGCCACGAGCACGCGATCTCGCAAATCCCCTTGAATCAAGGTCGCGCGTCGATCCAGATCAGGATGCGCCGCCAGGTCGAGCACGCGCACCTGATATCCTTCGTCCAGCAAGTGCCGCACCAGCACGCGACCAAAGAAGCCCGCGCCACCTGTAACTAAGCAAAGCGGACCGATATCGTCAGGGGTTTTCACGCGCACCAGTCTATGTAAAACACGTTCTAGTCGCAATGGCTAGCGGCCTCATGCCAGGTCTAGCCCGCTTGGACCAAGGGCAAAACAGCTCGGATCTTAGTCGTTCTTTTTTTGCGGACGGTAAGGGTAGACAAAGCTCAAGAACGGATTGACCGTCCGCGTTTGCACCCAGACCTTACCTTGTCCGGAGAAGCGCACGACCAAGCCTTCGCCGCCGAAGAAGAACGACTTGAGCTTGCCGCCAATGCCCAAGCCAGGCAGCGTGGAAACCTGGTACCGCAAGGTATCCTCGAAGGCCACGACGTAGCCCGTGTCGACCATGAAGTCGTCCGTCACGTCGATGGGCAACACGGCTCCGTAGGCGTTGAAGAAGACATCGCCTGTGCCCGTAGCGGCAAGCAACACGAGTCCCTGGCCGGAAAAAAAGCCCCGCGCACCTTCCCATTTGGCGCTGAGCTCGACACCCTCGCTGTTGGCAAGGTAAGCACCGCGCTGCAACATCAGACGCCCGCCGGTAAGACGATAATGTAAGACGTCGCCTGCAGGGCCAGGCGCGAACATGACTTCACCCGCGCCGCGCTCGGCGGTGAAGGTGTTGACGATCATGCTCTCGCCCGCGAACATGCGGCCCATGCTGCCGAGCAAACCGCCTTTGAGGCCGGCTTTCAGGCCGATGGTAGCGTCCATGCTCGCCATGGCTGCGGGCTCGGCAAACATGCGCTGCCCTGCCGCAAGCTTCACGCGCAGCATGGCAAAATCAGGTTGCTGCAAAATATCGAAGTCCATGGTGCTCATCGGATCTTACCTTTTAGGCTCGCTTGATCAACGAGGCCTGAGCATGGGGCCGAGCAACCGCCCAAAGCTTGGCGGATTGTGACTCTGGCAGTAGAGCTTACCCTGTCCTTTGAAATGACAAACTAACCCTTCCCCACTTAGATAGCTTTCGATCCAACTATCGCCGAGCTTGCCCACGCTGAACTGCAGGGTGTCTTCAAAGCCCACGATGTGACCAGAGTCGACGATGTGCGAATCTTTGACGTCGATCTCATAGATGGCGCCGAAGCTGTTCAAGAACAGCTCGCCCTGACCGCTGCACTTGACCCAAAACATGCCCTCACCACTGAACAGCGCATTGGATAAGCCTTGGAAGCTAGCGTCGATCTGCACGCCGGGCCCCGATGCAAGCCAGCTTGAGCCTTGGACGATAAGCGCACCTCCCGTAAGGCGATGCTGAATCACGTCGCCGCTGATGCCGGGCCCGAGGATCAACGTCTGACGGTCTTGTTGCGCGGTAAACTGATTGAGGAAAAAATTCTCGCCAGCAGCCATGCGCTTTACGCCCGCCCACAGGCCCCCTCCGCCCTTCTTATGAGCGGTTGTCTGCACGAGCAGACCCGTGGACATCGCGATCATGGCGCCCACTTCGCAGGTCACCATTTCACCTGCGTCGAGCGTAAGCTTAGCGACCGAAGCAGACGGTCGCGCCAGAATTTCTGCGTGCATCGGCGAAGCTCCTCAGAGGTGACTGTTGACCCAAGCAGCAAGACCGTCGATGGAACGAGTCTGCAGGTATACGCGGCCCGGACCGTGCAAGCGCATCACGATGCCCTCGCCACTAAACAGACTGGAAAAGAAGGAGCCCGCCATGCCCAAGCGCAGCTGCACAGAAGGCTCATAGGCGACGAGGTGCCCGGAATCGACCACGTACTCGCCCGCGATTTCCTTGGTGATGATGCCACCGTAAGCCCCGAACCAAATGCGCCCTACCCCGCTCACGCGCAGGCGAAACAGGCCCTCGCGCGCGATCATGCTGCGCAGGCCTGCGTAGCCGAGGCTTAGCTGCACACCGGGATCACAGGCTAAGAATGCGCCTGCCTGGAGATATAATGATTGCCCCTTGAGCTCGATGCACTCGATGTCCCCGGGCATGGGTTGCGTAAGCACCAGGTCGCCTTGCGTGGCCGTGCTGAACTCGTTGACGAACAGCGACTCCCCGCCGAACAGCTTGCGCAAGATCGCGGCAAAAAAGCCACCATTCCAGCGCGTACTGAAGGTGATGCTGCTCGACATGCTCGCCATGGCATCGGACTCCGTCACGATG
>JBKJIA010000058.1:0-8259 GCA_046598735.1 Polyangiales bacterium
GCAGCTGCTCGGAAGGAGAGAACAGCTCCTCAAGGAGCGTGCGCTCCGCTGTCGGCTCGCGGTGCACACGGGCGCACGCGGCGCGGTGCTCCGACAAGCGCGCCTGCTCATACAGCAACTCTGCGAACGTGCGCACGCCTCAGTGGGCCGGCCTCGACCAGACGGCTGAAGCCACACTCCGGCTCCGGACATGTAAATCATGAACGACGCTCGACCGGAACGGGCACGTAGGGCTTGCACGCCCGCTGGTGCCTCGACCCTCGCGGCCCTTTGCGAGACGAAACTCGATTCGCGGATTTCCAATCCTTTTTTCTAGCATCGGAGAGAATTCATGTGCCGACGACATTGGTTACGCGTGCTCGTGATGCTCGCCTGCTGGTCTGCTGGCTGTTTCATCGCGACCACCGCGAACGCTGCTCCGAGGCGACGTAGTCCAAGCTCGAGCATGCGTGAGAATGCGTCCCTCCAAGGGGCGCCGTGCCGGGGAAAGGAACTAGAGCTTGGCCGCCTGCGCGTGTCGCAGCGCTGGAACTCAAGAAAACGCAAATGCATCGTCATGGTGTCCGTTGACGATAGGAGCGGTAAGGCCCGCACTTACTTGTTCAACAGCGAGGGCATGCTGATGACCTTCAGCGTCCTGGGGAAGGGCCCCGTGTCGCAAGCGACCGGCGCGCGCACGCACCTGCTCTTGCCGAACGTGCAGCAGCTGCGAGTGGAGAGGAAAGGCTCGAAGCTCCTCGTCCACACGACGTCGGGTCATATCGTGACGTTCGATGGCGCCTTGGGTGCGCCGAAGGGCATCTCAGGAGGCGAGTTCCGCGTCGAGACAACCCCCACCGCAGAGCGTGGCGGTGGAGTTGAGTTGCGCACGCGCAGTGGCATCGTCGTTGATTTCGGCTTCATGCACGGAGGATCCCCCCATGAGGACCCTAACGGCAGCGCAATAGTAAGCGACGGGCGAGGCCACGAGTGCAGAGTCAAAAACAGCGAGCTATTGTCGTACAAGGGTGCGGAGCCGAAGGTGGCCGTGTCCTCGAAAGCACAATGGTCCGCGTTCTTCGCGGGCGCGCCAGGCGCAAGCTGCGGTGCGCTCAAACTGGCAGCTCGCTAAGGCGTCCGCCGGCGTGACACTACCAAGAGGGCGTGCAGGTAGATCTAGGACGAAGCTCACTTCCAACAGTCATGGCAAGCGTTTCAGGGAGGATTAGGCGTTTTGCAAAAAGAATGAAAGCTAGACCTTACTGTCTGTGTCCGACGATGTTCCAATAAGGCGGTTGTGACTGCGCTGTGCTTCTTTTCGAGTAGCTTCGCCCTTCCCTTCAGATCGAGGTGAATGAGGCTCCGCGAGGGCCGGCGGCGTAACGTCGACCGTTTACGATGTCATGGCTCGCTGCTGGGTTTTGGGTATGACGCTGTGCCCATGACCCGCTGCCAAGGTACGATGCGGGACCGATGAGCGAGTCCGCGACCCCAGCCACCGCAGTCAAACGCAAGCTGCCTTCGGCGGTGATCGCCCTGGGTATCACCAGCCTGTTTACCGATATCGGTAGCGAGATGATCTTCCCGCTATTACCGGTGTTCCTCACGTCCCTCGGTGCGGCGCCGGCATTCTTAGGCTTCGTGGAAGGTCTCGCAGACGCCATCGCGAGCTTGCTCAAGCTGGTCTTCGGCTACGTCTCCGATCACGCACCACGGCGCAAACCATTCGTGTTGTTTGGCTACGCGACAGCGACCCTGGTGCGCCCGCTCGTGGCGATGGCGACTGCGCCCTGGCACGTCCTGACGGTGCGGGTCACTGATCGCATCGGCAAAGGCATCCGCTCTGCCCCACGCGATGCGCTGATCGCAGGCTCGGTTTCGGCCAAGGACGCCGGGCGCGCCTTTGGTTTTCATCGTGCGATGGACCACGCAGGCGCGGTGATAGGTCCTCTTGTCGCAACCACCTTACTTGGCTTGGGCTGGTCCCTGCGCAATGTATTCTGGGTGGCGATCATCCCGGGCATCTTGGCGCTGGTTGCCGTGGCCACGGTGCGCGAGCCCGAACCTTTCGTTGAAGTGCCGGCGAACGTGAGCGCGCCACCGGTTGCTCCTGGGCAGCTCCCGGCGGTGCTGCGACATTACCTTACTATCCTGTTTCTGTTTTCGCTCGGCAACTCCTCTGATGCCTTCCTGCTCCTGCGCGCACGTGACCTCGGCATGTCGCTGATGACCCTGCCGATGCTATGGAGCGCCTTCCACCTGGCCAAGGTCTTGAGCTCCTATCTTGGCGGCGATCTGTCCGACCGTGTGCCACGAGCCAAGCTCATCGTGTGTGGTTGGCTCGTGTACGCTGGCACCTATCTGGCATTTGGATTTGCGACCAAAGAGTGGCACGTCTGGCTGCTCTTCATCCTCTACGGCACGTACTACGGACTGACCGAACCCGCGGAGAAGGCGCTGGTCCGCGATCTGGCACCGCTGCCCATGCGCGGTCGCGCCTATGGCCTTTACAGTTTCGTGATCGGCATCACCGCGGTACCCGCGGGCGTGCTCACGGGCTGGCTCTGGCAAACGTTCAGTCCGCGCGTTGCACTGACGACAGGCGCCGCGCTCGCCGCGCTCGCTGCGCTAACCTTACTATTGTGGGAAGCCGCGCGGGCCAAGCAAGCTCACGCCTGAAAAGCTCCCGTCGCGAGCGCACCCCCGAAATTCGCCACATCGGAGGTGGCGAATCAAAGCGCGAGACATCGCCTGCGGTCACCGACGCGCTGCCCATCCGTGCGCGTTGGCGCGAGCGTGGCTGGACTCATGCGTAGGAGCGGTAAGGTATCCGGCTTGGTGACCAGCAGAGCGTCGCGCCAATGCCTGGCGATCGATCTCCTGGTTCCAATGACCGTGAGCCCCGGTACCGGTCGGCGCGCAGCGCGGCTGAGCGGACATGGCGTCAACGTCGCACGCAAGGTCGATGGGCTCGAGGGGGTCCTCGTCGATGTCGCGGAGCAGGACATCGCCTCGCTCGACCCCACTGTCGATCCGCGCATCATCCGGGCCAGGGTTCTCCGCATCCTGCAGGGCGTCTCCACTGAGGACCTCGCGCGCCGTCTTAGGTCAGTCCTTGGTGACGCAAGGAGTGCGCCGACCGCCGCGCGTGCGATGGAGCTCTTCAACGAGCTGTTCAGGAATCGGGGAGGCGAAGGAGCCATCATGGCGGCACGAGCAGCCCAGCCCGTGCTGGACGCGGACCAGGTGCGCCTCAGCTGCGAAGCGCTCGCTGGCGACCTGCTCGAGGTGCTCAAGCCGTGACAGAGCGAGAGAGAGTACAGCCCGACGTTCCGTCAGCCTCTCACTTCTTCACAACCCTCCAGGACGATGCGCACTACCTGGGCCGTTTCCGCGAGGAACTCCTTACGTCCTTCCGCAAAACGCGCGAGGTCCTCGGCCCACTCGTTATCTGTACTGCAAAGGTCCAACTCTACCGAAGCGACCCGCAGGGGCTCGCGCGGCCTACTCAGATACTACGCAAGAACGCCGCAATTTGTGGTCGGATGATATTTGAGACAGGACGGGGGCGCGTTGGACGTCGCTCGTCGCGGCCTCAGAGGCTCGTCATGGCGGCCAAGACGCGACGCAAACGGGTCTCGGCCTCGTCCGCCGCGGAGGCCACCTCCGCCTTGGCGACGAGTGCAAACATGGCCCGCGGGTCCGCGATCGAAACGATCACGCCACCCTCAGGCGCTTCCTGCACCACGACGTTGCATGGCAGAAGCAGCCCGATTTGCGGGTCGAGCCCGAGGGCCCGGTGCGCGAGATCGGGGTTGCAGGCACCAAGGATCACATAGCGGCGGAAGTCGACGTCGAGCTTTTTCTTGAACGTTGCTTTGACATCGATCTCAGTCAGGACGCCAAAACCCTCCTTTTTTAGCTCGGCCGTCACTCGTTCGACAGCCGTCTCGTAGGTGATGTCCTTAAGGGTGACCTCAAATCCGTATCGAAGATTGCTCATAGGCTTCCTCACTTTGACAGGGTGTTCGCATATCCGCTCCTAGGTCTGGATAAAAACTTCGCTGGGCTGCGCTCCTGCGCGCGCTTTCCGCGCCCGCGCGCTGAAGAGCGCGCAAGATTGTCGCCCCCTCCCGGTTGCATCCTGCAGTGTGGTCTCAGTCCATGCGTTTGCGCAGTGAATACGGAGGGCGGGCTTTTGGTGGGGCCCTGGCATATGCGTTGCGAGTGCTGAGGCATGAGCAGCACACATGGGAACTCCGCGCGGCATTTGGTACTGGCGACAGACCCCGTTGAGTCGGACGTTCTGGCTCTGTGGGTTCCTGTTTACAGGTCCGTTGGCCGCCGTTTGGTACTGGAAGTTGTACCTTTTACCCGCTCCCTACAAGCCGTGGACCGAACCTAATGAATCTGAAGCACCTGAGCTTTCAACAAAGGAATTACGACACAACTGAGGCTCCCAACACCGTGACAAGCTTCCCTCAGCGCAACGAGCCTGGGCCGGGTTTCACGGTGTCTCGGCAAGATCCGGGTCGGCGTAGCGAGCATCGGTGAGGAATGACTCGTCGGTCAGGCTCTTGAGGAACGCGAGCACATCAGGTTTCTTCCCGCGCTGAGCACGAATCCCGGAACAAGCTCGCTCTTAGAAGGGTTGAGTCTGCCGTCCCCGACGTAGGGACCATACGTCACGTTGCGCCCTCCGCTGCGTAGTGGTCCAGCACCTCCGACAGCGTGGCGATCGAGCCGTCATGCATGTAGGGCGCGGTCTTTTCGATGTTGCGCAACGTCGGTGCCTTGAAGCGCCCCATGTCTCGCGCTTCTCCGGTGAACGCGTAGAGGCCAGTATTGTCCTCAGGATAGGCACCCTTACCATCCAGATTATACAGTCCGTTGTTGTGGAAGGTAGTCTCGTCGAAGGCCTTGCTGAGATGCGTCACCGAACCCGCGAGGCCGCGCATCGGTGAAAGCGCGAGCCTGCTCGTGACACGTTCCGCAGGACTGGGTACCGTTGCCCGACAGCCGTTCGTCGTAGAACAGGTGTCGACCGATCTCGACTTTCTCGCGCGTCACGGGATTGTCGACCGGCACCTTGGGCACCGGAAAGCCCGGGGGGAGCTAAACAGGAAGGTCGGCCGACGCTGGGTCCACGCGGCGAGCTTTCCCGGCAGGCGCTGCGGAGTGCAGCACAGCAGTGGATGGCTTGCCTGGAAGTCACGTGTGGTGGCTCGGATCAACACCGCTCACTTCTCGACCACGCGCAGGAAGGTCGGCGTACCGCTACTTGCTCCGGTTTCGAGTTCGAGCCCGAGCTGCCCGAAGATGGCGGCCAACTCCTCCTCCGTAAGGCGCGCGTAAACCTCGATCGAATTACCACTCGGGTCCTCGAGCCATAGCTCGTGCAGCGGCGTTCCGCGAAAGGTCGTGCGCGGGGACTTCTGCACCTTTACACCGGCAGCCTTCGCGAGCTCATATGCGCGAACGACGGCATTCTTGTCGGCAAGGGAGGATGGTCTTGTCAGTCGTCATTGGATTCAAGCCTTATCATGCCCCAGAACCTAACCATCCCAGGCAGCGCAGCAGGGGCTCGCGGCTCGCCGGGCACACAGCTCAAGTCGCAAGGTCCTAACCAGGCACCTTGGGCAGCTCGATGCGTTCATCGGGAGCTGTGTGCACCAGAGTGACGTGCACGAACGCTTGGACCTCGCAGTCAGGCGCAAGCATCTGCGCAAGCTCCGCGAGGCGCTCAGCACCCGCTTGCGATAGGTTGCCTGCAGCGCTCAACGCGTCCCGCAGCGAGACAAGATGGTGCGCGTCGAGCTCAAGCTGAAGGCTTAGCGCCTTGTTCGAAAAGCGGGTGGCGTTCGTAATGGCACCACCACCGCGAGACACGGCGTCTTTGACGCGCTGAAGTGCCTCCGCTGGCAGCTCATGCATGACGAGTTCAAGGGTCACGATGCTCGGAGCCATGCCATCAGGTGTAGCAGCGCCGCACGTTGACGGGGACCAAAGACTGCTCAGGTGAACTCCTCCGGCAGCAGGCCGAGCTCGCCACGCAGAGCAAGAGGATGGTCTTGTCGGTGCTCATGTGAATCATGCTTTGGTCTCAGAGGCGGATGGAAGCGCGCACGCAGCAGGAGCGATTGCGATTCTTCACGGCCGCGTCCTCGGCGAAGGCCGCAGGCTGCTGCGCGAGGTTGAAGCGCTCGACCGCGACGCCCTGACTCTTCAGCCAGTCGAAGTCCGCTGCGAAACGAGCAAGTTGCGGATCCACCGACGGACCGCACATGCCGGTCGAGCAGCACATGGCGGGATCGAAAACGCGAAGAGCAATCATGGCGACGTTCCTTTTCATTTATCGGCAATCGCCGATGAGATGAGCGCTCGAAAATTCCTAAAGACCCGCCACGACCTGGTCGTCGCTCATGGGTCTTTCCTCCAGCCATCGCGTGCGCGCCAGCCATCGAGCATGCGTGTGTAGTTCAGTCGCTCGTAAGCATGGGGGTCGGGCGCCGAGCTTAGGTCGAGCACGCCACGCGCCTCGGAGCTCGACTGGTAACCCTTACTGCTTAGCCAGCCCGCGAGCTCGGCACGCAACACACTCAGGTAGTCAGGTCCGCGTTCGAGCAAGACAGATGCAAGCTGCACGACGTGGGCGCCACTGAGAATCGCCTTGGCCGCATCGAGTCCTGAGTGCACCCCACCCGCACAAGCGAGCGACAGTTTTGTCATCGGGGAAAGTAGAGCGAGCGCATGCAGGCGCAGGGGCAGCTCGGCGGGGGTCGACAGGAGCAGGTGGCGGTCGACCTCCAGGGTCTCGAGCGAGATGTCGGGTTGGTAGAAGCGATTGAACACCACCACGCCCCTCGCGCCCACTTGCGCGAGGCTACGCACGAAGGCGGGCAGCGAGGCGTAGAAGGAGGTGAGCTTCACGTTCACTGGTATCCTTACGGCCTTTACGACAGCGCGCACGACTTCGAGCTGGCGCACCTCCACCGCCGCGCCGCTTTCATCGGCCGAGGTTGCGACTTCATACAGGTTGAGCTCAAGTGCATCGGCTCCTGCGCTCTCGAGACGTTTGGCGTAGGAGGTCCAGCCACCCGGCGTCGTACCATTGAGCGAGGCTATCACCGGCACATCCACGTGCTTCTTGAGTTTGTCGAGCTCGGCGAGGTAAGGCTCCGCATCGATGGAGAAGGCGGCTGCGCCGGGCCCTATACTCTGCGTCTCGGCATCCATGTCGCTGCGCGCGTCGATGAAACGATGGGCCGCCATTTGCTCGTGAATGAGCTGCTCCTCGAACAGCGAGTGCATCACAACGGCAGAAGCACCCGCTGCGACGGCGACAGCAATGGCGTTCGGGTCGCGCGACAGGGGACTTGCTGCCACCACGAAGGGACTGCGCAAGGGTAAGCCTAGCCAAGTGGTGGACAGGTCAAGCATGGGGCTTCTCCTGGGTCAGATGGATCTGAGCAAGTTGCTCGTAGAGTGCGCGCCGTTGCTGCACACCCTGGCGCGCGGCCTCCACGAGCATCGCGTAGCGCTCCGGAGAGCGCAGCTCGACCATACGAAAGCGCGCTTCACTTCCCATGTACGCGGCGACGTCGAGCTTGGGCGGGCCTGAGTCCAGCTGAAGCGGTGCTTCTCCGCGCGCGACGCGACTTGGATCGAAGCGATACAGGGGCCACACCCCACTGTCGGTGGCGCGCTTCTGCTGGGTCGGCGAATGCACCAGGTCGTAGCCGTGCGCGATGCACGGACTGTGCGCGATAATCAGCGACGGGCCTGGATGGCGCTCTGCTTCGAGGAAAGCCTCCACGGTCTGCGCGCTACGCGCCTGCATCGCGACCTCGGCGACATAGATGTGGCCGTAGCTCATGGCGAGTAAGCCAAGATCCTTCTTGCGCGTGGCCTTGCCCGCGGTAGCGAATTTTGCGGCTGCACCGATCGGAGTCGCCTTGGACTGCTGACCACCCGTGTTCGAGTAGACCTCGGTGTCGAGCACGAGCACGTTGATCTTGCGGTTCGAGGCGAGGACGTGATCGAGCCCGCCGAAGCCGATGTCGTAGGCCCAGCCGTCCCCGCCGACCGCCCACACCGAACGCGGCGCCAACGAGTCGGCGACCTCGGCCAACGCGGCGGCATCGGGTCCGGGAAGCGCGGCGAGCCGGTCGCGCAGTTCATCGAGGAGCAACCGGCGTCGTTCGAGGGCAGCATCATCCGCACACGGGATCGAGAGCTCGGCGACCAGCGCGTCGGGCAACTCGGCGGCGCAGGCCTGGA
>JBKJIA010000368.1:0-17578 GCA_046598735.1 Polyangiales bacterium
CACGGGTTGCAGGGAGTCCGCAGCAAATAGGTCCGGATGCAGCCACGTGAGTTGATTCGCCAGGATCGCGAGGGGCACGCGGATGACCTCCTCGATCAACGCTGGACCTGCATGGAACTTCGCAAACAGGGTTGCGATTTCACCATCGAGCCAGCGTAGTGACTTGATGTACCGCTTTTTATGCGAGCCTCCCGGGTGCGTGCATCGCCATGTAGGGAACCCAGGCGAAAAATGTTGCCGCCCGCGTAGGCGCCACGGAAGGTAAACGAGCGAGAAAACAGATTGTTCAGAAAGGGCGCGTGTTTCGGCTGAAAACGTCGCACAGGATGACGACCAGGACCATGGATGAAGGGATCTGCACGTAAGGTGTCGACCACGAGCAGGATGACATTCCAATCCGCGGGGAGCCGAAACGCTGGAGCCGTCGGCTCGACGCTCCTAACGGGCACAGGCTCTAGATCGGCAAGAGCTTGTTGGATGGGCTTCGTATGATGGGTGGGGGCAACATGGGTTATCCAGGTCCCGGCACGAGTCGACTTGAACAGCAGCTCTGCCACGACCTCAACCGGCGCTCGGACTAGCCACATGGATAGTAAGGTAAGCCCTGCGGAGACACCGAGCGCAATGCGCGTTACGCGTGGTCGTACCGAAACGAAGTCGCTTGCGAGCTCGGCCAGGGCCCACTGCCCACAAAACGCCGCAAGTGCCATAAGCAGCAGGTGAGCGGGCTCGTACAACCCTGGCATCTGCGTGAGGTTGGCCCAGCTGAACAGCAGCCCGACGACGATCAGCAAGAGGCACACCAACCCACGAAGGCGCCTTCTCGCCAAAAGGTAAGGTGAGTAGAGAACTGTCGATGCCAAGCTCGCGAGCAGCGTGCTCAGGGTCGGTGCAAGCCAGCGCACGACCCCAGCATGACGATGTTGACTTATCCACTCACCCTGAGCGAGGAATGCGGCCACCGGAAACGTAGCAAGCCCAAACACCAGTCCAAAGAAGCCACATAGTAAGAACCAGCGCCCTTGCACGCTGGGACGTGAGATCCTAGCTGCACAGAGGCACACGAGGGCTGCCAAGCACTGCCATGACCACTGCCCCGCGAGCAGCGTCGAAGATGCACGCAGCGAGAGACCTCGCTCCAATCCGGAGAGAACCGTGCGGGCAAGCACCTCATGGGTGAGCGTAGCGATGGCGGCCGCCAAACCGTGGGCGGCGAGCTCGCCCCGCCACATGCGTGCGGCAGTTCCTTGAGAGTGCTCTAGATTCTGCAAGCGGGTGACTCCCACGCGTTTGGCGGCACTCAGGCTTCTCGAACTAATCGTCTTGTGACGTCAGGCTTTCTACACAAAACGTTTCGTCCCAGGCCCGAGCCTTTCGCTTTAGCGGTTGTACTAAGGCGGGTTTCGCTTCTGTCAAATCATGAAGCGCGCTTTCATCCTGATCGAAGCCCTCATTCCCCGCGCCCGCCTTACTGTTGTGCGTACTGGGAGTGGGACTGCGGCTTGCGTCGCGTAGGCGTCGCCTCGGCGTGCGCGGACGTCGTAAATACCGCAAGCTCACGTTATGGCGAACGACACACACAGCCTGAGCATCGGCTACCTTCTATGGATCTTCGGCTTCACGGGTGCGCACCGCTTCTACTTCGGCAAACCAGTGACCGGCACCATTTGGTTTTTCACGTTCGGCCTGCTGGGCATCGGTTGGATCATCGATCTGTTCCTGATGCCTGGGCTCGAACGCAGCGCCGAATCGCGCTTCACGCGCGGACGCTATGACTTCACATTGAGCTGGGTGCTGCTCACGTTCCTTGGCATGTTCGGGATCCACCGCTTCTACCTCGGTAAGTGGCTCAGTGGTCTGCTCTACCTGGTCAGTGGGGGCTTGTTCGGCATCGGTTACCTTTACGATTTGTGGACGCTCAACGAGCAAGTGAGCGCTCAGAACCGCGCTCGGTGATCGTGCCCCTGTGACCACGTTGGCGCTCGCGTATTCGACGACGATGAGGTGGTCAACAGGTAGGTTACTCAGCTTGGTCATGCTTGCATCTGCGCGCGGCCAACGGATCCAGAGCTCGTCGACCTGCGTTGCGGTGTCGAGCCCGAAGTGGGCCTCGGCTGGATCGTGGCTCGCGTAGTTGGTGCCCGCTCGAATGTCGCGTACTTGCCACTGGGATCCGCTGCGCACCCAAATGCGTGCTCCTATCGCCCGACTGTTCGCTCCCGCCATTTGCAGAGCGACGGTGAGGGAGTGGCGTCCCCCGAGGTCGTTGCGCCAGAGGCGGGAAGGCTGAGCGTGGTTCTGCACGAACACGTCAATGTCGCCGTCTCGATCGTAGTCGAAGCAAACCACCCCCCGGCCCTGATCGATGTCGATGAGCTCCAGCTCCTCGTCGGCTCGCTCAAAGCGGCCGCGTCCATCGTTGAGGAACACGCGCAAACGATCTTCCGCGAACGGTGCGACGAGGCCCGCCTCGCCTGAAGCGTAAGACACCTGGCCTGCGGTGTGGACCAAGTCGCTGTCGCCATCGAGGTCGAGATCCGCGGCGCACGCAGCCCACCCCCAACCGCCGTCGCGAACGCCCGCCGCGTCCGTCACGTCTACGAGTCGTCGCGACCCGATGTTTTGATACAGGTGATTGCCATCGCACATGGGACAAGTGTCAGGAATGAGCGTGGCGGTCACGAAGAAGTCGAGCCGGAGATCACCATCGAAATCTGCGAAGGCGGTGCCCATGCCAGAGTGGTCTGTGAGCCGATTGCCTTCGAGCCACGAGAGGGTTCCGCGTTCGTTGGCGAATGAGCCGCTGTCTCGAAAATCAACCGACACCAAGAGCTCCGGGAACACGTCGTCGTCCAAATCGACGAAGCTCGCGGCCAGGCTTCCCCTTAGCGCGCGTCTCGAGGGGCCCAGTCCTGCGCGCTCGGTGCCATCCGCGAAAGTGCCGTGCGAATTGTGGAAGATCCGCGTGCCAGGTGCGTTGAGCCAGTGCGCTGTGACGAGATCCAGGTCCCCATCGAGGTCATAGTCTGCCGCACTGACGGAGGTGACCGGGGAGTCGCATGCCGAGATCCCGGAGTTCGAGGCAGCACGAAAGCTCCCCTTACCATCACCGAGGAACAGGCGCGCTTCACGTAAATCGTAACCGAACGCGGCCCCGCCGACGAATAAGTCGAGGCGTCCATCGCCATCGAAGTCGAAAAGGAGTGGGGCACCGTTGGCTTTGCCATACTTGGGATCACCGACGCGCTCCTCGACACCGTGCGAGTCAGCCCGTTCAGGGAGAAATGTGCCGTCACCCTGGTTATGCAGGATGAAGTCAGGGCTGGCACCACCTACCACGAATAAGTCGACGAAACCGTCCGCGTCTAGATCGCCGCTCGCCACACCCGCAAGATGGGACCGTAGGTCCGCGCTGACCACACCCGGTGCGCGATGTGCAACCGCAGCGTTGGCCTCCTGGGTCACGTCTTTGAAGCGGAAGGTTGGCTCCGAGCCGCGCGGCGCAAGCGCGTACAGACGAGTATTCGGCCATTTCTCGGGTTCGATCTGGTCGGGCGCTTTGTCGATTGGCGGCGCGGGTGGCCCAGCAGGCGCGTCGCCGTTGTGGTCAACCGCTGTGTCGGGAGCGCAGCCGCAACTAACGCATAGGATCGCGAGCAATGGCGGCCAAAGCGCGGCACGCACAACGTCTCTGGAAAGGCTTCGCAAGGTAAGGACAGTGTCTTCTAGTGGCAGGCGGAAGTCGACCTTGTATGTAGTCCCGCGGCACAGCCAGCTTGATCAGTGACAGAGCTGAGCCTTCAGGTCACTTCTAGAAGTGTGGCGCATCGGTGTCCGAGCGTTCCGCGTGCCCGCCTGCAAACCTTACGGTTCAGGAAGAACCGAACGCCGCGCTGCGCACTGCAGAGTGTTCTGGTGCCGCAAGACTCGGTGTCGCACCAAGACCACGCCGACCACAGCAATGCCTGATCGGACCTGAGTGTGCGATGTAAGGGCAGCTCGCTCAGCAGGCTCACTTCGCTCACACGCACGCATGATCATTCTGCCATCGCGCATGGCAAAGTTTGCGGTGCGGCAGCATTTTACGCGCTCGACGACGGAAAATGCGGCCCGCGGTCATTACCCATGTGGGATCCTGGGACGGCACGAGTTCTGCACCGCAAGCGGAACGATCCAAGGGGGAGTCTGTGGAAGCAGGGCGCATCATCGGAGGCAAGTACCGAATCCGGCGCATCATTGGCGAGGGCGGTATGGGGGCGGTGTGGTCCGCCGTGCACGAAGCGCTCGACCGTACGGTGGCGATCAAATTCTTGCGACCGGCCGGCGCTGACGCAGAGACCGCCTCCGCGCGTTTCGTGACCGAGGCAAAAAGCGCAGCGCGTGTGAAGCATCGCTTCGTCGTGGATGTGTTCGACTTCGGCATCACTGAAGACGGCGTCTACTACATGGTGCAGGAGTTACTCGAGGGTGAGGAGCTTACTGACTGCATCGTGCGGGGCCCAGCATGGGAAGTTCGAGATGTCGTGTCCTTCATCTGTCAGTGCTTGAGCGGGCTCGAGGCTGTGCACCAGGCTGGCATCGTGCACCGCGACCTGAAG
This sequence comes from Polyangiales bacterium, assembly GCA_046598735.1. GTDB lineage: Bacteria > Myxococcota_A > Polyangia > Polyangiales > DASUME01 > DASUME01. The sequence goes on from JBKJIA010000368.1 coordinate 4,599, forward strand.
CCCGAGAACATCTTCGTGATGCGGGACTCGGATGGACGCTATCCAAAGCTGCTCGACTTCGGCATTTCAAAGCTCGCTGAGGCCACTCCCGGGCGACACTCGATGCAACCTGCACGCCCGGCCGGCAGAGCCAAGCAAATCACGACCAAGGGCACCACCCTAGGAACGCCCTGGTACATGTCGCCAGAGCAGTTGCGAGGTCGACGGGATCTCGATGGTCGGGCCGATCTCTACAGCCTCGGCGTGATCATGTACGAGTGGCTTACCGGCCGCGTTCCCTACGAGCAGGACAACGTAGCCGAACTTTCGCTGCAGATTGCGTCCGGGTCCGCCACGCCGTTGATTTCGCTCCGACCTGATCTTGGGCATGCGCTTTCCAGTCTGGTGGCGCGCGCGCTTGCGCCCGAGCCGGATGGCAGGTTTGCGAGCGCAAGCGCCATGCGCGACGCGCTGACCGAGATCTTACCATCCCTTGCAACTGGCTTTTCCGTGGTACAGAAATCGGCCAAGAGCGCGCCCATCGGCGCCAAGACCGAGCTGATTCTGAAATCCGCGGCAAGTCCCTTCCGCGATGAGGGCGACTCGGGGCATGGCGTTCAAGGTCTTGGCTCCTCCCGCGCTCGGCCGTGGATGCTCGCGGTCGGCGCGGTGATTCTGGTGGGCTTACTTTCCTTACCGTTTGTCCTTCATCCAGAGCCTCCACGGGCAGGGGCAGCCCCCACGCAGGCCGTTGCGCGGCCCGTGCCGGCCCCTGAAAAGGCCCCCAGCGCGGCCCCGCTACCTCCTGCTGCTGACAATACGGTCGCAGCACCTATCAGACCAGGTCAGGTCGCACAGGTCTCCGCGCAGCCCGCCTCCGCGGGCCGAACTTCCGCCCAGGTGGTCGCTCCCGACAAAGAGCGTTCCACACGGAGGTCCGCGATGCGGGCGGAAGTACCAGACCGAAAACCATCAAGCGCCGCCGGGCGCACGAAGTCCGACAAGAAAGTGATCCACACTCTTGATTTCTGATGTGCAATCGAGCCCCTCGTGGGCACCAAGGAAGCGTTCGAATATGCGCTGGTTGTTTCTGCTGATGGTTGGTTGTGCGGTCTTACTCGGATCACCTCTCGCATCGGCTCAGTCGAGTGATGCCGCTCGCTCGGCATCCGCGCGCGCGCTCTTCGAGGAGGGCGTAAAGAACGCAGATGCCGCGCAATGGTCCGAGGCCGCTGATCGTTTTCAGCGCGCTCTGACACTGCGCGATTCACCCGTCATTCGCTACAACCTGGCGGCGGCTCTGAGTGAGCTAGGGCGCCTGGTCGAGTCATCCGAGCTCTTGCGCCAGGTCGAACGGGACCCTGCGGCCGAGGCGCAGTTGCGGGAAGACGCCCGGACCAAGCTGAATGCCGTGTCCGCGCGCATCGGTAAGCTTACCATCGAGCTCGACAAACCGGATGAGACTGTCTCAGTCATGCTCGACGAGCATCCGCTCAATGCGGCGATGATCGGCGTCGCGATTCCCAGCGATCCTGGCGAGCACGACGTGCGCGCCTCGCGCCACGGTAAAGCCATCGACGAGCAGCACGTCACGCTGGGAGATGGCGCGGCGGAGCGTGTTGTGCTTTCGACGACCCAGGTGGCCACGCCAGCTGAAGCGGCAGCTACGCTGGTTCCGGTCGGCGCTCCCGTCGAGTCCGCTCCAGAGGACCGTAAGGATGGGCGACGCTCCAAGCTGCTTTGGTGGGGCGTCGGCGCAGGTGCCGTGGCCGTGGTGGCCATCGTGGTGGTGTCCGTGCTTGTGGCGAGCGGTTCGAGCGACTCGAGTCCCAAAACCTACGAGGGCGACTTCGATCCCCCCTCGGTGCCCGTGGAGGTAGGCCCATGACTAGTAAAGCGGTACGTTGTCTGAGTATCTTGGCGTTCGCACTCCTCGCGGCCTGCTCATCCGATGCGGGTTCGGCGACCCAGATCGTCGTGACGGTTACGTCCGATCTAACCATTCCCGCTGAGATGGATCGCGTGACGCTGAGCGTCGGTGGCAACGCGACTGCACCGGAGGCGACGGCCGATCTTACGATGAAGGACCTGCCGCGCAGCGTGGGCTTCGTGCATGACCACGGTAACCTAGGGCCGTTCGTGATCAAAGCGAGTGGATACCTCGGCACGAAACTGGTCGTGGAGAAGCAGGTTTCGACGTATTTCCTCAAAGGTAAGACCATCGAGCTCTCACTCAAGCTCGAGCGCGCGTGTAAGGGTATGTTCTGTGCCGAGGGTCTGACCTGTGAGACGGGCACGTGCGGACCGATTTCCCCCGATGATCCGGGCGCAGACGCGGGGGCGTCAACCGGGATCGATGGCGGCTCCTCCGCCGGTGACAGCGGCACTACGAATGGAGGCACGACTCCTGACGGCGGAGCGGGCGACGGCGCAGCGAGCGGTGGTGCACCGCCCACGTGCAACATCTCGCTGCCTATGGCCGAGGACGCCTATCAGACAGGGCAACCGCTTGCCCTGACGGGTACGTGTACGGATCCCGAAAGCGGCGCCTTGAGCGTAGGACTCTTGTGGACGAGTAACCTGGATGGCCAGCTCGGCCGGGGAACGACCGCGTCAGCCAGCCTGCGCACGACGGGCGATCACACCATCAAGCTGTGCGCTGCAGATCCGCTCGACAGCAGCTCCATCGATTGTGACGAGGTCGTGGTAAGGGCGACTGCGACACCGCAACCTCAGGTTTCTATTACCTCGATCCAACAGTCCAACTCCACAATGCAGCCGTTCCGGGACACTTCGCCCCTGAGCTTCCTCGGTGTTGGGACCGGCGCCGGCATCGTGTTGGACTGGTCAGATAGCATCCGCGGACCGCTCGGAACGGGGTCCATGGCAAGCATGACTGGACCGGACGTGGGCAAGCATGTGGTCACCTTGCTCGGCACCGATCGCAACGCCGTGAAGGTATCCGTGACGCAGTCGTACACGGTGCTTGCAGATGGTAAGGACGCGCTCGTCGCTAGCTACACATCGGCCAATGGCACGCTGGCCAACAACGGAGGCAGTGCGAATGTTGCCACCTTGGGCATTGACCCGAGTGATCGAGTGTACGCTGCTGCGAATGGTAAGCTTTACGGTTTGGCCGCGGACCAGGCCAATCCCCCTACCTCGATCGCTCTCAATGCGCCGCCACTCCAGGGCAGCGTACAGGACGTGTTCATCGATGTGGCAGCGCAGCTTGCGTACGTGGGCACCAGCGCGGGTCTGACGGTGTGCAACTACGTGGCCGCGGCTGGCATCGGCGCTCCCTGCACCACGTACAAAGACGGAGATCTGCAGAGCAACAGCGTCAAGTCCGTGGTGCGGATGGTCGGCACGAACAACACGACCTACCTGCTCGTTGGGACGAGCGATGGTCTGCTGAAGGCGGACTCTGTGCTCGGAAGCAGCACGGGGAACAACGCCTTGGACGGGCGCAGCATCAATGCGCTCGTGGCATCTGCCGGCCTGGCGTGGGCCGCCACCGACGACGGGCTCTACCGCTACAACCCGATCAGCGGACAATCCCAGCGCTTTAGCACCGACCAGGGCGCACCCTCCAAAACCCTGACCAGCCTGGCTGTCGACAGCGCGGGCAACATCTGGGTCGGTTCGAGCAACGGTCTTGCGCGCTTCGTGCCGGGTGCGAACAGCTGGACGATCTGGCGCACGGCCGACGGCCTCATCAGCAACGGCGTCAACGCGGTCGCCGTCGCGAACACTCAGATCGGCGGCGTTGCGCGGGACGTGATCTGGGTTGCGACCAATGCCGGCGTCAGTCGCTTCGACCCAACCATCCCGTCGTTCATGAGCCTGACCAGCGCGGACGGCTTGCCGAGCAACACCGTGCGCGATGTAGTCGTGCTCAGTAATGGTACTAAGGTGTTCGCCACCGCATCGGGGATCGCGCGCTACGAGGGCCCGTAACAACCCATGCGCGAATAGCTTGGCCCTTCAACACCGCGGCCTTTCGTGCTCCACTGGCGGCCATGTGGCGCGTCGCGATGCTGTCCTTGCTTCTCCTCTGGCTCGTGGTCATCGGCTGTTCTGGGTCGCGGTCGGAGTCCCCCCCCGCCGGACGTGGGGCGCAGACGACGGCGGTGCCGGATGTCGAACGGGCGAACAAGGACTCCTACCCTGCGCCGACCGGGAGCGACTTCGAGCGCTTCGTGCTCACGGGAAATGAGGCGCCCTGTCCCATGCAGGCGAGGGGCGACTGTCACAGCTTCCTCGAGCTGCTCGCGGACGGGACGCTTCGCATGGACGAGTGGGGGAAGCCAGGCGCGGCGGTGCTCGAGGCGCACATCTCGCCGGACGGGGTTCGATCGACCGCGGCGGCAGTGCAGATGCGGGCGCTGCTCGATCTTCTCGGACACGCGAAGCCGTGCGGCGAAGCGAACCGCACCGAGACCATACTCGTACGCGTCTCGGGGACCGACCACCAGAAGGAGACCGGACACTGCAACGACAGCGCCATCCAATCGGCGCGCGCCGCCGCGCTAGAATTAGCGAGCGCGCACTTCCCCGGCCACTCGCTGATCAGCCCGCCTTTCTGACGGCCCATAGGCCATTTTCGTGGCCGCGAGCTGAGCCAGACACTCCGAACGCTCCCGATCTGAAACGGGCTGCCATAAGTAGGCCACGAACGGTACAGAAAAAGTGATCGCAAGGGGCCCGAGCGACCATACATGCGCAGAAGCGACCCCCATCGCGAGGCTGCATGACGACACCATTCAAATCCCCCAGGCAGGGCATCGTAGTGATTGCGCTGAGCACCCTCGGTGCTGCCCCTGACTCCACAGGCGAGTTCGCGCACGAGGCAGCGCGCCCTGCACGAGCACTGCCCGCAACGACCCGCATCACAGGCTACCCGGTTATTGGGGGCCGGTCATGAAGACTGAGCAACTTGCCCGACACACCGCGCGCAGCGGATTCAAGGCACTTGACCCTGCCCAGCTGGGCGGATTGAGCGACGCCCAGCGTGACGCCATCGGGCGAGCGACCGTCGTCCAGGGCCCCGCACTGATTGGGTGGGGCCACACAGAACGGCTGGTAGGCAAGGCGGTCATCGGGGGTGTGCTAGCCGCGGCGGCGGCCTTGGTCTTCATGGTGCACTCGCGGCAAGCGGAAACGAAGACGTCACTCCCCACGCTGGCAGTGGCGTCGAGCTGTGAGGCCGATGCGCCACCGACGCCGATCACCCAGGAGGAGCCAGACCGCTCGAGCATCCAAATCGGTTCGCGGATTCGGGCTGTGACGACTGGCGCAACTCGGGTGTCGATTCTCGAGTCCGCGCCTTGCAACACACGACTCGCACTCAACGAAGGCACGCTCACGCTGCAGGCCCGTAACCTCGGCGGCGGCACCGTCTGGACCGACACGCCCCAGGGACAGGTTCGTACGACAGGCACGTTCATGCGAATCGTCTCGCTCGCTTCGAGCACCAGCATCAGTGTGGTCGAGGGCGAGGTGGTCATGGGCACCATGCAAGGCGCCGAAAGAGTCGGCGCGGGTCGAGCGATCACAGTTGGCCGCACGGGCATCGAGCGCTTCGCCCTGTCAGGGCAAGACCGTAAGAACGTGATCGGCGCGTTCGACGACGACGCCGGGGCATTGCACGAGCCAGCACAAGACTCAGAGCCCAAACCGAAGCTGGCAACGCGTCCGCGTACCCGCACACCGATGCCCGCCACAGGAGTCGAGGTTCAGTCCGAGGTCCCTGCCGCAAAACTCCTGGCACGTGCCGAGACCCTGTGGCGAAAAGGGGACCATGGCGCGGCGCGACTTGCCTTTCGGGCCGCCGCTCAACACAAGGGGCCGATCGGCGAAGCAGCCTGGGTGCGCCTCGCGCGACTCGAGCTCTCAGCGGGCGCAAGCGAACAGGCGCTGAAGGCACTACAAGCCCGCAAGGGCCGAGCGGAAAGCGGCACACTGGGCGCAGAGGCGCTGTGGCTGGAAGCAGAGGCCCTGGGGCGCGCTGGGCGCGGCAACGAAGCGGTAAAGGCGGCGGAGATCCTACTCCGCGACTACCCGAGCTCTCCGCAGGCCACCGCGGCACGACGGCTCGTGGCGAAGCGTAAGGTGCCGTGAGTTCTAGGGAAGGTACATGGGACACCGACACCGTCACGTTTCATCGGGTTATGTCGGTCCCTACTTCGTCTCGCTCTCGACCGGCTCCAAACCCCCGCTCGGGAGCGCCTTGCGGACCAGCGCCTTGACGCGCGCGGCGTCGGGGAGGAAGTCCAGCGTATGCTCGCCAAAGCGCACGTCTCCGCAGGTGAAGCACAGCTCGGCGTAAGCAGTCGGCCCGTTGGCCTGCTCCAAACTCACTGCGACTCCCGGATCGAAGCGGCAGCGCTTGGCCGGGCCGCCAGCCTCACGCCGCTCGACAGCGCGCTTGAGCAGCGCGGTCATCTGGCGCGCCCACGCGGCTGGCATCGTCTTGACGGGACCACTCGGCTCGTAGCCTGCCTCCCCGCGGCGCAGGCGCCTGACGCTAGCGGATGTGGATGCCTTGGCCCACACCAGTTGTATGTCCGCGGGCGGCGGGCCCGTGCCGGGCGGCGGTGGCCTGGTCGGTTCCGTAGGCTGCCCCCGGCTCGCGTCGTCGTGTGCGGCGGCGGCAGAAGGCGGTGGCGCAAGCGTGTCGGCGCCTGTTGAGGACGGTAACTCCGGGCCGTCCGTCGGGGCGGAAGTGGACGTGGACGGTTGCATATCCGCGGCCTCCTCACCGCTTTTGGGGCAGCCCGGCGCAAGCGGAACGGTCACCAGGAAGATGGCGGTCATCATTGCCTGCAGTTTTCGGATACTCGGCTCCTTAGTTAGGGCGGCTCCTGCACCGTTTATTTGTCGCATTCTGCCTCAAAGGGCCGCGGCCGAAGCAGTTTTTCTCGACGTTGAGTCTAAAGGCTAGGCGACTCGGGCGACCCGGCTACAATCATACGGTGCAAGTCCAGGCGTCTGAAAGCGTAGCGGCGCTATCCAGCGAGGTAAGGTCAGTGCTCAACGCGCTGATGGACCCGGTAGTAGCGTCGGACGAAAGCGACTCGATCATCTTCGTGAATCCTGCTGGCGAGCGCTTGCTGGGCTCGACGGCCGAGGAGCTAGCGGGCCAGCCGCTTATAAGCATTATGCCGCCCCGTTTTCGAGCGGCTCATGAAACGGGGTTTCGTCGTTTCGTCAGCACCCAGCGCGCTAGCATCATGGGTCGTCCTGTGCGCGTGCCTGCACTGCATCGGGAAGGCCACGAAATCGATATCGAGCTGACGTTGTCCGAGCTGCGCACCGGCGGCGGCAAGCTCGTGATCATCGCCACGATGCGTGACCTGCGCGAACGCGTCGAGCTCGAGCGCCGACTCGCTTCGCAGCGCAAGAGTCTGGCGCAACACGCGGCGGTGAGCGTGCTGTTGTCTGCCACTTCTTTCGAGCATGCCATTCCCAAGCTTCTGGAAGCGACAGCGCGCGCGCTCGAATGGGAGGTGGCCATCTACTGGCGCTTGGACAACGCGAGCGGCCGGCTGGTGCTCGGCTCCACGTGGGCCGCGGATCCTGCGCTAGAGGCAAGCTTTTTGGCCGCGTGTGGCAACCTTACGTTCGCGGCGGGGCAAGGGTTGCCGGGTTGTGTCATGGAGTCAGGCGAGCCGCTCTTCAGCTCGGCGGTGCATACCGATCCACGCTACCTGCGGGCCGATCTGGCAGCGGCCCACGGCCTGCATACCGCCCTGCTGTTTCCGGTGTACTGCTCGCAGAACCCCTGGGGGGTGTTGGAATACCTTACTTTCAAGGTCGAAGAGCCGGATGAAGAGCTGTTGCAGACCATGCGCTCCCTGGGCTTTCAGATAGGCCAGTTCCTTGCGCGTCTGCATACAGAAGAGGAGCTGCGAGAAGCGCGACGCGCGTCCGATGCAGAGCGCGACAACTTGCACGCACTGTTCATGCAGACACCAGCCGCCATCGCGATCCTGCGTGGGCCAGATTTTCGCTACGTGTTATCGAATCCGCTCAATCAGGAGATCTTGGGCAACCCATCGCTTATCGGCCGCACGGCGGGCGAGGCGCTTCCTCAGCTCGATGGCGTCTTGGCGTTGCTGCGCCAAGTCTACGAAAGCGGCGAACCTTACGTCGGACGGGAGTATCCAGTCACCGTCCCCGCCGGGGACTCCCAACCCGCGCGCCAGATCTTCATGAACGGTGTGCTTCAGCCCCTGCGCGGCTCCGATGGCGGTGTCGATGGCATCATGATGTTTTCCTATGAGGTTACCGATCAGGTTCGTGCGCGCGAGCGCGTGGCCGAAGCCGAGGAGCGACTCCGCCTGGCTGTCGAGGCCGCGAATCTCGGCACCTGGGACTACGACCCGCGTACAGGAGAAGTGCGCTGCGACGCTCGCTACAAAGCTTTGTTCGGACTGCTTCCGGAGAGCGACGTCACGACCGACATGTTGGCCAATGCGATCCATCCGGACGATCAAGAGCGAGTCAGAGCTGCGATCGCGCAGTCCTTCGACGTCGCGACGGGTGGCCAGTACGGCGTGGAATATCGAACGCGTGGCATCGCCGACGGCGTCGAGCGCTGGATCGCCGTGCGCGGTGGCTCCTTCTTCGATGGGGACGGGCATCCCATTCGCTTCGTCGGCACCGGCGTCGATATCACGCGCGAACGCGTGGCGCGCGAAGGGTTGGAGTTCCTCAGCGACGCGAGCCGCATCCTGGCCTCGAGTTTGGATTATCGGGTCACCCTGGCGCAGATCGCACGCATCGCGGTGCCACGCCTGGCGGATTGGTGCGTGATCGAAGTGCTCAATGAGGAGGGGAAGATCGAAGATGTGGCGATCACCCACACAGACCCCGAGAAAGAGGCGCTGGCTCGCGAGTTGCGACGACGTTACCCGCCCGATGCGCGTACGGCATCGGGGGTGGACCGCGTGATCAGCATGGATGCGCCGCGCCTTGTCAGCGACATGACAGACGACCTCCTGGTGCGCGCAGCGTGCGACGAGGAGCACTTGCGCATCATGCGGGAGATGGGGATTTGCTCCACCATCTTAGTACCCCTTTCGCTGGGCAATCGCGCGATTGGAGCTTTGGGCTTGTATCAGGCCGAATCGGGACGTCGCTACACAGAAGCCGACGTTATCTTTGCGCAGGAGCTGGGGCGCAGGGCGGCGCTGGCGATCGAAAATGCTCGGCTGTTCGAAGAATCACAGGCAGCCATTCGCCTTCGGGACGACTTTCTGTCGATCGCCTCCCACGAGCTCAAGACGCCTGTCACCTCGTTGCGTCTGTATCTCGACGCGTTCGCGCGCGAGGTGCAGCGCGGGGACTTCGCGTCGGTGACGATGGCCAAGATGGCAAACCGCGTGGTCAAGGCGAACAGACAGGTGGAGCGATTGATGGTGCTGATTAGCGAGCTTCTGGATGTCTCGCGCATCGGTTCTGGCAAGCTCCTGCTGGAATGCCAAACGATGGATCTCTCCACGCTCGTGCGCGACGTCGTCGACGGATTCTCCGAGCAGGCGCGGGCGGCAGGCACTGATCTGCTGATCGACGTGCCTGAGCCTGTGATTGGCTCGTGGGACAAGCACCGGCTCGACCAAGTAGTGACCAATCTGATCACCAACGCCTTGAAGCACGCACCGGGTAAGCCTGCCCACATCCGCGTCGAGGCGCGGGAGGAGCAGGCCCTCTTGACCGTGACCGACCGGGGACCTGGCATCGATCCGCAAGATCACCTACGGATTTTCGAGCGCTTCGAGCGCGCGCCTAGAGCTAAGAACATCGGCGGCTTTGGACTAGGCTTATGGATTGTTCGCGAGATCGTCACGGCCCACTCAGGCTATGTAAGGGTGGAGAGCACACCTGGTCAGGGCAGTCAGTTCATCGTGCAGTTGCCAACGCGTCCCAAAGTTGTCAATTCACAGGATGAGATCTGAGCATACGGTCCTGGTCGTAGATGACGACGCTGACATCCGAGACGCACTGCTAGATCTGCTCGGCTCCGAGGGGTATGCAGCGGTCGGCATGTCCAACGGGCAGGAGGCGCTGGACTGGCTGCGTAATCAAGGAAAGCCCTGCGTCATTTTGCTCGATTGGATGATGCCCGTGATGGATGGTGAAACGTTTCTGCTGGAACAAGAGCGCGACCCGGCCATCGCTCAGATTCCAGTCGTGATCATCACGGCCTCGGGCAACACACGGTTGACCGGGCTCAAGGGCCGTCCCTTGGTGCGCAAGCCCATCGAGGTAGAGAAGCTGATGGGCGCAGTCCAAAGCCACTGCTGAGGGGCGCTGCGCAGCGTTACAGCGACGACCCGAGCTAGGCGCTCTCCGCGCGTTCTCGAATCGCGGCATCCACTTGCTACGCCGCACTTCCGAGACCGACAGGCGACACCGGCAGAGCCAAGCGATTTCGAAGGCCGGCCCTACTGGATAATGAGGGGGCTACAGCTCACGTCGCAGCCGTCATCGTTGATGCGATTGCCGTCGTCGCAGGCCTCATGGCCCTCGCTCTGCACGATGCCATCGCCACAGAACGCACCGAGCAAGCAACCGGAAGCGCAGGTGCCATACGTACCCGCGTTCGTCTCGTCGTCGCACTGCTCGTAGCTCGCCTGCACCTTGCCGTCGCCGCAGAACGCGGGGAGCTTGCACTCGGGCGCACAGCCCTGGCCGTAGACGCTGACGTTGAGGCCGTCGTCGCACAACTCGCCCGCCTCGGCATCGAGGTGACCATCCCCGCAGTAGGCACCGCGAGTGTGGCAATCCCGGGCGCACGTTCCGTAGGGGGGCGGAGCGGTGGTCGCGTTGTCGTCACCCGCATCGCACAGCTCGTCGCTTGCGACCTTACCATCGCCGCAGCTCGATTTGCAGACCGACTTCGGACGATTGAAGTCCTTGAGTGTGACCTTGAAGTTCGAGCCACACTCGTTGCGCTCGGCGTGGAACATGGATACCTCATAGACGCCGCCCGGAGTCAGACCGAGAGCCAGATCGGTAAACGGACGGAGATTGTTCGTCACGTCTGCCGATCCATCCGCTACATCGGCACCGGTACCATCACTGTCGGCATCGAGCTGGAAGCTCGCACTCAGACTGCCGTGGAGACCGCCGAGGTCGATGACCAACACACCATTCACGAAGACCCACATGTCATCGTCGCCGGAGAAGTCGAAGCGCTCGCCACCCTGGTATTCGAACCAGAAGTGCGTCTCACTGGTGAACGACACGTTGTGCGCGCAACCAGTGTCGGCGAGCATCTCGTCGCCCGCGGCAACCCAGCCGCGCGTATCGATGGGGTAGAAGCTGCCGGTCGCGTTGAACGCATAGGTTCCATTGCCCTGCAGCGGCAACGTCAGTTGGTCGACGATCGCGCGGTTATTTTCGGAGGCTGAGTCGTACCATTCCCCAAACGGCCCCGGTCCGTTGTTGTTGGGGCGGGTGTTGCCTGAGCCCGTATACAGATGACCCGGGTTCTTCGCGCAATCGCCGAGCGGACAGCGATACACGGGGTTACCGTCGGCTCCCAGCGCATCTTCGACGATGCGGGCGATGCCGGCCGCCGTGAGACCGTTGAAGTCGATGTGAAAGCAGGGCTTGGGCTTAGCGACCGAAGGGCTCTCGGTCACCGGGTTGTAGCAATTGGTGCGCTTGCTGTTGCCCTGCCCGATGAAATCGCGAAACACGATCGGCAGCGCGACCGACGGAGCCGGAGCACCCGCCTGATCTTGACACGCGTAGCCATACTCGATCTTACACGTCGACGAGCAGCCGTCTCCGCTGCGCGTGTTGCCGTCGTCGCAGGCCTCGTCTCGATAGCGCTGACCGTCGCCGCACACCGGCCTGCAAATGCCGTCGCGGCAGCTCGGCTCGAGCTTGCATTCGTAGCAGCCATCGAAGGGAACCTTGTTGCCATCCTCGCACTGCTCCCCGCGCTCCACCTTACCGTTTCCGCAATCGGTCACGGCGCAGCGGTCGGCATCGCAATCATACCTATCGTCGATCTGACAGGCAGTGCATCCCTGTGTGCTGGCGACGAAGTCGCACTCCTCGAAGCCAGCGACGAGTCCGTCGCCACACGCCGCCGCCTCACAGCGTATCCCCGCCATGGGGCACGCCCAGCCGGTTTCCACGAGGCACGCATTACTGCAGCCATCGCCCGGATCGTCGTTCCCGTCATCACAGGTCTCGTCGCCCGTGACCTTACGGTCGCCGCACACCACGCTCGAGATGCACGCTTCGCCCGGCGCCGCACACACGAAATTGGCCTCCAGTCGACAGTTGGCCGTGCACCCATCGCCCGAGCTGGTGTTGCCGTCATCGCAGGTCTCGCCGACCACGTTGAGCAAGCTATCGCCACAGGCAGGCTTAGGCGTCCGCGGCTTACATCCGGGCGCGCCCGGCACGCAGGCGTCTTGGCCGGCGTCGGTCGAGCCCAGAAGGGGATCGGAGGAGTCTGGTCCCCCACCCTCGCGCACGCCCGCCTCCGTGGCCGAGCCGGGCCTCCCTTCGGGCTTCGGCGAAGCGCCTCCTGGCGCACAGCCAGCGATCATCCAAAGCAGCAGAGAGGCCTTCGCTAGAGCCAGATGGGTCGCAGGGCGCATCGATGAACAACTCCTGCGCAGCAGTCTCCCGAGGGGACCGGAGGCCGCGGCGTTTAGTACCTTGTCGCTAGCGGCGAATCCTTGACCGCTTCGTCCTGAGTGTCTGCGAACTCAGGTGAGCGAATCAAGGGATCAAATTCCGGACACCCAAGGCATCCGGCATCGGTGTATGGGCTGAGCGCTGGTCGTGCCACGAGGAGGGGCGTCATGATGATGGGCCCAATGCGGCGAGGGCAGTCATGGCAACTCCGCGCGCGGCCAGCGCCTCGCCATGTCGCACGAGGGAGCAGAACGTGTGCGGACTCTTGCTGTAGCCTCGGGCATCACTAAGCACGCGTAGTGGGAGGTGAGCGCGATGCTCAGCCACGAAAG
>JBKJIA010000440.1:0-7182 GCA_046598735.1 Polyangiales bacterium
TTGAGCCATGTCCGATGTGTGCGGGTGCGCTCGTCAACGCGCGCGTCGATCGCCTCGTGTACGGCGCGGCCGATCCCAAAGCAGGTGCCGTGCGCAGCTTGATGCAGCTGTGTGAGGACGCGCGGCTCACTCATCGCGTGGCGATCGAGGCGGGAGTGCTGGGGGATGAGTGTTCAACGCAGCTACGTGCGTTCTTTTCGAGCGTGCGCAGCAAACGTGCCGGCAGCTGATTTCGCCCCATGAATTGACACCCTCAGGCCCTTTGCTAACTTCGGCCGCGCAGTGTTGGCCGAGTGGTTGGAGGCGCCGGATTCGAAATCCGATTTGCCCGCAAGGGTAACGCGGGTTCGAATCCCGTGCCCTCCGCTAAGCAGGTAGCAGACCGACCGAAGTCACTCGCTTCGGGATTCCGACGGTCGCAGGTTCGCAAGGAGAGGTGACCGAGTGGTCGAAGGTGCACGACTGGAAATCGTGTGTGCTGTAAAAGGTACCGGGGGTTCGAATCCCTTCCTCTCCGCCGAGCGTTGATTCGCTCTTTCGTTTCACTCGAACAGTAAGCAACGGTTTCGTTCGAGTGCTCATGGTCCTGCCAACGCTGGCCCGCTAACCCCGCCAGGCCCGGAAGGGAGCAACGGTCGCGGTGTTCAGCGTGTGGTGGGGCCACCATTAATTTTGGCGCGTGCTTGAGCGCGCGACCTTACGATCGCCCCCCCAGTTGTGACGCGGCGGCCTGCAGAGCGCATCTAGACCGCGCTCGGGACCTTACGGTCGCGCGGCCGCAGATTTCAGGCCACCGGCGCGATGCTGATGATCACGCGTTCTTTCTCGATCGTGTCTTCCTTGCTGAAGGCGAGGGCAGGGGCTGCGCCTTCTTTCACGTGCTCCACGGACACGGCCAAGGTTTCGCGCGCGATGATTTCCGTGAGTGTTTCGCTGCTCGCAACCTGACCCAGTACGCCATCGCAAGCGAGCACGAGCCGGATGCGTTGGCTGACTTCGAGCTTGGATTCCTTACGCAAGTTTTGGATACGATTGACGAGTTCGCGCGCCAAACCCTCGGCGTGCAGCTCGGGCGTGATCCGCGTGTCGAGCAAGACCGTAAGGCCGTTCTGACTTTCGATCGCACCCGCCGCAGAAGCCTCGCGCGTGAGCAAGATGTCCTCGCTCACCAGGCGCTCGCCCTCGACTTCGACGAAGCCGTTGCTCTCGAGGGCCGCCAACTCTGCAGTACCGAACGTGGCGAGCTTACTCTGCACGCTCTTGAGCTTGGGCCCGAGGCGCTTACCAAGCGTACGAAAGTTGGGCCGGGCGGTGACCTTACACAACGAAGAGTCATCGCTCATGACGTCAATCTCCTTGACGTTCAGCTCGCCGAGGATCGCGTCGTTGAGCCGGAGCACGGCCTCGCGCACTTTGGGATCGTGACTTGCGACGGTCACCTTGCCGAGTGGACGACGTACGCCGATCTTTTCGCGCTCGCGGATTTGCAAGCCTAGGCCCACCACGTCGCGTACGGCTTGCATGCTGGCTTCGAGTGTAAGGTCGAGCAACTTGTCGTCGGCGTTGGGAAAGCGTTGCAAGTGCACGCTCGATCCAGGGCCAGCAAGTCCAGTGTCGACCATCAGGCGTTGAAACAAGTACTCGCAGAAGAACGGCAATACCGGCGCCATGGCGTGGGAAATGCTGACGATCACGCGGAAAAGCGTGGCGTAGGCTTCTTGCTTGTCGCGATCCGTGTCGCTGTTTTCGCCGGCCTTGGTCCAATAGCGTCTGCGGCCGCGACGGATGTACCAGTTGTTGAGCTCGTCGGACAGACGCACGAAGGCGGGCACGAGGTTGCTCAGCTCATAGTCCTCGTATTCCTTCTGCATCTCTGCGAGGAAGTGCTGCACGCGCGACAGCATCCAGCGGTCGAGCTCGCCGCTCGGTGCTACTTGCAAGTCGGCTTCGCGCGGCGACCAGCCGTCCGCAATGGCGTAGGTGGCCAGGAAATTGTACGCATTCCACAAGGGTAAGATCACCAGCCTGACGGTGTCTTTGACGCACTCGCCCGTCGTGTCGTGGGCGTCTTTGCCAAAGCGCATGGGCTCGGCGCGCACTACGGCGCTATTGATCAAGTACGCACGCAAAGCATCGGCGCCAAAGCTCTGGATGACGTCGTTCGGATCCGGGTAGTTCTTGAGCCGCTTGCTCATCTTCTTGCCATCTGCGGCCAGGATGAGTCCGTTTACGATCACATTCTTGAACGCGGGTCGACCGAACAGCGCAGTCGACAACACGTGCAGTGTGTAGAACCAGCCGCGCGTTTGGTCGAGCCCTTCCGCGATGAAGTCCGCGGGCAGATTTTGCTCCACGTAGGACTTCTTGCTTTCGTCGAATGGATAGTGGTTTTGCGCGTAAGGCATGCTGCCGGACTCGAACCAGCAATCGAACACCTCGTCGATGCGGCGCATGCGGCCCTGAGGGTTCTTTCGTGAGGGAAAGGTAATGCTGTCGATGCTCTCCCGATGCAGGTCTTTGATCGAGCCCTTAGGTAGGCCCGCGAGCTCTTCGAGCTGGGCGACCGAGCCGATGCACAGCGTGTCGCTCGGATCTTCCTCGTTGCGAAAGATCGGAATGGGCGTGCCCCAGAAGCGGTTTCGGCTGAGGTTCCAATCGCGAGCGCCTTCGAGCCAGTTGCCAAAGCGGCCCTCGCCTACGTGCTCAGGTACCCAGTGGATCTTACGGTTGTTGGCTACGAGCTCGTCGCGCATGGACTCGACCTTCATGAACCAGGTCGACAGAGCCATCGAGATCAGCGGCTGATCCGTGCGGTAGCAGTGCGGGTAAGCGTGAACCAGCGTGTCCTGATCGACGACCTTTCCTTCATGCTTGAGCTTGTGCATGATTTCTTTGTCGGCGTCTTTGACGAACATGCCCTTGAAGTCGCTGACCCGTTCATCGAACACGGCGGTGAGATCCATGGGGCGGATCACGGGCAGGCCTTCACGAATGCCGACCTGATAATCTTCTTCGCCGAAGGCCGGTGCCTGGTGAACGATGCCGGTGCCGCTGTCCGTGGTGACGTATTCGGCGCCCACTACACGGAAGCACCAGCGTGAGCCGTCGGGCTTGTTTTTGTATTCGGCAAAGTAAGGTAACAGCGGAGCGTAAGGTCGCCCGATCAGCTCCTTACCTTTCAAGCGCGCAAGCTCCGTGGTCTCGCCTACGCGTTTGCGCTCTTGATAGTCCTTGAGACGACTTGGCTCGAGATAGGCAACTTCGCCTGTTTCGGTGACGCGCACCTTGACGTATTCGACCTCTGGATGAACGGCGAGCGCCAAGTTAGACGGTAAGGTCCAGGGGGTGGTCGTCCATGCCCATAGGCAGGCATCCTCGTCTTCGAGCTTGAAACGGATGGTGACGCTGGGATCTTGGCGACGCTTGTGGCCGTCTTTTTTCGTTACGGGGTCGCGCTCTTGGGGGCCTTGGGCGACCTCGAAGTTCGAAAGCGGGGTGCCCAGTGCGGGCGAGACGGGCTGGATGCGGAAGCCCTCGTAGATAAGCCCCTTGTCCCAGAGTTGCTTGAAGACCCACCAGACCGTTTCCATGAACGACGGGTCCATGGTTTTGTAGTCGTTGTCGAAGTCGACCCAGCGACCCATGCGCTTGACTGTGCGCTCCCATTCCTGCGTGTAGCGCAAGACGCCTGCGCGGCAGGCCGCGTTGAACTTGGGCACGCCGAAGGCC
The DNA here is from genome assembly GCA_046598735.1 of Polyangiales bacterium. Classification (GTDB taxonomy): domain Bacteria; phylum Myxococcota_A; class Polyangia; order Polyangiales; family DASUME01; genus DASUME01. The sequence goes on from JBKJIA010000440.1 coordinate 3,730, forward strand.
TCGATCTCGGCCTTACTATGTAGCCCAAGCTCGCTCTCGGTCAGACTCTCGATCGGCAGACCGTGGCAATCCCAACCAAAGCGGCGCTCGACATCGCGCCCTTGCATGGCCCAATAGCGGGGCACGATGTCTTTGATCGTGCCGGCCAAGAGATGCCCGTAGTGCGGTAAACCCGTGGCGAAGGGTGGACCGTCGTAGAACACGAACGGGGGCTTGCCACTTGCGCTGAGGCTCGTCTTCTCGATCTGATGACGCTGCCAAAGCGCCAGGATGTCTTCCTCGATCTTAGGAAGTTGAACGTCGGAGGGTGGGGCGGTGAGTGAGGACTTGGGTGCTTCGTCGGGCATGATGGGCTGCCCGCAACATAGCGAATGCGCAAGGCCGCCGCACGGCCTAGAAGCCGTTCATTCCCCGGCGTAGCCCAGCGCCTTGAGCCTGTCTTGGGCCGCTTTGTCCATGCCCAGATCGACCTCGCGCGCTTTGAGCGCACCCGTCTTGGCTTGCGTGGTGGCTTGCTCTAGCTCGCGCTGGCTCACAGCCAGACCATTTTCGTCGGCTGTTGCCAGGTCTTTCTGTTCGCCCGGATCGATGTCTACGCGATACAGCTCGCGTTCTTTGAGGCCGCGTGGGTTGCCGGGATTGGCCTGCGTAAGCTTGAGTGCGCCGCCTTGATGCTGGATGCGCGACGAGCGCAGCACATTGCCCTCGTGGCTCTCCTCCGCGAAGGTCTGCGCCTTGCCGCGAAACAGATCGATGCCCTGCACGCCTTCAGGAATGGGCACACCTTGCAGGCTTAGTAAGGTCGGCATCACATCCACGGACTCGACCCAGTGCGACACGCTGGTGCCTGCGCGCTCGCGCTTGGGTAGCTTGACGAACAACGGCACGTGCAGCTGCTCGTCATAGAGCGTGGTGCCATGCCAGAAGCCGCCGTGCTCCATGAACTCTTCGCCGTGATCGGCCGTGATCACGATCGTCAGGTCGTCGTAGATGCCGCGACGTTTGAGGTCGTCAATCAGCTTGCCGAAATGTTCGTCCCAGAACGTGATTTCGCCATCGTAGAGCGTGCGCAGCAGCTCTGCTTCTTCGGGCTCTGGCTTGACGTGTGCCGCGCGTGAGTAGCCCTGACCGTTATACGGGTGAGCAAAATAGGGGTCGTGCGGATCCATGTAAGCCGCGAACAAAAACCACGGTCCCTTGGGCGCGTGATCGAGAAACTTCGACACGTGCTGGTTCACCACCGCTGCGTCTTGGTAGGCGCTACCCGGCGCCGTGTGGCCGAGCTTGGCGCGCAATTTTTCGTCAATGCGCTTGACGATTTGCAAGAGCGACAGCTTGGCGGCCGTGTCGCTTGCGCCGAACAAGAAGTCGGGCGTGAGGTAGGTGTAGTGATCGAAGCCCTGCTGGAAGTTGAAAAACGGGGCTACGTTGTAGTTCGTGACCACGCCAGCCGTGGCGTAGCCCGCGCGAGAGAAAGACTCCGCGATCGTTTCAACACCATCGGGCAAAGAAGCGGCCTTGGACATCACGCCGTGACTCGAGGCGTAACGACCCGTCAAGAGAGACGCAAAGCTGGGACGCGTCCATGAGGCGTTGGCGTAGGCTTGCTCAAAGCGCACGGCGTCGTTGGCGAACGCGTCGAGGTGCGGTGTTTTGCCGGCGCGGTAACCGTAAGCTGGCAGATGGTCTGCGCGCAGCGTGTCGATCACGACGAACAGGACTTGGCCACCCTTACTATTTGTGCCGGCGTCAGCGCCTTTGAACGCTGAGACTTTGTCGCCGCCCATGAACGCGATGCCGAGCGTGCCAGCGGCGACCAAGGCTGTCAGCGCGATTGAACCGAACGGCCGCAGTATCAAACGCGCGGGACTGCGCGCGGTCAGTGCCCGCAAGCCGAAGAACAACAGCGCGTACACCACCAGCGCGGCCAACAGCGCGCCACCGCGCACGAGCAAACCTTGCCCGCTCATCCACTTGAGCTCTTCGTGATAGACGTCGCGCTGCACGCGAAAGGCACCGATCACGAGTGTAAATGTGGCAGCGATGGCGCCCGTGAGTTGGGCGAATGCGACCGGTTCGGCCACAGCCCGGCGCTCCATCAGGCGGCCGCTGAACGCGAGCACGGCACCCGCACACAATCCCAATCCACCGCAGAAGAGCGCGTAACTGAGCGCGCCGTAGAACCACACGTCTGCTTCGGCGCGACCGTGCGCAACTTGCCCGATGGCAGCCGCTTCTGCGGCGCCAATGCACAGACCAGACAGTAAGCCGGCACCAAGACCTACCGCCGCACCGCGACCGGTGCGCGGCCATGCGGCTTCCGGCACGCGCTCGATTTGCGCGTGGATTTGCGCTTCGCGTTCGGCATCGTCGACTTGGAATGCCGGGGCGTAGTCGCTCTTGCGCAACAACAACACCAGGCCGCCCAGGGATGACACGCACATGTCGACGGCGAAGCCGACCATGGGAATCAACACGGCCTGTTCGGTCGGCAGTCCCACGGCTGCGTACAGGCCGACGGCGGTCGCTTCGCGCAAGCCAACGCCGTTTGGCGTGATCGGCAAATGCGAGACGATGTTCTGCAATGTGGAGACGAAGAACAGCTCCATGATCGGCAGCTGCACGCCGAGCGCCTTGGCTGCGAACACGTAGACCATGTTGTTGCAGACGTGGATGACTACGCCGAGGAGCACGGAGCGGGGCAGCAACCAACCCTTACCTTCGTAAGCGCAAACAGCTTCAACCATGGTTTGCAGACGCTGCGCGAAAGCGCGCGGCAGCCGCTGCGCGATGATGCGTACGACACCAGGCTTCCATAGGATTGTGCCGGTTAGCGCGATAAGCCCACCGAACGCCAACACCAGCAGTGTGACGCCAGCGCTGCCCACGTAGCGGATGCCATATAAACAGGCGAATACGGACACGAGGCCCATCGCCAAGTTACCGATTACGAGCTCGACACCGATGCTTGCAGCCGCCCGCGCGGTCTTACCAGTGCGCGTGGCGACGTCGTAGAGGCGAAAGCCGCTCAAACCGATCAGGCCCCCCGCGGCGCTGAAAAAGCGCGCGATCATGAACGTGCTGCCCAAGTACGACCAGCGCGCGTGCACGCCCTGACCCTTGAGCAGACCACGCCAACGCACCACGTTGGCAGCGATCGCAACGCCAAAGGACACGGCGCACATGGCGACGAGTGGCCACGACAAGTCGGCCAGATGCGACCACAGCTTGTTCGCGTCCTGCCCCTGAAAGATCTTACGGAAGATGAGTGTCAGGATGGCAGCGGCCAGGGCGAGCTTGGCCAGGAACCAAAGCTGCTTTTTCAGCGCAGGATTCATCGGATCAACTCCAGAGAATCCATGCACTAAACTGACGCGCAGTGCGGGTCAAGTAAGGGGGAGCTGTGCTTGACCTTTACCCGAGAGGCGCGGGCTAGCTCACAACATCTGCGCG
>JBKJIA010000480.1:0-20670 GCA_046598735.1 Polyangiales bacterium
CGGGCGCGGGGCGATCTACGACGATCGCAATGCTCGCCCCATCTTGGAGCGCGCGGGCTTACGCTGTCCGTCGCTGCAGGCTTACGGCCATAAGCTCGTGGCGTACGTGGAGCGCGAGCGCGAAGCCAAGGACGCGCGCAATTCGTTTCGCGCGCCTGCCAGCTTGATCTGATCACGGCCAATACGCGCATGAAGGGCGCGCGGGTGAGGGCGCGCGCATGCGTCAGTCTGCTGCGCGTTCGCTACTTGCCGCCCGCCAGGGTCATGGCGCTGACGCGGAACGTGGGCGCTGCAATCGAGGTTTTGGGATCGAGATCATCCCCCACGGCATCGATGCGTTGCAGCAGCTGATCGAGATTGAGCGAAATCGTGACCTCCGAGACCGGGAAAGCCAGCTCGCCGTTTTCGATCCAAAAACCGGAAGCGCCACGGCTGAAGTCACCCGTCACGGCGTTGAAGCCGAACCCCATCATGTTGGTGACGTACAGGCCCTTCTTCGTGTCGCGCAGCAAGTCTTTGGCGCTGGTAGTGCCCGTCTTCATGTGCAAGTTCGAGCTGCCGATACCTACGCCGCCGGAGCTACCGCGCGAAGCGTTAGAGGTGCTTGCCAGGTTGAGCTTGCGAGCGGAATAGCTGTCGAGCTGGTAGCTCTGCAGAATGCCGTTTTCGACCACGACGTTGCGGCGAGACAGTAAGCCTTCGCCATCGTAAGGTCGCGAGCCGGGACCGCGCACGATCAAGGGATCGTCCACCAGTGTCAGCAAATCGCTTGCCACACGCGTGCCGACGCGATCGAGCAAATAGCTTGAGCGACGCCAAATCGAGCCGCCATTCACGCAACTTGCGAGCAGACCGACGATGGCGCGCGCGGAGTCTGGATCGAAGACGACCGGCACTTCTTGCGATTCGACACGACGGGCGCCGAGCTTTTGCAAGGTGCGTTTGGCCGCTTCGATGCCGACCGCGCGGTCGTCTTCGAGCATGCTCAGATGACGACGTGCAGACCAGTAATAACCACTGCGCTTTTTGCCGCCTTCATCGTCGACGACGGGATTGACGACGACGGATGCATACGTGCCCTGGCTTGCGCCGCGAAAGCCGCCACTAGTAACGAGCACGGAGCCGCCGGAGACACGCGTGAACGTGGCGCCCTCGGTGTTCTTGACGCGTGGGTCGTGATCGAGGGCTGCACGCTCGGCAACGGTCGCGCGACGTACCGCTTCGGCAGCATCGACGGCATCGACCGAGTGATCGAATAGATCGAGATCCGCGTGCTGTTCGCGCGTGGACAAAAGGGCCGGATCGGGCGGGCCGGCGAATGGGTCGGGCTGACTGAGTTGCGCGAGCTCGAGCGCATCCGTGATCAAGAGCTCAAGCCCAGCCGGACTGAGATCACTCGTGTAGGTGACGGCGACTTGTTGGCCCAGCATCAAGCGCATGCCGGCCGAACGTGACGACGCTTCTTCCACGAGCTCAGGCTCGCCGAGCCTTACCTTTGCGGAGAGGTGCGCGCTATCTTGAACCACGCATTCGGCCACGTCGGCGCCGCGCTTTTTGGCGCGCGTTACCAAGTCCGAGGCCAGGTTGAGCATCCGGTCGAGATCGACGCTCACAGCTCAGTCCCTCCAACGGTGATGGCGCTGATCTTGACGGTGGGACAACCCACGCCGACCGGCACGCTCTGGCCATCCTTGCCGCAGGTCCAGATGCCGTCCGAGATTTGCATGTCATTGCCGAGCATGACGACCTTACGCATGACGTCGGGACCATTTCCGATCAAGTTCACGCCCTTGACGGGTGTGGTGATCTTACCATCTTCGATCAAGTAACCCTCCGTGAGCGAGAAGACGAAGTCTCCGTTCGAGATATCGACTTGGCCGCCGCCGAAATGCGATGCGTACACACCCTTTTTGACGCTGCGAATGATCTCTTCGGGATCGTGCGGACCCGCCAATAGTAAGGTATTGGTCATGCGCGGCATCGGGTGCGCTTTGAAGCTTTCGCGACGACCGTTGCCGGTAGCAACCGTTTTGAAGAAGTCTGCCGAGTGCCGGTCGTGCATGTAGCCGCGCAAAATGCCTTGTTCGATCAAGACGGCGCGCTCGGGGATGTTGCCTTCGTCGTCGACGTTCACGGCGCCGCGCGAGTGCGCGAGGGTGGCGTCGTCGACCACGGTACACAGCTCGCTTGCGACGCGCTGGCCGACTTGATCGGTGTAGTTGCTGGTGCGCTTGCGGTTGAAGTCAGCTTCGAGGCCGTGCCCTATCGCTTCGTGCAGCAAGATGCCGCTATCGCCCGGGCCAAGCACGACTTCCATGTCCCCCGCGGGCGCCTCGCGTGCGTCGAGCATCACGAGCGCCTGACGTACGGCTTCTTCGGCGTGCCATTCGGGCGAGCGACCATCGAAATAGTCGAGGCCGATGCGCCCCCCTCCACCCGAGCTGCCGGCCTGACGCTTACCGTTCGACTCGGCGATCGCGCGCACGCCAAAGCGTAAGAGTGGCTGACGGTCGTGGACAATCTTACCGTCTGCGGTGGCGATCAGAATCTCGCGAATTTCTTCGCTGAGCGATGCATCGACGCGCGTGATGCGAGGGTCGACGGCGCGAGCGCGTTTGTCTGCCCGTTCAAGCAGCGCACGCTTATCCAGGCCTGCAATGTCGAGGCTGAGGGTTGGCACCTCGTAACGCTGCGTGAACTTGGGTGTGACGAACTGCGGCGGCACCGAACGGCCGCCAGAAGCTGCGATGTTGGCGGCGGTTTGCGCGGCGCGCACCATCGCTTCCATCGATAAATCCTCGACGTAGGCGTAGCCCGTGGCGTCGCCGCGCATCACGCGCACACCCAGGCCCATCGTGACTGCCCTACCTGCGGCCTTGAGGATGCCTTCATCGTAACTGTAGCTGCCGGACGCGCTGTATTCGTAGAAGAGGTCGGCGTAATCGCCGCCTTTCGACAGCGCGACATCGAGCAGTTTCTTGGCAATTTGTGCGTCGACTGGCTGCGCCCCGCCCTGTACGAATGGCGCTACGTATCGCGTTCCCATGCTGCACTCTAACGCGATGCACGGTGCGACGGCGACCGCTTTTTCGCGCACGCGCTTGCGGTTCTGGGACGGATCAGGTTTGCTAGCGCGTGCGCTCAACTTGGCGGGGAGGACGGCTTTGAAGGACTACCAGGATGCGATGCTGAAATCGCTGGTCGCGATTGCCTGGGCGGATGGGCATTTCGCCGACGAAGAGGCGGAAGTGATCGAAGCACTCGTATCCACCTTCGAGCTGAACGAAAGCGACGCTGCCAAAGTGCGCGAATACGCCAAGACCAAGCGCACGCTTGATGACGTGCCGGTCACGGACCTGTCGGCCGAGGATCGGCGTCTGCTTTTGCAGCACGCCGTGGTCCTCAGCTACATCGATGGCCGTCAATCGGAAGCGGAGCTTGATGTGCTCGACGAGCTCGTCGATAAGCTTCGCATCCCTGAAAAAGAAGCAGACGAATTGATCGCGGCGGCCAATGTGCGGGCCAAGCGTTTACTAGACCTGCTCGAGGAGTGATGCGCCGTCCAGAAGTTTTGTTGCTTGATGCGGGCAACACCATCGTGTTCTTGGATCACGAAGCACTTGCGCTCGCTGCCTATGACGTGGGCATCGATGTACAGGCCGAGGCGCTGAAACGCGTGGAGCCCATCGCCAAGCGTGCCTACGAAGCGAAGATGCGTGAGGGCATGAGCCACGAAGATGGCTGGGTCTTGCATATGCAAGTGATCTACGAAGCGGCAGGCTTGGATCCCGAGCACGCGCGTATCGCGACGCGCTCCTGTCAACGTGCGCACGAAGCGTTCAACTTGTGGCGTAAGGTCCCGCAAGACTTAGCGGCGGCGCTCGAGCGCGCCCTTAGCGCGGGGCTGCGGCTCGGCATCATCTCGAACTCCGAAGGACATCTCGCCGCGCTCTTGCAGCGCGTGGACCTTGCGCGTTACTTCGAGCACGTGCTCGATTCGGGCTTGGAAGGCGTGCGTAAGCCTGACCCCGAGATTTTCCTACGTGGCCTTGCGCGCATGAACGTGGCGCCGGAGCGCGCGATGTATGCCGGCGACATTCCAAGGATCGACGTGGATGGTGCGCGTGCGGTCGGGATGGAAGCGGTATTGGTCGATTCGTTCGATCATTATCCTGACTATGTGGAGGCACCACGTTTTGCGTCGGTCGCTGCGCTGCTCTTGGCCATGGGGATCTGAGTGTTACGCGCGTGCCTGCTCGTGGGTTGTGCGAGTCTGCTCGTTTTCCCAGCGGCTTGCGCGACTCGCAGCGTAGATGCGCGCGCCGCAGCCGTAGCGGTGCCCGAGCGCTGGCACTACGACGTGAGCATCGACGAGGCCCTCACGCTGATCGAGGTCAAGCTTTGCTTTGACGGCCCCGCAGCCAGCGAGCTGCGTGCAGGGAAAGACGAAGCCGCGGCGAAACTTAGCTACGCGCGCTGGCTCTCACCCGGCAGCGTGCATCGCTTGCCCGTGGTGGAAGGTGTTATCCGGCTCGAGCCGGGCATCCGCGACGCCTGTATAGGCTACGGCATCAAGCTCGCGGAAAGCGCCGGCATGAGCGCGATCGTCCGCCGCGTGGGCAGGGATGTGCTTGCAAGTCCAAACGCCTGGCTATGGCGTCCGCAACGGCGCGCAGCCAACGCGCAAGCGACCTTACGGTTTCAGTTACCTGCAGGAACGCACGCCTCGATTCCGTGGCCCAGCCACAACGGCACGCACACGCTGCCGAGCGAAGCCTTTCGGTTTGACAGTTATGCGGCCTTCGGACGCTTTGACTCGTTCACCGTCAAGCATCGCGACGCTCTGCTCGACGTGACCGTGCTCGATGGCGACCTGTCTGTAGATCAAGCCGGAATTACGCGTTGGCTCGAACGCACGATCGAGATCGCATCGGGTGTTGAAGGTAAATTTCCGACGCCACGCGCGCAGCTCTTGATCGTGCCATCTGGTCGCTCAAGGGATCCCGTTCAATTCGGGATGGTGGCACGTGGCGGCCAAGGCTCGATTCTGTTGTTCGTTTCCTCAGATGCCAAGGAAGCTGAGCTCGCGCGCGATTGGGTACTGCCCCATGAGCTGAGCCACTTGCTGCTACCTTACGTGAAGCGCGAACAAGCTTGGTTGCCTGAGGGTTTGGCGACTTACTATCAGGAAGTGCTGCTGTCGCGCGGCGGAGCGTTCTCAGAACGCGAGACGCTGCTCAACATGGTAAGAGCGCTCGCAAGCGCTCGCGAGGAAGGTACAGGCCGCAGGCTCGCCGAGGAGAGCGCAGCGATGCACGATACTTACGCTTATCGCGCGGTGTATTGGGCGGGCGCTGCTTACTTCTTGCTGGCGGATGTGGAGTTACGGAAGCGCAGTCACGGGCAGCATTCGCTCGACAGCGTGCTGATGGCCTTGCATCGCGACCCGAATGAGGATGCCAAGGCATGGGGAGCAGAAGAGCTGCTAAGCGAGCTCGATCGACTCACGGGTCTAGATGTTTTCGTGCCGCTCGCAACGAAGAGTCTGGCCTTGCCGTTTCCCGATTACATGTCGACTCTGCAGGCCCTAGGCGTGCGCGAGGGAGCGGCGCTCGACGACCAAGCCCCGCTCGCCGCAATTCGCCGCGCGATTTTCGCGCCGCGCAAACAGTAAGGCTCAGGAGCGCAAAAAGCCGAGCACGGTTTCGACCACCCGTGTGCGTTGGCCTGCCGACAAATTCCCGTGCACGGGGATCGCGAGCACCTCGGCGCAGGCGCGCTCAGTTTCGGGCAAATCACCCTGTTTGTAGCCCAAATCCGCAAAACACTCCTGCAGATGCAAGCCGAGCGGATAGTACACCTCCGTGCCGATGCCAGCTTTTAGCAGCGCTGCCTTGAGGCCATCGCGACGCGCGCTTCGGATCACGTATTGGTTGTAGACGTGACCTGCCTCGATGCACTTGGGCGTAGTCAAAAGCTCAGCTGACAGTTTCGCGGCAGCAAATTCGCGATCGTAAAATGCGGCGTTTTCACGGCGCGCGCGCGTGATCTCGGGCAAAAGTGGCAGTTTTACGTCCAATAACGCAGCCTGCAGCGCATCGAGGCGGAAGTTTCCGCCCACGTATTTGTGGAAGTACTTCGGCTTGGAGCCGTGGGCCCGCAGCATGCGCGCGCGTTCGGCCAACTCGTCACTCTCCGTGGTGAGTAGACCCGCATCGCCAAAACCGCCGAGATTCTTCGAAGGGAAGAACGAGAAGCAGGCGAACGCGCCGAGCGTGCCCACCGGGTTTTCGCGATAGCTCGTGCCGAGAGCCTGCGCGGCATCTTCGATCACGGGAATCTTGCGCGGCTCGGCGATGGCGCGAATCGCCTCCATGTTCGCGGCCTGACCGAACAGATGCACGGGTAAGATCGCCTTGGTGCGCGGCGTGATGGCTTTGGCGAGCAGCGCCGGATCGAGATTGAATGACACCGGGTCGATGTCGATGAACACGGGCTTGGCGCCCACGCGCGACACGCAACCTCCCGTGGCAAAGAACGAGAACGAGGTGGTGATCACTTCGTCGCCAGGCCCGATGCCGAGCGCCATGAACGCGAGCAAGAGTGCATCGGTGCCGCTCGAGACGCCGATTGCGTGCTTGAAACCGAACGTCTCCGAAAGCTTACTTTCGAATGACTCGACCTCCGGTCCGAGGATGAACTGGCCGCTGCGCATCACGCGCTCGAATGCCGCTTGATATTGCGGGAGCAACGGTAAGTTTTGCGCTTCCAGATCCAGCAAGGGCACGCTGCTCGTGCTGCCTTCAGTCGTTGCAGTTGTGGTCGGTTCGCATCGATTCGTCGTCACGCTGTACCTCGTTTTACACGCCGCACACACTACGTCGGCGTGCTGAGCACTCACGCGCGCAAGCTTCTCGCCACACTTACACATCCAACCCGTTTGACGCGCCGGCGTGCCTACCACGAGCGCATATGCAGGCACGGACTTCGTGACCGTCGCATTCGCAGCCACGAACGCATACTCACCGATGCTGTTGCCGCAAATGATCGTGGCATTCGCGCCCACGGACGCGCCCTGCCCTACGATCGTCGGCCGATACTCATGCTTACGCTCGACGAAGGCGCGCGGATTGAACACGTTCGTGAACACGCAACTCGGGCCGAGAAACACGTCGTCGCCGATGTCCACGCCTTCGTAGAGCGACACGTTGTTTTGCACTTTGACGCGCGCGCCCACGCGCACCCCTTTGGCCACGAACACGTTTTGGCCGAGGCTTGCACCCGCTCCGATTTCGGCGCCCTCACACACGTGCACGAAGTGCCAGATCCGCGCACCCGCACCGAGTTTCACATTCGCATCGATAATCGCTGATTCGTGAACGTACGGATTCGACATCTACACTTTGTCCCCCAAGCCGAAAAGCCTATCACCGCGCAGGTACCTGACACCCCTTTTCTCGGCCGCATTGCGCGGCGTTTGGGTGCGGGCTAAACGCCAGCACGCATGAAGTACGAAGTCACCATCGACGGTCAAACGCGCGACGTAGAGGTGGAGCTTACTGCCGACGGCAAAGCTTCGGTGCAGCTCGACGGGTCGCCGGTACAAGCGGACATCACGCGCATTCCGGGCGGCATCAGCGTGCGCATGCAAGGCGCGATGTTCGACGTGATGTTGGGCGGCAAGCCGGAAGCCATTTCGGCCGCAGCCGGTGCCCATCGCGCCGAAGTGTCCGTGGTCAGCGAACGCTCCAAAGCGCTCAAGCGCCGTAAGGGTGCAGGGGCAGGTGCGGGCGGCAAGAACGTGATGAGCCCGATGCCGGGCCGTGTGGTCAAGCTACTTGTCCAGTTGGGCGACGAGGTCAGCCCCGGCCAAGCCGTGGTGATCATCGAAGCCATGAAGATGGAGAACGACCTGCGCGCAGGCGAAGCCGGCAAGGTCGCTTCGATTCACTGCAAGGTCGGCGACAGCGTCGAAAGCGGCGCACTACTCGTCACTATCGAGTAGCGCCGTTCGACTCAGCGCAACATGCGACGGCACTCCGTCGAGAACTTAGCGTCGCCCGTGGCCGCGCACTGCGCGTAAGCACTGCGTGCGCCTGCGCCGTCTCCGAGTGTGCTCAACGCGGCGCCCAGCACGATCCAGCCCTCCGCGTTGTTGCCATCCGCCGTGACCGCTTCGCGAGCACGGTCGCGGGCCGGTTGGTTCTTGCCTTGGTTGAGGTAAAGCATCGCAAGGCCACTGAGCGCATCGCTGCCTTTCGGATGAATGGTCAGGGCCTGCAGATAGGTCGACTCCGCGTTGCGCTTGAAGCCTTGCTTTCGTGCCTCGGTCACCAGGGCTGCGTAGCCTCCCATGTCGCCTGCGCTGGGCGCGGCGACAACTGGCGCCGACGGGACGACCTCGACCGGGGCAGATGCTTGCGCTGGCGGAACCGCCGCCTTCGCGACCTTACTATCTGGGGCTTCCGGTTGCTGCGCTTCAGGCTCCTGCGCTGCCGGCGGCGTTTCTAACAAAATGGCCGCATTTTTTAGCAACTCAGGCGTGGGCAACACCACCTCTCCGCTGAGCGACTCCTCGGGCGTGGGCATCAAAATCTTGTTGTAGATCAAGAAGCCGCCGATCAAGACCAAACTGAGCACCAGGATCGCGATCGTCCAGAACATGCCACTGCGCGAGCTTTTGTGGTGGACCGGATCGTGCTCGCCTGTGGCGTTAAGATCGGTCCACGCTTCGTGATGCACGGCCGCCGGTGCGGGCGGCGGTTGCGAGAAGAAGCGCTCCACTTCGTGGTGATCATCGCCTTGATCGAGCTTGGTGGCTTCGAGCAGCGACGAGACCGCGCGGGCATCCGCGTCGGCGTGCTGCGCTGCGGCGTACTGCGCGTCGGCGTGCTGGGCCGCGGCGTGCCGCGCTGCGGCTTGTTGCGCTGCGGCTTGTTGCGCTGCTAGCCGGTGCTCGGCGGCTTGTTGTTCGGCCGCCTGTTGTTCGGTCGCTTGTTCCCCCATCAGGCGTTGCGCTGCAGCCTGTTTGTCGGCGAGCGCTGCGGCCTGCTCTGTCGTCCACGGATTCGAATCCGGCACGTGCCGCACGCCGCTGTCGCGCCCGCCCGAATGCAGCGGAATCACGTTATCGACCGGTACATTTCGCGTGGAAGACGCATGGGCATCTTCGCGATGCTGGGCGGGGAACTTGGATCTGGGCTTCGCTCGCTTTGCCATCTCGTCCTCCACTTCCGATGTCCCGTGGCTGGATTCGTTCTTTCCGTCGGGGGGCGCAGATGGGTTTCTTACGATTTCGGGTGTAGGTGCGACCAAAGGCTGGGCTAGCTTGGCGTGCGCCACGGCCACGGCGCCCCTGCTTGACTCGACTGGGCCAGCCACCACCAATACGTCTGCGGCCGCAGTAATGCCGTTTGCAGGCGGGCGACTGACCGGAGCCCACGGCGCCAACTCCTGCTCGGTGGGGGCGGGTACGACATCGAAGGGCCCATCGCTGGCGCCGATTTGCATGTCATCCGGAAACTGTTCCTCGGGTTCCTCGGCCGGCGTCTCGCGTACGATGATGAAGCCCTCGAAATAGAGCTTACTCACTGCATTGAGCGTGGTGAGGTCGTCACCGAAGCTTGCATCCAGGACTTGCGACAACGAGCGGCGGCCGTCGAACAAGCGGAGAACTTCGTTGATTTCGTCGGGAATTTCCGCAAGTCGCTGCGAGAGCTCTTCGTGGCTTACATCGAACACGGTACCGAGCGAGGGCAGCTGTTCTTGCAAGCGGCCCCATTCGTCGAGCCTTCGCATGCCTTCCATCAATAGGCCCTGCGTGGAGACCCCGATGCGGTCTTCGCGTCGTACATCGCGAAAATCGAGCTCGAATTGCCCTTCGGACCAAACGAGAAAACGATAGATCGCGGCCTCACCCGTGAGTTCGCCTAGTTCGGCATCGATCACGCGACCTTCGTGGAAATAGATGGCGCCGCGTTTTTCGCCGGATGACAGCTGGAGAACGCCGGCCTTGCGACTCACGTCGATAGTTTGCAGCAGATCGACCAAGCCCATGTCCGCGAGCGAGCCAGAAAAGCGCGTTTTGGAAGTGCGGCTGAGGCCTTCGCGTTCCTTGCGCTGCATGACGAGGTTCACGCGCGTGAGAATCTCGCGGATGTAAACCGGCTTGGTGAGGTAGTCCTCGACGCCGAGCTCGAGGCCGCGGACCTTACTCTCTACGGACGGATCACTCGACAGAAACACGAGCGCGATGTCGGACCAACCGGGGCGCGCTTTGAGCGCGGCGACCAACGCAAACCCGTCTTTTCCGGGCAAACGCGTGTCCGACAGAATCATATCGGGCTCGGTCAGCTCCACGAGCTCGAGCGCGCCATCGACATCACCGGACGTAGTGACGCTGTAGCCTGCCTTGCGGAGACTGACTTCAAGGACCCGTAAGCTGCGCGGGTCCGCATCGACTAGCAGTAAATTTCTCTTGGCCACTGAGGCGCCTTGACCTGACCGAAGTGTGCGAATGCTTGATGCTAAGTGTCAAGGTTCGCGCCGCTCTAAGCGCACCGTCTTTTGTCTTATCAATGCCTGCACCGACGCCACGGACGCCATTGACCCTGCGTGCAGCCCTCGTCTATTGTGCAGACGGAATCTCGGAGGACTGGACTCATGCAAAGCCGATTGCCGTTTAACATCGCACCGTGCTCACGTCGGGAAGGCCCTTTGGGGCCCATGTTTGCGCTGCTCTTGGCACTGCCACTAGGCCTACTCGGCGGCTGCGAGGGCGACGGGAAGATGACCGTGACGGGCATCAACCCCCCAGCTGGCCACATTGCCGGCGAGCAAACCGTCCAGATCCTGGGCAAGCACTTTCGCCCGGAAATCGGCTACGCCGTGTACTTCGGCAACGCCAAAGCCAGCGCGGTCAGCATTCGCAACCCCGAGATGTTGATCGTCACCACTCCCCAGCACGAAGCCGGCGCCGTCGACGTGACCGTGCGCGCCGATGACGGCAACGCCTTTCGCATGAAGCAGGCGTTCAAGTACGAGAACATGGGCGGCAACGTGGTCGAGGGACTCGGCGAAAATGCCGGCAAGAAGTCCGGGAACCTCGCGTTCTAGGCGGCGCGCCTCAAGCGTGGGCGCGCGCGTTCGAGGCCGGAGTTAGTTCGCCCAAGGGTCGACGACTTCGCTCGCGATGCGAGGCTTTTTGCCGGTCGGGCGGGCAGCCGGCTGAGCTGCAGCGGGTTTGGGCGCCGGCCTGGGCGCGACGGCCACTGCGCTGCGGCGCCGTAACACTAAGCGCACCACCGTGGGCGAAGCACTTGAGATGCGCACGTTCTCTTTGGTGTAGCCGTCCAAACGCAGCTCAAGCTCGCGGGCGCCGCTGTCGGGACGCGGAAAACGGGCGGGCGTGGACCCGACGATCGCGCCGTCCATGATGACCGCCGCGCCGGCGGGCTCCGTCTCGATCGTCACGATTTGCTGCGGCGCTTCCACAGGGTTAGGGGCGGCGGGTGGCGCGGTGACCGGGGCGGTCGGCGGCGTCGGCACGGGCATGAGCGGCGGCAAAGCGGCGGGCGGAGGCTGTGGAACGGCCCGCGCTTGCCCCCCACCTCCGCTGCGCAGTGCAATGACGAAAATGAGAATGCCAGCGAGCACCACCGCACCGGCAGCGATGAGATAGTAAGCTTTCTTGGGTGCCCGGGATGGGGAGATCTGCCCCTCGAGATTCATCTCGCTGCGTGAGCGGGGCTCGAGCGCATCGGCAAGGGCAGCCGACGGACCGGCGGCGCCGCCTACTGAACGGGGTCTGCCACCGCCCGCCACCCGTTCGAGATCGTCGACCAGCTCCTGCATCGATTGATAGCGATGCTCAGGTTTTTTCTCGAGCGCCTTGAGCGTGATTTCTTCGAGCGCCCCAAGCGAGCGTTCATCGCCAGGCCGCGACATGGGACCGGGCTTTTCGAACATGTGCTTGGTCAACACGGCCATGAACGTGTCGGCGTCGAAGGGCACGTGGCCCGTGAACATCTCGTACATGATCACGCCTAGCGCGTAGATATCGGTGCGCGCATCGACACTCTGCCCTGCCGCCTGCTCGGGCGACATGTAGTGGGGCGTGCCGAAGACCATGCCGGTGCGTGTGATCTTGTTCGAAGCGCCGCCGACTTTGGCGATACCAAAGTCAAGCACCTTGACGAAATTCAGCATCTCGCCGCGCGGGATGAGATAGATATTGTCGGGCTTGAGGTCGCGATGGACGATACCGCGTTGATGGGCGGCGCCGAGCGCGCCTCCGATCTGACGTATGATGTCGACCGCATCGGACAATGGAATCGAGCCGCCCCGCTTGATCATGTCGCTGAGCGAGGAGCCGTTCAAAAACTCCATCACGAAGTAGACGGTGCCGTCGGGCAGGCGTCCGAAATCGTTGATGTCGATGATGTTCTCGTGGCCGATCGACGTGGCCGATTGCGCTTCTTGAATGAAGCGCTGCACGACCTCGGGGTCCTTGGCCATCTCGCCGCGCAAGACTTTGAGCGCCAGGGATTTGTTAAGCGAAACGTGGGTAGCGCGATAAACGACGCCCATGCCGCCTTCGCCGATCTGCTGCTCGACGCGGTAGCGGCCGTCGACGATGGCGCCAATCAAGGCGTCATTCGAAGGGCCCGAATCCGGGAGCAGGTCCGTGGGCACGCCGTCCTCGGGACAGAAACGTTCGTGCTCAAAACGGCTGCCGCATCGCGGACAGAAGCGCATCAGGGGGCCGACTGTATCACGCCTCTTGCGCGAAAGCCGTACCGCACTCAGCACAGAAGCGTGCATTGGGCGCGCCTTCCACACCGCACGACGGACAGACACGCTTCTTAGGCACGAGCGAGGTGCCGCATTCCGCGCAGAATTTGCCAGGTGCGACCTGCTTGGCGCAGCCGGGGCACATCACAGGACCAGGGCCTTTCGCTTCGGCACCGCCCGTGCTGGGCGCTGGGCCGCCCGCTGTAGGCCCCGGACCTGCACCGCCCACTGGGCCGCTGCCAGCCCCCATCACGCCGCGGGCAAGTTGCTGAGCCATGGCGATGCCCACACCCAACGAGGCGCCGCCGAGCATGGCATTCCCGCCATCGCCACCCGCGCCACCCGCGCCGCCGCCCTCCGCCATGCCCTTGCCGGCGCCGATCAACGCCTGACCGGCCGCGTAGTTTTGATAGCTGCCCGCAAGCTGATTCACGTAGCGCGCGTCTTGCTGGAAGGTTTGATCGAGCCCGAACTGCTTTTGTTGTGCCTCAGCAGCGGCCTGCGCCACGCCGATGTTGGCCACGCGTGCTGCCCGTTTGGCGACGCCAATTTCGGACTGCGCTTCCTGCAGACGCTGCTTGTCCTCGTCGGCGAGGTTGAGATTGAACTGCCCCATCTGCAGGATGCGACAGCCGATCGCGTTCAGGTCCGGGGCGGAATGCGTAAAGCGCTCGGCCAAGGTCTGCTGCATGGCCATCAGCTGCAACATGCTGGTCTGCTGCTCGATCAACACTTGTCCCATCACGGTGCGCACGCTGTTCATGAACAAGCCGCGCACCCAGCCCAAGACTTGATCGTTATTGCCCGCTTGCTTGAGGCCCACGAACTTCATGATGAACGTGGCGGGGTCTGTGATCTCGAACGCGAAGTTACCGAAGATACGCGGCGCAATCATCTCGCCGAGCAACGGGTCTTCCATTAGCCCGAGCTCGCCGCCGAACTGCTGCTCGTAAATCGGGCGCGTGGTGACGAAAAACAAATCCGTGGTGAAAATGTTGCCGCCCGTGAGCGCATCGACGGCGTTGCTCAAAAAAGGGATGTTTTGCGCGCTGAGCGTGTGCCTTTGGCCCACACCAGCCGACCGTAAGACGCCTACGATCGAACCATCCCGAAAGAACACGGCAGCCTCGTCGGCATCAACCGTAAGCTGCGAATACATGGGGATGGTGCCGTCCGGATGTTTGTAGACGAGCAGATCTTTCTTGTCGTCCGGGCGCGCGATCATCATCTCGCGTACGCCGCCCTTGATGAAGTCGAGAATCCCCATGCGCTTGTTCCTCCGCGCCGACGCAATCAAGCCGGCTTCTTGAGCAAAACAGAATACCAGCATGTCATGCTTTCTCGAGTGCGCGGCAGCCTGCTCCAAATCGTTTTTGCGAGCCTGGCCCTGGGCGCGGTTGGCACGCTGGCCGTCCTGGCGCTGATGTCGCTTGGGCTCATGGCAGGCAGTTCGCGCGCCCATGCTCAGACCAAGAGCACCAGCGATGAATTGCGACTCATCGAGAGCACCGAGCGCGATCTCGATCCGCTCGGCCTGGACGAAGACACCGGCAAAGGACTCGAGGAAGCCGCACGCGCACTCAAAGCGCCGCAGGCGAAAGAACCCGTCGCGGAGGTTGGCGACGTACTCTCTGCGATCGAAGGCGTGTTCGAAAGCGGGCACAACACTCAGATCAAGCTCGCGGGTGGTCTCGCGTTCGTCGCGGAGACGATCGAAATAAGCAATCGCACGCCCCATGCAGCCGAAGTCGCGTATCGCTTGCGTATTCCGGAAGACAGCGCGTTGTGGAGCTTTCGCGTGTGCATCGACACGCACTGTCGCGAGGCCTGGGACGCCGTTCGCAGCGCGCAGCAGACCAAGCAAAACCCCGCAAATAGCGAGGGCGACGGTGATCTGCCGACGGGACAAGTCTTACTAATTCGGGAGGGTAAGGCGCGCGCGTTGTCGATCTTAGCGCGCCCAATAGGTAAGAAACCGATCACGTTGCGTATCGCCTACGTCACGGCTGCGCCGGTGCACGGCGGGCAGGTGCGGCTGACCTTACCCGCGCGCGGCTTCGATCCGCGCATCGTGCCCGCGCACGTCAGCGTTGAAAGTCGTGAGCTTGGCGAGCTGCTGCCACACGCTGAATTCACGGCCGATCCCTCGCTTGCGATCGAGGTGGTCGGCACGTTGAAAGCACGTCCAAACCTGGTTCACGTGCGCACGATTTCGCGCTGTGGCGGGCTTTCGTGCTCGCGAGAATATCGGGCGGCCGCTGCACAACCGATTCACGCACGAGAAACCTGGCTTTTGCTCGACGCGTCGCCTTCGATGGAAGGCGTGGCACGCAGTCGTTTACCTGCCGTGATCGCGGCCCTGCTCAGCAAGTTGCCGGACGATACGCGTGTGCGCGCTTTTGCTTTTGCGGCCAGCGCGCAAGACCTTGGCAGCTGGCCTGCCATCGAAGTGCCGCTCTCGAAGCTCGACGACGCCTTACTATCGGACCGCGGCGCGGGCACGCGCGTATCGAGCGTGCTCACGCCCTTTCACGACGAGCTCGCGCGCAAGCGACCACGCGTGATCGTGCTTTCCGACGCTGCGCTCGACCCCGATCCACGCGAGCAGCGAGCCATCGACCGTGCGCGCCGTAGCGGTGCTGAGCTATCGATGATTGCGCTCGCAGACCAGGCGCCGAGCGCACGCAGCAGTCAGCTTTTTCTCGGCAGTGGCGGCGTCGTGCACATCACCGATTTAGCGGACCGTGCCCTGTCGCGCGGCGAGCTTGAACCGCTGGTCGAACGCGTGACGGCATTGCTCAGCGTGCCTGTCACAGGCGGCTTGCGTGCCGGCGAAAGCAGCGCGATCGAACGACGCTCGCCCACGCTCGCAAGCGGGCAAGACGCAAGCGATTGGCTCCCGAGCTGGCTCGCCCGAAAAGATGCCGCGCCCGTGTGGATCGCCGCAGCCAAACAGCCGGTCGCGGCCATCCGAGCGCCAGCGTATGCCGATATCCCGCTTGCCGACCCGCGCGAAGCGACGGGCATGCCGAAGGAAAGCGTGCTGGACCTGTTGCGTACGCAACTCGTGCCCAAAGCGCGCGCGTGTTTACGCGGGGATCGTAAGGGTCGCGCAGACTACGCCGTAGGTCTGGCTTTTCGTTTTCTAATCGCCCGACGCGAAGTGCTCGATGCCTCAATCGACGGCCAAGTGCCCGCCGGCCTGCGTGCGTGCTTGCTCGAGGTCTTGCCGCAGCTGCGTATGCCCTGGTTCACCGGCAATCTGCGCGTGCGCTACCCGATTCATACGGAACGGGAGCCCGAACCGCCCGTGATCGTGCTCGAACCGGATGCGGCACACGCGGTCGATCGCGTGTTTGCTGCGCCCGCGCCGCGCAGGTCGCACTGATTTTCGGCCGCCATCCGAGGTATGTTGCCCGCGGATGACGACGTTCGAGTTGGTTACTGCGCTAACCGAAAAGATGGCGCTCCTGGCCGCGGCCGCGGTCTTTGCCGTGCTGTTCCCGCCGTTGCGTAAGCGTCTGCTCGGCCAAGCCGGCGAAAGTCGCGACAAAGCCTTCGGCATGTTGTTCGGTACGGCCCTGAGTGTTTGGGGTTCCATGCTGGGGCTCGAGGTCAGTGGCGAGCACATCAACGTGCGTGCCATCGGCGTGCTGGTCGCAGCGATCCTAGGCGGACAAAAAGCCGGCGCCCTCGCGGGTTTGTGCAGCGGCATCTTCATGGCCAGTCGCGTCGACGATCAGACTGCGCCGTGGGTGCTGATAGCTTCCGTCACCGATGGCATCGTGGCCGGCCTAGTCGCCAAACGCGCGCCGCAAATGTTCCGCGGCCATCGCGTATTTTTCACGGCCATCGGCGTGCAAGTGTTTCACCTCGTGGCCGTGGGCCTTGGCTTGATGCTGGTGGGTCATGCGCAGCGCTATTTGCCTGCCTGGCCGGCGCATCTGATCAAGCTGCTCGTGAATGCCGTAGGCGTGACCCTGTTCGTCGAAGTGTCGCGCTTGGTCGTACAGCGCGAAGAAGCCGCGATAGCCCTCGTGCAAGCCAAGGCCGCCGCGGATCAAGCCGCGCTCGAATCCTTGCGCCGCAGGCTCGAGCCCCACTTCTTGTTCAACTCGCTCAACGTGTTGCGCGCCACCATTCGCATCGATCCAGTCCGCGCGCGTGAGCTAGTAAGCCACCTCGCCGATCTCTACCGATACTTACTATCTCATCCGGAAGATGCGCCGTTGCGCGATGAAGCCAATCACGCGCGCTCTTATCTGGAGATCGAATCCGCACGCTTGGGCGAAGGTCGCCTTACGGTCGAAGTGCTCCTGGATCCCGAAGTCGAAATGCATTCGGTACCCGCCCTGCTGCTGCAACCATTGGTCGAAAATGCCGTAAAACATGGGATTTCGAACCGCAGCGGACAGGGTACGATCACCATTCGCGGTTGCATCGAAGGCGGTGATGTCTTGATCGAAGTCGAAGACGCGAGCGTAGGCCCGTTGCGCGATCGCGGCCCCCTATCAGAACACGATGGTTCACCTTTGAATGACTTGGACGACGACGAGCGACCTGGCACCGGCATCGCACTGAAAACCTTGCGACAACGCCTCGCTCACCGCTACGGTCGAAGAGCCAAGTTGCTACTGACACCGACCGAGCACGGCATGATCGCGTCGGTACGCTTGCCCGAGAGGCCGAGTTCCGTAGAACCAGTCAAAGCGCCGTCGCAGGAAGCCCTATGAACGCAACCAACATGATGCTTCGAGTCATGATCGTAGACGACGAGCCCCTCGCACGGGACGAGCTCGCGTTCATGCTGGGCGAGGTTGGCGATGTCGACGTAGTGGGCCAAGCCGGTGATGCCCACGAAGCCTTACGCGTGGCCGAGCGCGAAGAGCCCGACGTTGCTTTCGTCGATTTACGTATGCCTGGACCGGATGGCATCGCCCTGGCGGAAGCCTTGCGCAGACGCCGGCCCGAGCTGCAAATCATCGTGGTCACCGCCCATGACAACGCGGCCTTACGCGCCTTCGAAGCTCAGGTTCTTGATTACTTACTCAAGCCCGTGCGCCTCGAACGTTTGAAAGCTGCCGTGCAGCGCGCGCGCGACACGCTGCAGCCGCGCATGAACAGCAGTTCCCCGAGCAGCGGCGGCTCCAGCAGCAATGCGCCCAAAGAAACCGTGCTCGAGCGGCTCGCCGTGCGCAAAGGCGGCGTTTATCACGTGCTCGAGTTGGCCGATGTCATCTACTTCGAGATGAAGGACGAGCTGGTTTGGGCAGTCACCGCCACCGATCGCGTCGCCCTCGATCTGACGATGACCAACCTCGAACAACGCCTGCCTGAAAGCGTTTTCTTTCGTTCGCATCGCGGTGCGTTGGTGCGCATCGACAAGATTCGCGCGATGGAGCCAGCGGGCGCAGGAACGTACGAGCTAGTGCTCGACCACCCCGATGCGCCACGCGTTCCATTAGCCCGCGAACGGGCGCGACTACTGAAAGAACGCATCCCGTTTGCGGGCTGAGCAAATGCACAGGTGCCGGTCGTGATCCGAACCTGACTCGCAGCGTGCCTTGACGTACGCCCACCCCCCCGTCATAGTCGGCCGCCCAAGAGACCTGTAAGCATTTTTCCTGAGAGCGATTCATGGCGATTGCAGCAGAGCGTAAGACGGAGCTGATCGGGAAGTTTCAGTCCCACGAGACTGACACCGGCTCCCCCGAGGTCCAGATCGCGCTTTTGACCGAGCGGATTCTTCACCTCACCGATCATTTCAAAACCCATATGAAGGACCACCACTCGCGTCGTGGCCTTCTGCAGATGGTCAGCCAGCGCAGGCGGCTGCTCGACTACCTGATGCGTCTGGATTTCCAGCGCTACAGGAAGGTCATCAAGGAACTCAACATCCGTAAGTGATGGTTCCTTTCTTTCTGTACTGAGGGCGGGTATGTTACCGCCACATGAGTGTCCGGCCCCAGGGCCAGGCGCTTATGCGCTGGGGAAATCGGAATTCGTTCCGCCCCAGCTGAGACATAGGAGGCCAGCTGGAGGCCAGGTGGCCGTGAACCTAATCGACCAACGGGTCGAGGCGTTCGACTAAGCAAGTCGAGCGCTCGGTATGGCCGCTATCGATTGTTGGTAGTGGCTCGCAGCGTCACCGGCTCGGCTGGTGATGATTGCAAAAGCCGCCGCCGAATGGTCGGCGTCGGCCTTGCGTTTCGGCGCCACCGGCACGTCGCGGTGAGCGCATTGGGCGTCACCGAAATAGCGGTGGCGCGTGTTGCACGGCACGTAGAACGGCCACGTCCGGCTCTTCGATCTTCGCTCCGAACACTCAAGCGTCGCTTACCGCTCTTGAGCCTTGGGAACGAGGACCGAGCCCGCACCTCTGGCACGATGCGCTCCGTGTTTGTCCCGGCCCGGGAAAACCGCGGCCCGAGGAGCGAGAATGATCATTCGTGAGAAGGTACGGATCGGCGACCAAGTCGTCACACTCGAAACAGGGCGCATCGCCAAACAAGCAGCGGGATCATGTTTGGTGCGGGCTGGCGACACCGTGGTGCTCGTCACGGTTTGCGGAAACCGCGACGCCAAGGTTGGCCAAAATTTCTTCCCGCTCAGCGTCGATTACATCGAAAAGACGTATGCCGCGGGCAAGATCCCCGGTGGCTTTTTCAAGCGTGAAGGCAAGCTTCGTGACTACGAAGTGCTCACCTCGCGTTTGATCGACCGCCCTTGCCGCCCCCTCTTTCCCGAGGGTTACATGGCGGAAGTTCAGATCGTGGCGACTGTGATGTCGTTCGATCAGGAAAATCCGGCCGATACGCTGGCGATTTTGGGTGCCTCAGCGGCGCTGCACATCAGCGAGATTCCGTGGAGCGGCCCGATCGGCGGCGTACGCATTGGTCGCATCGACGGCCAGTTCATCGCCAACCCGACCTATTCGCAGATGGCCAAGAGCGACTGCGACTTGATTCTCGCAGCCTCCCGCGATGCCATCGTGATGGTCGAAGGCGAAGCCGAAGAGATGTCCGAAGAGGACATGATCGAAGCGTTGTTCTTCGGTCACCGCTCAATTCAGGACTCGCTTGAGCTCGTCAATCGTATGCGCAGCGCCGTCGGCAAGCCCAAGTGGAGCTTCACCGCCGACACCACGCCCGCGTACATCACCGATCGCGTCCACCAGGTGGGCGGCCGCAAGGTGCGCGAGGCCTGCAACATCGCCGAAAAGCACGCGCGCTACGACCGCTTCAAGCAGATCAAGAAAGAGATCGTCGAGACGCTCTCCAGCGAAATGGCCGGCAAAGAAGAAGCGGTCAAGAAGGCTTACGAAGAGCTTCATTACAAGACGTTGCGTGACCAAGTGCTCGACGAAGGTCGACGCGTGGATGGTCGCGACACGAAGACCGTACGCCCGATCAGCATCGAGCTTGGCGTGTTGCCGCGTACGCATGGTTCGACGTTGTTCACGCGTGGTGAGACGCAGGCCATCGTGACGACGACGCTTGGCACGTCGCGCGATGAGCAGCGCATCGACATGCTCACGGGTGACATTCACAAGAACTTCCTGCTTCATTACAACTTCCCGCCCTACTCGGTCGGCGAAGTGAAGATGATGCGTGGCGTCGGCCGTCGCGAAGTCGGTCACGGCAATCTCGCCGAGCGCGCGCTTGCCAAGTCGATCCCGAGCAAGGCCGCCTTCCCGTACACGATTCGCTTGGTCTCTGAGATCACCGAGTCGAACGGTTCATCGTCGATGGCCAGCGTATGCGGCGGGTCGCTTGCGTTGATGGACGCTGGCGTGCCGATCAAGTCGCCTGTCGCCGGCGTGGCGATGGGTTTGATCAAGGAAGGCGAGCGCTATGCGGTGCTCACCGACATCCTTGG
>JBKJIA010000565.1:0-13967 GCA_046598735.1 Polyangiales bacterium
GCTTCTGGCCAGCCGCTCCAGATAGGCCGCGCGTTCGTCATCCCCCACGAGCTGCCAAGACCTATCGACAAAGCGCGTGATCACATGCTGAACGACGTCGGGCGCTTGAATACGCAATACACGAGACATGCGCACGTATCGACCATCCCGCGACCTGGTTGCGTGCGGATTCCGAATTTCCGTACTCCGACGAGGGCCTCCTCGGCCTCCTCCGTCCTCCCGGCCTCCCAGGCCTCCCCCCAGGCCTCCACACAGACCACATTCGCGTGTCAGGCCTGTGACGTCTCACTTTCCCCCCTGTTCAGCCAGTCCGCCCTCGCGGTATGACCGCGCGCATGGTTGAAATTTCCGTAAGTCGACGGCACTTTCTCTGGATTCTGAGTGCCGCCGCGACGCCGCTCGCGGCCTGCGCCAGCAATGAAACCACACCAGGCAACAAGTCGACCGGCGGCAACATCATCGGTGACGATGAGGACGGGGGCGGCGCCGGCGATCCCGGCTCAAACGGCCCAGGGCCGAGCGATGGCGACGGCGGTGTGGCCGATGCTGGCGAGCCCGAGCTGCCGCCAGTTACGAGCCAACCCAGCTTCGACTTCTTACACGGCATCGCGAGCGGCGACCCCTTGAAAGACCGCGTGATCCTATGGACGCGCGTCACACCTGACGATGTCATGCTGAAAGCTTCTACCGAGATCTTAGTCGACTTCGTGGTGACCACCGACCCCGCGCTCAAGAACGTAATTGGTAAGGGTCGCGCTTCGACGAGCAGCGAGCGCGACTATACCGTCAAGGTCGACGTGGACGGACTCAAGTCGGGAACCACGTATTACTACCAGTTCTCGGATCCCGCGCAGAAGAGCATGCTGTCCGTCATCGGCCGCACACGTACCTTGCCCGAAGGCGCGCTTGATCGGGCGCGCTTCGCTGTGGTGTCGTGCTCTTGTTACGCGGTTGGTTTCTTCAACGCGTACGCGCACGTGGCATCGCGACAAGACATTCAGGCCGTGATTCATCTCGGTGATTACATCTACGAGTACGGCCCGGACACCTACAACAACAAGGACCTCAATCGTGCGCACGAGCCAGCGCACGAGCTCCTCACGTTCGAGGATTACCGAACGCGTCACAAACAGTACAAGACCGATCCGGACCTCAACGAAGCCCATCGTCAGCATCCGTTCATTACCGTCTGGGACGACCACGAAATCTGCAACGATTCGTGGAAAGACGGCGGCCAAAACCATACGCCTGGCAGCGAGGGCGTGTACGCAAGCCGTAAGGCGGGCGCCTATCGCGCCTACCACGAGTGGATGCCGATCCGCGATCTCGACCCTAAGGATAACACTAAGATCTACCGCAGCTTCGCTTACGGAGATTTATGCGACTTAGTGATGCTGGAGACGCGCGCCAATCGTGACTCTCAGAATCGCGCGCAGGCCAACTCGAAGAACCGCAGGCTCATGAGCGATGACGAAGCCAGCTGGCTCGAAGGACAACTGTCAGGCTCCAAGAAGCGCGGCGCCACATGGAGATTGCTGGGCAATCAAGTAATGATGGGACAGCTGCGCATCCCGGGCGTCAACATCCCGAACGCCGATCAATGGGATGGTTACACCGCGCAGCGCGATCGCCTGCTCAACTACGTGGAAGAGGAAGGTATCGATAACTTAGTCGTGCTGACCGGCGACATTCACTCGTCGTGGGCGATCGAAGTCGCCAAGGATCCCGCCATGTATAACGCCATGACGAGCGTAGGCGCGCTCGCGGTGGAGTACGTGTGCACGTCCATTACGTCGCCTGCGCTCGAGTTCCTGGCCGGTGCGCTCGGCAGCGTGGTGCTCACGCTCAATGGCCACATGAAATGGGTCGATCTCGAGCGCCGCGGCTACCTGCTGATCGATGTCGATCACACGCGCGTGCAGGGCGAGTGGTACCACGCGCAAACGATCTTAGAGCCCAACGCCAACCACAACTTCGCCAAGGCATTTCGTGTGGATGCGGGCAAGAGCAAGCTCATTGCCGAAACCATGCCGAGCGACGGGATCAAGAACGCGCCGGCCTTCGCGCCCTAATCCGAACAACCGCGCCAGCCAAGAAACCGTAAGGGACGCACGACTAGGGCGTAAGCTATCAACCGAGGTCGACTTGGCCCCGCGTGGCAAGCAGCGCGATGATCTGATCGACCGCCTGTTCCACGCGCGCGTCAGTCATGTTCAACACGAGCGCTGCACTGTCAGGCGCTTCAAAGCCCGCGAAGTCTCCGTCAGGCTTACGCTCGCGACACAGTGCCACATCGACGTCGACGAAGATTTCGACGAAGCGTGCAACGCCCACTTTGTCGCGCACGATGGCGCGCTCAGCGCGCGTCTTGCCGGGCAAGGCGCACACGGTGATCAAGCTCGCATCGGTACTGGCCTTGGCCGCGACGCCGACCGCGTCGAGCGTTTCGCCTTCTGGCGAAAGCACGTGCGCCGAATGGCCAAGGTCGAACAGCTTACGCTCGAGCACGTAAGCCAATGTGACCTTACCCGAACCCGGCAATCCCGTGAGCCATACCGTCACGCCTGTCTGCCCCAAGCGCTCGCGGCGTTCACGTGGGCTGACCTGCGTTTGATTGGCCAAGCCCGAGCCCGCGCGCAGCTCTTTCATGGCCGCTTCGAGATCCTGATCGTCAGCATCCTTGACGATCATGCCTGCGCCGACTGTACTGTTGCTCAGCGAGTCCACAATCACGAACGCGCCCGTCGCGCGATTGTCGAGGTAGGCATCGAAATAGATCGGGCGGTGACAGGTAATACTAAGCTTACCTATCTCGTTCAGGTTCAACGTGTCCGCTGTCACGCTTTCGAGCTTGGTAAGATCTACCCGATGGTGAACCTTCTGCACCTGCATGCGCACCGTCTGCGTGGTGTGCTTCAGGAAGTAGCTTTTTTGGGGGTCGAGCGGACGCTCATGCATCCACACCACATGCGCCTCAAAGCTGCGGCCCACGCGCGGACGATTGTGCGGATGCACCAGCATGTCGCCGCGTGAACAGTCGATCTCGTCTTCGAGCCGAATCGTCACGCTTTGCGGTGTGAACGCTTCTTTGATCTCTCCATCGTAGGTATCGATGGCTTTGACCTTGGAGGTCTTGCCCGAAGGAAGCACCATCACGGTGTCGCCCTTCTTGACCACACCGCTGGCAATTTGCGCGGTAAAACCGCGATAATTTAGGTCCGGCCGCAGCACGCCTTGCACGGGATAGCGAAAGTCCGTGAAGTTGCGGTCTTCGGCGATCGGTACGGTTTCGAGAAAGCCGAGCACCGTCGGCCCCGCGTACCAATCCATGAATTGCGCGCGCTGCACGACGTTTTCGCCAAGCAAGGCGCTCACGGGCACGAACGTCACGTCTTTGAAGTGCAAACCTTCGCAAAAACCGCTGAACTCTTTGCGGATCTCTTGGAAGCCCGCTTGGCCGTATTCGACCAAGTCCATCTTGTTCACGGCCACGAGCAAATGCGGGATGCCGAGCAGCGAAGCGATATAGGCATGGCGACGCGATTGCTCGAGCACGCCCAAACGTGCGTCGATCAAGATGATGCCCACATCCGCCGTGGAGGCGCCGGTCACCATGTTGCGCGTGTACTGCACGTGGCCGGGCGTGTCGGCGACGATGAACTTACGCTTCTCGGTCGTGAAGTAACGGTAAGCCACGTCGATGGTGATGCCCTGCTCGCGCTCGGCTTCTAGACCATCCGTGATCAGCGAAAAATCGATCGGTACACCCACCATAGTGGTGGCCTTACGTACGGCCTCGAGTTGGTCGTCGTAGACGGCCTTGAGCTCGAACAGCATGCGGCCGATAAGCGTACTCTTACCATCGTCGACCGAGCCCACGATCACGAAGCGCAACAGCTCCTTGTGTTCGTGCTTGGCGAGGAACCCCAGGATGTCGTGTTCGATCAGCGTTTCATCGGACGACATCAGAAGTACCCCTCGCGCTTTTTGCGCTCCATCGATGCGGCCTGATCGTGATCGATCAACCGCCCCTGCCGTTCGGAGTGTCGCGTGAGCAGCATCTCTTGGATGATCTCGGGCAAGGTCGTAGCCGTGCTCTCGATGGCGCCCGAAAGCGGATAACAACCGAGCGTGCGAAAGCGAATCGACTTCTGCATCGGTACTTCGCCAGGCATGAGGCGCATGCGGTCGTCGTCAACCATGATCAGCGAGCCGTGACGCTCCACCACTGGGCGCTTGGCCGCGAAGTACAAAGGTACGATCGGAATATTCTCGAGATAGACGTACTGCCAGATGTCGAGCTCAGTCCAGTTCGACATTGGAAACACGCGAATGCTCTCGCCCTTGTTGAGCTTGGCGTTGTAGAGATTCCACAGCTCCGGGCGCTGATTCTTGGGATCCCACTGCTGAAAGCGATCACGAAAGCTGTAGATGCGCTCTTTGGCGCGCGACTTTTCTTCGTCGCGACGCGCGCCACCAAAGGCCGCGTCAAATCCATGCGCCCCCAACGCTTGCACGAGCGCCTGCGTCTTCATGATGGTGGTGTACTTCTCGGAGCCGTGATCGAACGGATTGATCTTGTCGCGCAGACCGTCAGGGTTGGAGTGCACGATCAAATCGAGCTTGTTCTCGCGCGTGAACTTGTCGCGAAACGAGATCATGTCGCGAAACTTCCAGGTCGTATCGATGTGCAGCAGCGGAAAAGGCAGCGGCGCTGGGTGAAAGGCCTTGAGTGCCAGGCGCACGAGCACCGACGAATCTTTGCCGATCGAGTACAGCATCACCGGCTTCTCGAACTCGGCTGCGACCTCACGGAAAATGTGAATGCTCTCGGCCTCTAGGGCTCTGAGGTGCGTGAGGCGGCGCTTGTCGATGTGCACGTGGACTCCTCTCCGGGCCGCGGCATCTAGCGCGATCTCACAGCACTTGCCAGCTGTGCTAGACCGCAGGCACCAGCATGAAACAGCGCCCTTCTCTCGGCGTCATCTTCCTGACGATCTTCATCGACCTGCTCGGCTTCGGCATCGTAATGCCGTTTCTAACCTTGGTCGCGCGCGATGCTTTCGGCGTCACGGAATGGGTGACGACCTTACTCGGCGCCAGTTACTCAGCGATGCAGTTTCTCTGCATGCCGGGCTGGGGCCGCCTCTCGGATCGCATCGGCAGACGTCCGGTCATGTTGAGCTCGATCTTCTTTTCGGCCGTCACGATGCTCGCTTTGGGGGGCGCGCTCGCGTGGTCCGACACCATCCTGTGGGTATTCGTGGCACGGATGGCCAGCGGCTTTGCAACGGCCAATCTCGGTACGGCCAGTGCGTACATCGCCGACATCACCACGCCCGAAGAACGCGTGAAAGGGATGGGTCTGTTCGGCATCGCGTTCGGCTTGGGCTTCCTGATCGGCCCGGCCATCGGCGGCTTGCTCGCACACCATACGGTCAACGGTCGTGAAGGTCCGTGGGCGTGTTTCATCGCCGCCGGTCTGAGTGTTGTGAACTTACTGTGGGCTTTCTTGCGGCTACCGGAATCCTTACCTCCCGAGCGTCGCAAGCCCTCCACGCGCTCGCTGTCACCGCTCAACGTGCGGGCCTTGCGCGAAACGTTTTCAACCCCTGGTATCTCGCGCGCGGTGCTGACGAGCTTTCTGATCATCCTCGCCTTCTCCGGGCTCGAAATGACGTACGCGCTCTACGCAAGCGACGCCTTCCACTTCAGCACCAAGCAAGTCGGCTGGATGTTCATGCTCATGGGCACCACGGGCGCAGTCGTGCAGGGTGGTTTCATGCGACGCGCATCCGGTCGCTACAAAGAAACATCGCTCGCGATCACGGGCCTGTGCCTGCTCGCGGTCGGCTTCACGGGGTTTGCACTGGCGCCGCGTGTTGGCGTGCCCTTACTCATCGTCGTCAGCTGTCTTATCGCGATCGGCAACGGGCTCACGCAACCCTCGCTGTCCGCTTATATTTCGCGCTTAGCCGATCCTGCGCGCCAGGGCGAGACGCTCAGCGCCAACCAAAGCATGTCGAGCTTGGGCCGCGTATTTGGCCCGGCACTCGCGGGCCTGCTGTACACGTTGTTCAGCCCCGAGACTCCGTTCGTGGCCTGTGCGCTGATCAACCTGGTCGCCCTGGCGTGTGCGCTCGGCATGCGTGCCATTCAGCCGGCAGCATCCGCACGGGTTGCGCACGCTTGATCAACCGTAAGGTTGCGGACTCGCACGGGAGGCTTACGGCCTGTTGTCTTGGCTCAGCTGACGAGTCGCGAACGACGTGCACTCTCGAGCGCACGCGTACGGGCCCCAGCGAGCACGCCTGACAACGTCGGATCCGCGGCGGGCAACATGCGTGTGGCATCGAGCGCACAACGGTAGTAACGCGCGGCATCTTCGAAAGCGTGCGCCGCTTCGGATACTTCGGCCGCATGCCGCAGCCATTCGATGGCATGCGCCGGATCCCCGTCGGGCAAAGCTTGATACAAGTGATGGGCTACTTCGCGTACCGCCTCCGCGCCGAGCCATGCAGTGCGTTCCTCGATCTGCGCGGCTGTCAGAAGATGCAAACGCTTGCGCAGAGCCGTGGGCAGGTCCGAGTAGAGCGTGTCACGCAAGAGATCGTGGGAAAAACGGTAAGCATCTACGCGCGCCGCCACCGACACGACGATGCGCTGTTCGATGGCGAGGTCGATCACGGTCAGCACGCTCTCCCGTGGCAAGCCCGTGACGGCCTGCACGATTGCGGCATCCCACATCGAACCTACCACCGCGGCCACTTCCAGCACACGCGTGGCCTCGGGCCCCAATCGCTCCACACGACGGCGCAGGACGTGACGCACCATTTCGGGGGGCGCCAAATCAGGCATATCCTGCAGCGGCGAAGCATCGAGGCCGCCGCGCGACGCCGTCCACTCGGCCAGCTCGTGAATGAACAACGGATTGCCGCCGGCTTTTTCGTGCAGCGTGTGCACGACCGCGTCGGACACGTCGCCCAAGAGCGCGCGTACAAGCTCCCCGGTCTCGGCTTCTTCGAGGCCGCGCAGGTAGAAGCGATGGCACAAGGGTGTGCGACACAAAGCATCCACGTTGCGCTCGACCGGTGCAGCAACCGTAAGGTCATCGCGACTGCGCAGGGTGACGAGAATCAAGACAGCGCATCGCTCGAGTGTCGGTGCGAGCAACCGTAAGAGTTGCCACGACGCTTCGTCAGCACGATGCATGTCTTCGAGCAGCACAACCCGCGGACGAGCGCGACTGGACGCGGAGAGCAAGCGAGAAACCGCATCGAGCGCACGAAAGCTCGCGTGCTCAAACGTAGAGGAAACAGCGGGCGTATTGGCGTCCAGGCCCTGAGCAAGCTCGGGCAACCAAGGCACCACATCGAGCACGGCCGGGCCAAGCCAACCGCGCAATGCTTCCGGGCCTTCGCTGTAGAGCGCCGACCGTAAGACTTGGGTCCACGGCCAAAACGCTGGCGCGCCTTCGCCTTCGTGACAGGAGCCAAGCCACACATCTGCACCGTGGGCACGCGCGAGATCGGCCACGCGCTGCGCCGTGCGCGTCTTACCAATGCCGGCTTCTCCGCTCAGCACGCAAATCTGAGCTTGATCACCCAGCGCTCGCACCAGACAGCGCTTCAGGCGACTGAGCACCGAAGCGCGTCCTACGAAGGGTTCGTGGTCTGCGAGGTCCGCCGACGGAAAAAGCGAATGCACAGGCGGCGCAGGCGGCAAGGAGCTCTGCGACGGCGCACGTGGCGGCATCGAGCGCGTCACGGACATAGAGAAACGGTAACCGCGACCGTGCACCGTTTCGATCGGCTGCTTGTCGCCGCGTTGTTGTCCGAGCGCGCGGCGCAGCGCGTTGATGTTGGTGGGCAGCACCGCTTCGGTCACCACTTCACTCGGCCACAAGGCATCGAGCAGCTCCCGCTTGGTGGCGACCCGGTCGTGATGCTCCACGAGGTACCGAAGCACATCGAATACTTTGGGCTCAAGCGGGATCACCTCGACGCCGCGACGCAGCTGAAATAGCTGCGTATCGAGCACGAACTCTCCGAACTGATACATCGCTGTGGAACTGAACGGTACTTCGGTTGGCATTCTGGAGGGATCCTCAGGGTGCTTTAAAACCTACCGAGAAACGGACTTGCACAGTACCCACATCTGGCTTGCGATCCGAGCGCATACGCTTGAGCTCGTTCGCTGCGCAGTCGGGCAAACCATTCAACGGGTGCTTGCCGGATTCAATGCGCCGCACGGCACCAGTCTCATCAATCGTAAGCGCCACAGTCAGCGGAACGTACTGATTCTTGCCTGCCCGCTTTGCGGCGTCGACATAACAGCTTCTTAGTAGTGGCTCCGCACGCGACAACATACGCCCCACCACACCGGTGCCCAACGAGCCTTCGACTTCGAGCGTTCCGATCTTAGCCACCGCATCAAGCTTCTGCGGGGCCACGGGCGCGGGTGTGGCTGGTGGCGTCACGGGCAGAGGAACCGCGCGCGGCGCGTCCGCTCCAACTGCTTGCGCCGCTGGCACGACCGCAGCGCCGGGGGACGGCACGCCCTGCGCGGGAACCGGCGGCGCAATGGCAATGGATGCAGCCGCGTGATCCGCGGGCTTCTCATCGGGGGTAGAAGCTTCGCCTCTCGTTGCGGTCGCGCCACGCGCGGAGCCCGTGCGGGAGCCCTGGGTGGCATGGGTAAGACCTTGTCTGGTTAGAGCAACGGGGCTCTGCATAGGCTTCTGCTCGCGAGTTTGCACCGGGTTCGCAGAATTGGGCAGTACGTTCGCACCAGGCTTCGATGCAATCGGTGCGGTCGCGTCGTCTAGCCGGACGTCATCCTGTAGCTCGCTAGGCAACACAGCCGCCGCAGCAGGTGCTGTCTGCGGCGGCTGTTTTTGCGGCGCAGGCTGCACGGCGGGGGCCGTAGGGGCGATAGCGGCCGGTGATTCTTTGGGTGCAGCGGGCGCGATGCCCCAGTGCACATACCCCGCGGCCAACGCACCGATGCACAACGCTGCGCCGATCGTGGCGAGCTTTTGTGTGCGCCGACCTTCCGGCATCGACGTACTCACCACCGTATTCGGCGTGATCGAAACGTGGACATCGTTATCCGGCGCGGAGCCGACGAGCACCGGAAGGCTGTGAGCTGAGGGTGTGACCGACCGTGCGCGCAGCATAGCTCCGGAGCGTGTCGGCGTACGAGCAAGCCCCGCAGGCGTTCCCTCGAACGACTGTGACTCTTCCATCGAGGCCAAGCGCGCATTGCGCAGCAACCTGCGATTTTCGTCGATTTCACGGGGAAACATCCGCGTGAGCAGCGTTTCGATCTCGACCGTGTCCATCGCTTCGCCGGTCTCGCGCACGAACTTGGCAAGGTCGCGACCGAGATCACGGGCGGTCGCATAACGCTGCGCAGGACTGCGTGCGAGCGCCTTCATCACGATTGCATCGAGCGCTTTCGGAATGCCGGGATGAAGCTCCGACGGAGCTTTCACGCGATCCATCATCACGCTCATCAGCGTATCGGCCTGACTGTTGCGGACGAACAAACGTTCGAGCGTCAACATCTCCCACAAGCAAACTCCAAGCGACCAGACGTCTACGCGCCGATCGATTTCGAGCTGACGAATCTGCTCGGGTGCCATGTACGAGAATTTACCCTTGAGGATCCCGGTGGCCGTGTGTTGAATGCGATCCGAAGCGCGCGCGATGCCGAAATCGACGACGCTGACGCTGCCCTCGTAGCTCACGAACAAGTTGTGCGGCGATACATCGCGATGGATGACTTCGAGCGGCTTGCCTTGAGCATCGCGCAGCTCATGTGCTGCGTGCAGCCCTTCGCAAGCTTCCGCGATGATCGTGCCTGCGAGCACCGCCAAGCGTGACGGCGGCGCAAGGTCCGGCATCTTACGCAGACGGTGGATGACATCGCGCAAGCTCTGACCTGACAGGTAGTCCATGGCCAAGTAGTAGCGACCATCCACTTCGCCGAAGTCGAAGACGTTGCACACGTTGCGATGCGAGATGGCCGACGAGATGCGCGCTTCGTCGAGGAACATCTGCACGAACGAGTCTTCTTGCGCGAGGTGCGCATGAATCATCTTCAGCGCGACCAGCTTGTCGACGCCATCTGCGACCGCAAGGTTGACCGAAGCCATGCCGCCTGAGGCAATCTCACGCACGAGACGGTAGCGACCGAGCCGCTGCATCTGCGGCGCTTTAGGCGCGCGGTTGCCAATCATGCTCTCGTCGGGATCGTCGAGCAAATCGAGATCCGTATTCGCATACTTCGCGCTACTGCCATCAGACATGACTACACCTCACGCCGTTGCCCCCTTGCGTTCTATCGTTCATCCCACTGCGACCACTCTGCCCGCCGCACACGCCGTCGCGCCTACCACGCCCACCCTGAGGGTGTTGGTAGCCCGTAGGTGAGCTGTAGCCGAAGTCCGTTTCAGCGAAACGGTCCGCGCTCAGCCATATGGCAAGCGCCCTCGCGCCCCAGCTCCCCATGATCTTCCCCCGTGTGCAGTGGATGCCGTGTCTGCAACACGCTGCACTCACTAATCATCCGTCGGAAAAAACCTAAGATTGACGAGCCTCATGAAAAGCTTAGAAAACGACTAAGCGACCAACAGCCCGCCGTCGATCCTTAGCGTGGTGCCCGTGATCCAGCTCGCATCGAGTAAAAACAAAATTGCTTCTGCGACGTCTTCCGGCGAGCCCAAACGACCGAGTGGATGGAGCGCTCTGAGCTTTTGGAGCTGAGCATCCAAATCGTGAATACTCAGATCTGAACCTGCGCTCGGCGGGGTGCGTGGTGCGCGAATCATGTCCGTGTCGACCACACCAGGTGCCACTGCGTTCACACGCACGCTGGGCGCAAGCTCGAGCGCGAGCGAGCGTGTCGCCTGAATGAGCGCCGCCTTGCTTGCAGCATATGCCGCTGTTTCAGGCGCGGGACGCAAGCCTAGCGTGCTCGCCACATGTACGATCGCACCGCCTTCGTGGCTGCGCATGTGCACACCCAAACGCTGCGAAAGCAGGAAAGGCGCGACGAAGTTGACCTCCAGCTGAGCGCGCAAATCAGCCTCGCTCACTTGGCCCACGCTCGCGTAGTGGACGATGCCCGCCGAATAGACAAGCTCATTGACTTCTGGATGCAACCGTAAGACCTGCTCGGCCAAGCGCTCGGCGCTGCCTGGTTGTGCGAAGTCCGCGACCAGACATTGCACCCGCCCTGGGTACGCGCGCGCAAGCAGATCGAGTGCATTGTTGTCTCGCCCACTTGCGATCACCCGACGGCCGCGCGCGATCAACGCTGCGACGCTGGCGCGACCGATTCCGCGAGTGGCACCCGTGACGAGCGCAACCTTACCCTCGCTCACCGCACACCCGTAAGGGGCCAGGCGGGTGCGGGTGCTACGTCAGCGGGCTCACCCTCCACTTCGATTTCGTCTTCTTCGATGAATCGCGGCGCATCCACGCAGAGGATGGTTTGATAGCGATGGGTAGGATTGTCGTAGCGATGGGCCGCGCCCTGCGGCCAGTGATGGACGGTGCCCAGCGCCACAGGCTTACCCTGGCATAGCAGGCCTTCGCTCAACACCATCTCGGACTCGCGCATGCTCTTGTGCATATGCAACGGGATGCTCCCATGGGGCGCCACGTTGAGCCGATAAATCCCAGCGTCACTCGTCTCATACACGATGTCCACGCGCCCAAAGCGCGTCTGCTCGGTCTCCAGGGTCACGTCCGAGGCATCGCGACGAATTTCCAGATACGGTATGGCATGACCGGCGAACACCGATGGCTTCGTCAGACGCAACCGTAAGGCTTCCACAGGTGCGCGCCGTTCGCCCAAGGCCGCCGGCGCAAGCAACAACCGCGACAGAGCGTGGGCGGCGGTTTCCAACATTTGAAATCGGCAAGTGGTCAGCACGAACGCCACTTGAGCGGCCACCGCTGCGTAGTCCACCGTCTCGCGCAAGCGTTCGCGTTCGGCGGCGTTGCGCGTTTCCACTTCCATGTACAGGTCCACCCGCAGGGGCTGAGGGGTGTCGCGCTCGTGCGGATACACGCCAACCACGCAGTTCACGACCAACCCTTCGAGAGCGATCACATCAGCTTTGGACATCGCTACTCGCTCTAGCACCTCGCGCTCGGCCACACCGACTGCGTCTGGTTTGCCCCGCTTTTTTGGTCTGATCGATCAGGTGGGATACCGTCCCACCAATGCCTACACGTAGTGCCGCACGCGCCGCTGCCATCTCGCCGGTTCGCATCACGCCCGTTCCTGTTGCCAGCCCTTTCATCAAATGGGTCGGAGGCAAAGGCAAGTTAAGGCACGCTTTAAGCGCCTTGCTGCCGCCCGGCGTCGAGCTGATGCGCCATGTAGAGCCCTTCGTAGGCGGCGGCGCCATGTTCTTTGCGCTGCGTCCCGAGCGTGCCCTGCTCTGCGACGTGAATCCAGACTTGATCACGACCTATCTGGCCGTACGCGACGACGTGACGCAGGTCA
The DNA here is from genome assembly GCA_046598735.1 of Polyangiales bacterium. Taxonomy (GTDB): domain Bacteria; phylum Myxococcota_A; class Polyangia; order Polyangiales; family DASUME01; genus DASUME01. The sequence continues at coordinate 12,523 of JBKJIA010000565.1, forward strand.
TCCAGCACTTGTCCAAGCTCGCCCACGGCCACGGCGAAGAGCGCTACTACGAAGTGCGCGAGCGCTACAACCAGCGCACCCACAAGAGCGATGCCGAGCGCGCCTCGTTGTTCATCTACTTGAACAAAACGTGCTTCAACGGCTTGCACCGCGTGAACAAAAAGGGCGCATTCAACGTGCCGATGGGCCGCTACACCAACCCCGCCATTCTCGATGCGCAGCTCCTCTACGCGGCCAGCGCCCAGCTCGCGCGCACAGACATCAAGCGTCAACCGTTCGAAGCCTTACTGAGTGACGCGCGGCCCGGCGATTTCGTCTACCTCGATCCACCCTACGAGCCTGTGTCGCGTACGGCCAATTTCACGGCCTATGCGCAGGATGGTTTCGGGCAAGACCATCAAGCCAAGCTGCGCGACGTGTACCGTGAGCTCGATCGTCGCGGCTGCAAGCTCATGCTTTCGAACAGCGATGTGCCGTTCATTCGCGATCTATATCGCGGCTTTCAGATTGATGGCGTGCTCGCGCCACGCGCTGTCAGCTGCGACGGCAAGAATCGCGGCCCCGCACAAGAGGTCGTCGTACGCAACTACCGCTAAGAGCGGCACCGTAAGGTCATCGGCACTTATTGGACCGTAAGGTCAGGGCCGCGCTATGGCATGTTGCTGATGCGCTCGGCCACGCTGGCAAGCAGCGGCTCCAGCGACGCTTCCACGTGCTCGAACTCGAGCGCGATGCGATTGGGCCACGCACCTTCCGGATCTTCCGGGTTCGTGTCGACACGAATCACGCGCGCATTGAGCGTCTGCTGCTCCCCCGCTTGCTCTCCGGGCGCGGGCGGCACCACAAAGGTCACCGTGATCTCCTGCCCGGGCTCAAGCGTCGCAGGCGTGGCAAGCAACATGCCGCCTGTCCCTACGTTATGCGTCATCGCCAGCGCACCTCGCTCGTCCGACGAGACCTGCACAGGAAACCAGATTTTGTAGCGAACGTGCTGTCTGCGCTCCACATCGAGAACGCTATCACGAGCCGCGCGCGAACCGCCAGCACGTCGCAGGCGCTCCGCCCGCTAAACGTCATCATCTGCGATAGCGTCGGCGGTTGCGGCGTCGATGTCTACGCCGCTCGCTTCCAAGAGCTCTTGGACGTGGACGTTGTCGCTGCGGGCAAACGTGTCTTTGTCCGCGCTGACTTCGATCTTACCCTTGTAGAGCAAGGTGACGCGGTGACCGAGCGAAAATACCGACTGCATGTCGTGGCTGATCACGACCGAGGTCACCCCAAAGCGTTCGCGGGTAGATTCGATCAGCTCATCGACCGTACGCGACGTGAGCGGATCGAGGCCCGTGGTGGGTTCGTCATAGATCAGGATTTCAGGTTCCATCACCAGCGCCCGCGCCACTGCCACCCGCTTTTTCATGCCGCCTGAAAGCTCTGCGGTACTTTTG
>JBKJIA010000010.1:0-5580 GCA_046598735.1 Polyangiales bacterium
GCAATCCGGAGGCGCGACCCTCGCGGTCAAAGGGCACAAGCCCGTGCCGCTATCGCCTTTTTTGAAGTGCAGCACGACATTGCGCAGCGGCTCGAGCGGCAGGTATGACTTGATCACGCCAATCGAATCGAAGGTCTTGTTGCCCGTGAGATAGCCTGCGCACAGCTTGTCGTCGCTGAGCTTGATGCTCATCTCGATGCCGTCCATCGACAGCACCATCATCGTAAAGTCGTAGCCCACTCCCCACAGCGGCAGCTGAAAATAACGCCCGTCGGGCCGATATTGCATCACGTAGCTGAGGGTGCCGTCTTCGTTGAGCGTACCGGGGACGAGATGGGGATCCCATTCGCCCTTTTGGTTCCACATCTTGCCGCCAAGCTCGAACGGGCCCTGGGCAAAGGCAAAGCTGCCGTCCACGTTCTGCAGACCCAGGCCCGATGTGATCATGACCGCGCCTGGCTGATCGCTGCTCAGCTGCATGATCCAGTTGTAACGATCGTCCTCGATCGCAGTCTTGTTGGTGCTCGATACGGCCGAGAGACCGAACACCGGCGGGTCCTGGAGCGAGATGCCGGTCAGCATGAACGCGGGCATGCTGCTCTGCGTCTGCACCCGCTCGCAGCAGTGCGCGCCGTCTTTTTTCCCTGCGGGCGTGACGCTGTTGGGCGGACAAGAATCGCTATCAGTGCGCGCAAGGGCCGGCGGCCTGCCGCGCTTGGCGCTTGCGTCGATCTTGACCGCACTCAACGAGAACGAGCCGTTGATTCGCCACGCGTTGCAATCGGCGAGCGCTGCATCGCTCGAGCTCGGATCGCAGTGCCCTTTTTCATCGGCGTTAGCGATGCACGCGGCGTCGTCGCACAGCGAATCGGGGTAGACGATTTTGCGGCCTGCGTTGCCCGCGTCGCCTTCGTTGCCGCCGTTGTTACTCTCCGAGGCCCCACCGTTGCTTGAGTCGCCGCAGGCGCCAAAAGCCATGCCCAGCAACGCACTCGTGAGCATTGCCTTTACTGATGATGTGCAAACCAAGTGACGCATGAGCTGCTCCCGCGAACGCCCCAAAGGGCCTAACTAAGTATTTGTAGCAACGTGGGGTCGTAGCAAAACCCTCGGCCAATTGACAGCGTTTACCTTGCGACGCTCGACGTGCTTGCCCGACCCGGGGATGCAGCAACGCCTGCCAAAGAGTACCTTGTTCCCAGTGCCACTTCGTAACAAGACCAGCAGCTCCAAATCAAAGCGCGCGCCCGTCGAAAGTCGGCTCGATCTCGCGCAGAGCAAAGTGCTTTTGCGCGCCATGCAGTCGGAGCTTAAGCGCCAAATGCGCGGTTTACGCAGCCCCGGTGAGCCCAAGCCATTTTATCTTTCGTATTTGATGCACGCCAAAGAAGGCCTTGGCGTGTGGGGTCGTTACGGTTCGGTGTTTCGCACCGAGCCCCATCGCGAATCGGACTTGTACGCAGAAGTGCGCGTGGGCTCCCATCGCGTCGACAACAGCATCGACGGCGGGCTCACGTCTGACTTGGCGCAACGCAGCTCGTTCAACTGGATCGAAGGCCCGGAAGATCTCGATCCCGAAGTCTTACGCTACGCATTCTGGAAGCTGACGCAGCACAAGTACGACGAAGCGCTGCAGGAGTACTACGAGAAGAAAAAGATTCTGGTCGAGCAACACTTACCGTTGCCCGCTAAGAGCTTCAGCGTCGAGCCGCGCATTGTGCACTTCGATGACCTGAAGCCAGTCGTATTCCCCAAGAAACGCTGGCAAGACTTCGTGCGCGAGTCGAGCGGGATGTTTCGTGACTACCGCTTCATGCTCGATCCTTACGTGCAGATTCGCGGCTTGAACAAGGTGCGTCTGTTCGTCAACAGCGAGGGCACGCAATTCATCTGTCAGGACACCTATTACGAAGTCACGATGCAAGCCTGGTTGCTCGGCAAAGACGGCGTGCATCTCGAAACATCGCGCAATTTCTATGGTCGTGATCCAGATGCCTTACCGTCTAAGCAGCAGGTCGCAGCAGCGGTGGCAGCGATGGCGCAGGAGCTGAGCGAGCTACGCGAAAGTAAGCCGCTCGATCCGTACGCCGGGCCAGCCTTACTGAGTGGTTTCGCAAGCGGACTGATTTTCCACGAAGCTATCGGCCACCGGCTCGAAGGCGAGCGCATGAGCTCGCGCAGTGAAGGCCATACGTTTGCCTCCAAGATTGGCCATCGCATCGTGCCCCATGGCCTCGATATCGTGGACGATCCTTCGCTTTCGCATTACGCAGGCGCACCCCTGCACGGGTACTACCGGATCGACGACGAGGGCGTGCGCTCCGAGCGCGTGGAGCTCGTCAAAGACGGCGTGCTCAAGAATTTCTTGATGAGTCGGTCGCTGATCCAGGGCTTTTCGCGCAGCAACGGTCATGGGCGTCACGAACGTTTTCAAGATCCCATGGCACGCATGGCCAATCTGATCGTGACGGCGCGCGATGGTAAGACCTGGGACGAGCTCAAGGCCATGCTGTGCGCCGAAACGGCAAAGCGTGGCCTACCTTACGGCCTGATCATTCGCGGCGTATCGGCCGGCGAGACGCGAACCGACCAGTATGACTTCCAAGCCTTCAAGGGCATGCCTACGGCCGTCTACACAGTCGATCCGAAAACCGGCAAAGAAACGCGCGTGCGTGACGTCAGCTTCATCGGTACGCCGCTCGCCGTGATGCAGCGCATTTTGGCCTTTGGTAAGGACCAGGACGTGGACAATAGCTACTGCTTTGCGGAAAGCGGCGCGGTCCCGGTGGCAACCGTGGCTCCCTCGATGTTGGTGGGCGAGCTTGAGCTGCAACGGGCGAGCACGCGACGCTACCGGCCCGCACGTTTGGCAATGCCTCCCATGCGAGGACGCTGACAGATTTCGCCCCGTCACTCTGTTACGATGAGCGCGGGGGGCATGGGAACAGAGCTCGAGACGCTAGAAGCGCGCGTACGGGAGCTGGAACAGCGACTGGTACACGCAGACAAGCTCGCCTGCATCGGGCAGATGAGCGCGGGCATCGCCCATGAGGTGAACAACCCCGTTGCTTACGTGCTGGCGAACCTGACCTCGCTTTCGGATCTGCTCGACGAGCTCGAGGGCGCTCAGCTCGATGAAGCCGCCAAACAGGCACTGAGCGGTGCGCGCGAAATCTTGAGCGACTGTACAGGCGGCATGGAACGCATCCGGCGCACCGTCAGCGATCTGAAGGTGTTCTCGCGCGTCGAGTACGACCTCGTCGAGCAAGTCGACTTGAATCGCGTGGTGGAAGCTGCCTGTCAGCTCGCCGCCAACGAAGTCAGACATCGCGCGCGCTTGGTGATCGACACGGGCGATGTGCCGCGCGTGGTCGGCGACGCCAGCAAGCTCACGCAAGTGATCGTCAACCTGCTGATCAACGCGGCACAAGCGATCGAGAGCGGCGATGCGTCGCACCATCGGATTTCGGTCGAAACGCGCCTCGAAGGCACGGACGTGGTGTTACGCGTGAGAGATACGGGCTCAGGCATCGCACCTGAGCTTTTGCCGCGCATCTTCGAGCCGTTCATTACCACCAAGCCGCGCGATCGCGGCACGGGGCTTGGCCTGTGGCTGGTGCATGAAATCGTGCGTCTGCACGAAGGGTCCATCCACGTCGAGAGCACGGTGGGCAGCGGCACCACGTTCGAAGTGCGCATGCCCGCCGATCGCAGCATGCGCAGCGTGCACCCGCCGGAGCTCGTCGAAAATCAGAATGCCAGCATTCCCGCACGCAGGCGCGCGCGCGTACTTTTGATCGACGACGACCCCGCGTTGCGACGCGCCCTGATGCGCTTGCTCGGGGCCCATCACATCGTGATCGAAGCGGACGGCGGCAGCGGTGGCGTGGCCGCGCTCGACACCGGCGCGCCCTTCGATGCCGTATTGTGCGATTTAATGATGCCCGACCTCGATGGCCCGGCCGTCTACGAGCACATGCAGCGCACGCGCCCCGACCTTATCGATCACCTCGCGTTCTTGAGCGGCGGCGCCTTCACGCCCCGCGTGCGCCGTTTTCTAGACGAGGTCGACACACAAGTCGTGGAAAAACCCGCCTCGCGCGAGGCGCTCTTGCGCGTGATCGAAGGGCTGACCCATGGCGGTTCGGCGCGCGTGTTCCCGACTGGCCCGGCTGTGTTACAGAATCAGCCCGTGGGCGCGTCGAAGTAGCGCTCAACCAAGTCCTTGATCGTGGAGATCTCGACCTGTTCGAGCTTTCCGTCTGCCCGCGCCAACTGCAGTGCTTCGCGTAGAAACATACGAATGCTGTCTTCGGGCAAGCGCGCCGTGATGATCGGCGGGTCCGTGCGCATCCATGCTTCGAGCTCAGAAAAGCCCACGGCGCCCTTGGCCAAACGACTCATCAGATCGAGTAGTGCTTCGTATTCGCTCGGACTGACGTCTCCATCCGAACGCGCCACCACGCAACACATGGCGATCAAAGCACGCCGCTGTTCGCGAGAAAGGTCCATCCCCTCCATGACAACGTGGAAATCCGAGCGGGTCAACCCTTTACAGGCACGATGTGGAACGCGACTGACCCAGCTGCTAGATCCGCGGGCCTCGTGTTGCCCGCCGCGGTTCTGGGTGGGCCGAGACTTCGCCCGGTGAAAGTCATGTCCCGCTTGCCATCTAGCGCTTCTGCTCGCCCGAAAAGCGTCATGTACGCCGATATCGACACCATCCGGCGCATGCTGGAAATCGCCCACGCTCCTGCGACGTTCTCGCCGCGTCGCACCATGTTTTCAGACGGTATGGTGGCGCTGATTAGCGCCGTAGGCGTGTTCAATCGCTTGGCAGAGCGCATCGATCATGCGCGTTTCCCCGACTATCACGAGCAACCACTGGGCAAGCCCGTGTACATCGTGGCCGCACCGCGTTCAGGCACCACGTTTCTGCATCGCATGATGTCGCACGATCCGCAGTTCACCACGTTCAAGCTCTACCAGACCTTCTTCCCTACCATTACGGCTTACCGCGTGGCCGAGCGCTTGAAGCAGGCCAACGGCAGCATCGGTCGCATGCTGCAAGGCGTGCGCTCCACCATTGATCAATCGTCGTTTGGCGGCTGGGAAGGCCTGCACGACATGGGCCTGAGCCAAGACGAAGAAGACGAAGCCATCTGGGCCCTGGCCTTTGCCACGCCCGCCGTGATGCTGGTCTTACCCTTTCCCGAGCGCTTCAAGTACTTACGGTTCATCGATCAGATGCCTACCGAAAAACGCGAACGGCTGGTGGCTTACTATCGCGGCTGTATTCAGCGTCACTTGTATTCGTACCCGGGTCAGACCTTACTAATGAAGAACGTGCTCTTGCCGGGGCGCTTCGACATCGTTACGCGCGCGGTGCCCGAGGCGCGGTTTGTGCACGTGCTCCGCCACCCTTACGAAGCGCTCGGTTCCATGCTGAGCCTGTTCACGATTCCTTGGCGCTGGCATTCGCCCAAGCTCAAGCTCGATGGCGAAGAGTCGCGCGCGCTCGCCGAGCTTACGATCGACTACTACAAGTTCTTGCATCAAGAGGCCGTGCGCAGCGAAGCC
>JBKJIA010000143.1:0-7195 GCA_046598735.1 Polyangiales bacterium
TGCGCGCTCGTCGTGGCTTCACGCAGAAATGCGGCCACGAAATCTTGATCACTTTCGAAGGCCGGCAAGATGCGCTTGATGCACACGCGCTGCTCGAAGCCTCCGGGGCCGCGGCGCACGGCCTCGAACGTTTCGGCCATGCCGCCGGCTCCGAGGCGCCGAATCGGCTCGAACGGGCCAAAGGGTGGGGGAAGTCGTGACATCAGAGGCGGCGTAGGCTGTACGCTGTACGCTGTACCATGGACCCTGAGCTTTTTCAGCCGCGCGTGACGGAGCACAGAACAGGAACGCGCGTTTGGCGTCCCAGGTACAACCACCCCATCATGTTGAACCGACCCATGGCTAACAAGACGTCTTCTTTGGTGTTTACGATCGCTTTTTGCGGATGTCTCTTCAGTGGCGCGGCCCAGGCCGAGGCCCCTGATTTGGCGTCTTTGGCACAGACCGCCGCGAAAACACGTGGCGGCGGCGGCACTCCGATCGCGATCCAGGAAGGAAAGCTGGCTGCGTCCGAGATACAGCGTCTATTGCTCAAGCTCGAGCCGCGGCAGTGCGTGGTGGCGGCTGCGGCGGGCGTGGACGTGACCGACCTGGAGCTGAGCGTGAAGACGCCAGAGGGGCTGTCGCTGGGCGATGGGGAACCCGGGGCAGTTGCACGTCTTCGTTATTGTGCGGGTACGCAGGCTGAGAAGGCTCAAATTCGTGTGCGCAGCGACAAGCCCACGGCGTATTCGTTGGGTGTGTGGGCGGTCCAGGTCGGCGCCGTCGAGTCCGCGCCGGCCGCCGTGCCCAGCCCCGTCGCGAAAGCACCGGCCACGTTGCCGCAACAGCTCGCGCTCGTGGCCAAAGATCACGCGAACGGCATGGAAGCGATGACCGCGCCGCGAGAGGAAGACCTCGGCAGTGGCGACGCGCGCGAGCGTGACGTGCCGCTCCAAGCGGGTCGTTGCTATCGGTTTTTGGCGGTGGCCGAGGCCAAGCTCGTCGCTGTCGACCTTACGCTTAAGGATGCCAAGGGGGCGGAGCTGCTGACCGAACATGGCGGGGACACAACATCTGTGCTGGGTGAAGAACGTTCATTTTGCCCCGCGAATCCCGCGCGGTTCAGGCTTGCGATTGCGGTCCAGGAAGGCACCGGACATGTGCTCTGGCAAGTGTTTGGCGCACCCGATCCTCGGGCCGTCAGCCGATGGAAGGTGGGCGGGGAGGGCGACAGCTTGGTGGCCAAGCGCATGCGCGCGTCCCATGAGCGAATGGGCGAAGCCAAGCCGGCGGTCATGCCTTACCAAGAGGGAAAGCTGGCGACGGCTCAAGGCGCGCAGGCCATGTTCGATGTGCAGCCTGGTTTGTGTTACGTCGCCGTGGCCGCAGGCACTCCGTCGGTTCGTTCACTCGACCTCGAAATCGTGGACCAGCGCGGCAACATCGTCGCGCAGGCGCTCGATCAAGGCAGCCTGGCGCGGGCGCGGGTGTGCTCTGGCTTGAAGTCACGCTGGACGGCACGTCTACGCGTGTTCAAGGGTTACGGCGAATACGCGCTGCAAGTCTTTGGCGGACCGTAAGCTTCCTGCAACGCAGGTGCTTCTAACGCCGCCACTCGAGCCCCCGCGATGTTTCGACGCGCCCGCCTTGAGCCAGGGTCAGCTCAAGAGCTTACGGTAGACCCCGACCACCACTCCGAGCAGCAGCGTTTCGCGCCAGTCATCACGCGAGATCAGGATCGGACCCATGCTCGCGTTGGCAGGCTGCAGGCGAATGTGATCGGGCTCCGGGAAGAAGTACTTGCACGTCGCTTCGTCGCCCACTAGGGCGATCACCACTTGCCCGCGCGTAGCCTCGAGCTGCTTGCGCACGAAAACGTAGTCGCCATCGTGAATGCCCGCGTCGATCATCGACTCGCCCTTGATGCGCAAGCCAAAGACGTCGCGTTGACCGCCGATGAGCATGCGATCGATGCGCACGTGATCTGCGGGTTGCTCGATGGCTTCTTGCAGTAGGCCAGCGGCGACGCGACCCACGATTGGAATCTCGATAAGGTCGCTCTGATCGAGCTCGGCCACGATCGGTGTGGTGCCCTTGAGCAGCCGTTCCACCATGCGCGTGGGCCGCAACGTTCGGGACTTCATGTCCTTGCGCGTCAGGTAACCTTTGCGCTCGAGGGCACGCAGGTGATCGTTCACGCCGTTGGTGCTGCGGATCCCCATGAAGTTGCCGATTTCGCGCAACGTGGGGGGATAACCGTCCGTGTCGATGGTGGTCTGAATGAACTCGAGCACCATTTTCTGACGCTGAGTGAGTTTCTGCATGCTCGTCCTCGCCTCGTCCCGCCTCGTGCCGCCTAAACGCAGGCTCCTGCCCACACGAGTAGGTGAGACATAGGATTACTGAACGTGCGGTGAGATGTCAAAAACTCTGAACAAGTCACTGCAAATAGTTGGAAACAGGCGAGTTTAGGCGTCCGGTTCGCGGTGAAGCAACAGGGTCCGGTCCAGGCCGTTCGTTTTGCGCTGCGCATACCAACGCCAGAGTCGCAAAGCAGTTTCAGGGCTGTGACTGGGCGCTAAACGCCAGGTGATGTCGATGGCTCCCGCTCGCGGCGGCGAGGATGGATATTGTCTGCGGGCGGCGATCTCGAGCACCGGTTCTTGCGCGACACCCACCAGATCGCGGGTGCCCATGATCACGTCGAGCAGCGGCGGCAGGAGGTCGAGCATGGGCACGCCCAGGGTGCCGATGCGCCACGTCACACCGCCGCGCGCCAGCAGAATGCGTTGGGTTTCGCGCCGGCGCGCGCGCTGGATCACGGCTGCGAGAAGCCAAATTGGACCTAGCAGCAGCAACAGCAGAAGAGCCAGAAAACGCGACGAAAGAGCCGTGGTGCGTGCGAGGCTGCCGAGGACGAGCGGGTCGATGACCGAGGTGTGCGTGCCGTCTTGAAAGCTGACGAGCGCGTGACGTATGGCGAGCGCATGCCGCACGCGAGTGCTTTCGCCGATCAGCGTGTCCGCGCCCACCATTGCATCCACGATCGAGGCGCCGCGCTCAATCACCGCGCGATCCAGGATGATCGCACGCGGGCCTACCTGAGCATCCGGCAGGATGAACGCATCTAGCCCGACATAGACAGGACCTTCGACGCGTGCCGTGGGCGCCACGTGTGCACCGCGTGCGAGCCAGACGCCTGGCGAACGTTCGAGTGCGTGCAGCATGATGCCAGGCGCGCGGCCTTCGAGCGCTGCGCAAGCTACGTCGAGCGCATCGTTCAAATCTTCGATGCACGCACCCCAAGCGGCCTGAGCCGGCGCTTCTTCCGTCGTGCTTTCGTCGCGTGCGCGCAGCTCGATGACGGCATTTGTCGCTTGCACGCCTTGCGGAAGTGGGAATGTGATGCGTCTCGGGCCCCCCTGTTCGAACACCACCGCGCCACCCACGATCGCATGGCCGGGCACGTAGAGCGCGCGCTCCCCGCGGGCGAGACCAGCCCGGCGTGACAGCTCATCCGGTCCAAGCGGCAGCGACGAAGGTATGATTTGGACCCGCGACAGCAGTGGATCATCGCCCAACAGCCAGGTGCAACGCGTGCTGTCGTTAGGGCCGACGCATACTTCGACGACGACGTCTTCGATGCCCGAATCCCGCAGCCACTGAATTTGTCGTACGAGGAGAGGGCGGCCGGCGATGTCCACCCAGCCCACGCCGACATGCTCAGGTAGCTCGTAGATTAGGGCGCGCATCGCTCAGTGTGCTTGCTCGTGACATGCCGCGCGCAGAGCGTCCGCGCTCGCGTAGATGGGAAAGATCTCGGCCATGCCGACATCGACGGCGCACGCCATCAGCGTCCGTGGCAGGCCGCATATCACGACCCTCGCGGAGGGGAGTGCGGCTCCCAGCTCGACCAACGCCGCGAGCCCCTGCGGCGTCTGACTCTGAATGTTAGACAGATCGAGCGCGATCAGCGCGCAACCTTGAGCGTGCGCGGCGGCGATGTCTGTTTTGAGCGACGACACGCAGGCGAGATCGAGCGCGGGTCTGCTTGGGATCAGAACGTGCACATCGAAGCTCGAGTCGGCCATAGTGTTGCGCTCAGAAGTCCGGTCGAAGCAGATCCACAATGCTGGTTTGCAGCCTCGAGCCATGCCAAAGTTTGCGCGTCTCAAACCTATCCTGAGTTGCTCGCGATGGCGAGCGCCAGCTGAGTCAGGGCCATGCAAACTAACCGTTCGAAGTGCGTACTCAACTGCCTCACAGCTCTCTCACTGTTGGGGACGCTCAGCCTGGCCTTACTGAGCGGCTGTCACAACTACACCAAGGCGCCCACCTTTCCGATCGATGACGCGAACTATAAGCCGGGAGGTATCGCGCGATCGGGCGTGAATGACGATCCGCCGCCCCCGCTTGTGCTCTTGCCTGGTGACACGGTCACGGTGCGCACGATTAGCTCCGAGAGCTTCGAGTATCCGGGACTCATCGTGGACAGCGAAGGCAAGCTGCACTTGCCCATGGCGGGGGCCGTGGAGGTTAAGGGGCTCGCTTTGCAGCCGGCCGAAAAGAAGATTGAGGAGTCGTTGCAGCGTTTCGATCGCTTTGTGCGTGCGAGCGTGCTCGTAACCGCATGGAGCGGGCACACGGCGACCGTCATCGGATCGGTGGCGCAAGAAGGCGCGCGTCAGATTACGCCCGGCATGCACGTCGCGGAGCTGATCGCTGCGTCGGGTGGCTTGCTGCGCACGGGGCAGGAGGGCGGCGAGGTCAACTACATCGGCGACTTGGATGGCGCGCGTCTCGTGCGCAGCAACACGTCGCTGCCGATCAGCATTCGACTCGCGTTGATCGGCGACCCCAAACACAACGTGCGCATCCATGCCGGGGATCAGCTGTTCATTCCCACAGGGTTGGGGTCGCGTATCGCTGTGCTTGGTCACGTGGGTTCGGGTGGCGTGATGCTCACGTATCGGCCCGGAATTCGCCTAACCGAAGCCCTGGCGAGCGCCGGCGGCATCACCATGGACGCGGATGACAACGACGTCCGCGTGATTCGCGGTCCGATCGCCGATCCGCTGGTCTACGAATGGAGCCTCGAGAAGCTGACCAAGGATCGCATCGGCGATGTGGAGCTCGCGCCGGGCGATGTCGTGTTCGTGACCGAGCATTGGGTGGCGTCGATGGGTGAGGTCATCAATCGCGTCGCGCCGCTTCTTACGGTGCTCACGAGCGTGGCCAATACCTACCTGATCATCGAGACGCTCAACAGTCAGTAGGCGAGCAATCAGTGGGCGAACAATCAGGTGTGTCGCTTGCGACCGAGCCATGCGACGAGTGCGGTGTGCGAGCCGGCCCAGATCGTGCCGACGCTCAGCAGCGTGGCGCCAAGTAAGGTGCGATTCTGGGCGACCAAGTATGAGCCCGCCAGGATGCAGACACTGACGACGAGACCACTGAATACGCGACGCCCCAAGCGATCGAGGGCCACGGGCATGCCCCTGTCGTTGACGGTCAGTACGAGGTCGCCCCGCCGTAAATCTTCGAGAATCTCGCCCAGCTGAAGGGGCATGTCCGCCGCCGCGCCGCCCAGCTTCGACATGCCGCGAATCAGCCCGTGGCCGAGTTTTTCGGGCGAGTAACGCAGCCATAGCAGACGCAAAAAGTAAGGTTTCACTTCGGCGAACACGTCGAGCTCGGGATAGATCTGTTTGCCGATGCCTTCGACGGTCATCAGGGCTTTCCCCACGAGCATGAAGTCTGGTGGTACTTCGAGGCCGTATTTCACGGCCCCGCCGATCAGATCGCGCAAGAGGCCGGAAAGCTCGATGTCTTTGAGCTGTTTGCCGAGGTATTTATCGGCCAGCACCGTGACTTCGGCTTCGAACTCGCGGCGGTCGATCTTCTTGGTTGGGGTGCCGATCGCGAACAGAGCGTCCGTGATCGCGGCATAGTCTTCGCTCGCGGCGGCAACCATCAGGTCCACCGTTTTGTCGCGCAGTTGCGGGGTGAGCCGTCCCACCAAGCCCAGATCGATCATGGCGATCACGGGCGGATCATCGTTGCCTTGAATAATCAGATTTCCCGGATGGGGATCGGCGTGAAAGAAGCCGTCTTCGAAAATCTGTTTGACGATGATGGCGAGTGCATTCTTGGCCAGACGCTCGCCCTTACCATTGCTCGTATCGAGCTCGGTGACCTTCTTGCCCGCGAGAAATTCGAGCGTGAGCACCTTCTTGGACGAGGCCTGGCGATACACGAGGGGGAAGTGAACGATCCCCTTCTCGAACGTGGCGAAGTTGCGCGCGAACCGCTCGGCGTTGTCCGCTTCGAGCGTAAAATCGAGCTCGGCTGTGATCGCGCGATCGAACTCTGCCACCAGGCGCACTGGCGAATAGATCTTCGACTCCGGCATCGAGCGCTCGATCGCTCGCGCCATGAAATACAAGAGATCAATGTCGCGCTCGATGGTGTCTTTGATGTTGGGACGTTGCAGCTTGACGACGACGTCGAGCGAGGGGCTGCCCGGCATTTTGAGCTGCGCGCGATGGACTTGCGCAATCGACGCGGAGGCCAGCGGCTTACGATCGAAGCCCTCGTAGATGTCTTCGATCGTGGCGCCGAGCTGTTGCTCGAGCATGGGACGTAGATCGTCAAACGGTACCGGCGGGACGTCATCTTGTAGCTTTTTGAGCTCGTCGATGATGTCGGCTGGAATCAGGTCCGGGCGCGTGGATACGATCTGACCAAGCTTGACGAACGATGGACCTAGCTCCGTAAGCACCAAGCGAATGCGCTCGGCCAAGCTGATCTTCGGGTCCGTGTCGTCAGGTTTTCTGCCGATGCCTAGCTGGGCTCCCCAGCCGGTGCGCTGTACGAGCTCGCCGAAACCGTGCCGCATCAGGACCGCGACGATCTGGCGCAGGCGCTCAAGATCGCGCACCGCGGTAATGATGGAAGCCATGCGGGCGCCAGCATAGGTCCATCACACTCGGCTTGCCATGCCTGTCGCGACGCGCCATCAAGCGGCGGGCGCCCGCAAAATACGCGAGCCACCCGGTGGAATTCACGAGTCCGAAATCTCACCGAAAAGCAGGCGCTCTACCGTGTGTTAGAGTGCCGCGACGGCAAGAGGGAGCACGCAATGAAGAAGGTCGAAGCCATCATCAAGCCTTTCAAGCTCGACGAGGTCAAGGACGCCCTCGGTGAGGTGGGC
>JBKJIA010000144.1:0-2698 GCA_046598735.1 Polyangiales bacterium
GCAGCTCGCGCAGCGAAAGCTTAAGCGTAAGGTCAACCTCGAGCTCTCCCTCGGCCGCAAGCCAGTCGTCTCGACTGGACAGACTGACGCGCAAATGGCGCGCATCGCGTTCTCCGAGCAGGGAAAGCGGCTGACCCGAGGGCCATTCGATCACCACTTCATCTTTCAGTGTTTGCAACTCGCACAACAGCTCGAGGCAACTGACGAGATCGTCGATGCGAAGCTCGCGGTGTTCGCTATCGTGGGCCGCCACGGTCGGACAAGCTTCACGCAAGCGCAGAAGCGCTGTTCGTTCAACAGTAAGGTCGCGTATAGTGCGTACAGTCCGTGCCGCTTCGCCCGTACCACGACTACCGAGCACGCTCGCGCTGCCTTCGCCGGGTGCGAACAGAGGTGCTTTGCCGAGCGGAGCCACGCACAAGCGCACGGCAAGCCCCGCACTCAAGCGACGCATCTGCAGGTGAATGCGCGAGTCCGCGGGCACTTCTTCGATATGCGCGCCCTCGACGTCTACCTCGGAGGCGACCGCGAAGTGCGTGACGAGCTTGGCCAGCGTGCGCTGCAGCGGCTCGCGCGCAGCGGCCGGTAGACGTAAGCCTTTTTGCGTGAGCTGCGTCGCGATCACGCGCTGGGCGGGCGTGAGACCGTAGACGACGATGCGCTCCTCGCCCTCTCGCTCGCACACTACGAAGCGTTCCATGCACGCGCTTGGCACAACACTCAGGGCGATCTGCTCGCCCTCTTGTCGCACGTCGAGCCGGGTAGGCCCGCGCACGATCTCCACGCGGTTGCGCAGCTCGTAGTCGCCATACACACGCGGATGCCCGACCAGTGCCAACGGCGCCTCAGCCTCGATCGCGTAGTAGCTGGGCGCGCCCTGGTATTGGGTTCCCTTGTACAGCTTCACGTGCTGCAACACGCGTCGATCCTCTGGGCCTATCCAGGCAGCGTCGATCGGCGCCTCGCCCAGCTTCTTCCAGGTAACCTGCCGGCCATTGGTAAAGCCGGAGGCGGTGCGCGTCTGCACGCGTGCTGACAGCTGATGCCCGGTCGTGTCGAGCACGAGTGTCCAAACCAGGCGCTCCTCGGCTGTACCTTGGTCAGCACTGAGCTTCTCTGCTTGCGCGATGGCCACGTCGAGTGCCCTTACCATGCGCTCCCAGGTCTCTTGGCGGCGGTAGAGCTTGCTCAGACCCTCCTGAGTGTTCGCGTGAAGGTGCGAGAACTCTGCGTCTACAAAGCGATGCCCGCGCGCACGCGCCGCTTCGGCGACTATTGGAAGTTGATGGGCAACGCTTGCCGGTAGCTTTTTCTGCAAGAAACCACTGATAAGGCCGGCAAACATGAGCCCTTGCCAGGTGCGCGCATTCCCCAGGTAGCGTGCAAGGTCGTCGAGCTCCCGGTCGGGCGAGGTCACATGCTGCTCGAGCGCCTTGAGCATTAACAGCGCAGCGCTCGCCTCCGCCGCCTTCTTGCTGGCCAACAACAGCTGCGCCCGCCCATGTTCTACCGAGCTGCTCTCGCCCGCGGTGAGCAACGTCAGAATTAGCCACGGGGCGAACAAGGGGTCAATCGCCTTAGCTTTCTTTGTTTTAGTACGCGCAAGCCCAACTGCACGCACTGCCTCCGCGCGCGCTTCTTCATGCTTACCTTCCGTCAGTAAGACGAAGCTGCGCGCGGCACATGTATCGGCATCTTCAAGATCGGACAGTAAGATGCGTGCGCTTGCGCCGTCGCCGCGCAATGCAAAGTGATGCACCGCGCTCAGCTGCTTGGGTCGCGCGAGCTTGGTGTGATGCTCAAGCAGCCATGCGCGCGGCCCCTCGCCTATTTCCACCACGACTTGGGCCGCGAAATCTAGCAGCGCATGGGCGTACGTTTCCACGACACGGAAATCCGCGCAGCCGCTCAAACGCGCTTTCGACACGTCAAAGCCAAAAGCATCGAGCAGCAGCACGTCACGGCTCACACCGTGGTAGCCGCCTCGTGAATCCCACGTGACGAACAGCTCCCGGCACTCGTCGCTCTGGCCGAGATACAACGAAAGTAAGAGCTCGCGCGCAAGACGCGTAGGCTCGACGAAGTAGCCAGCGCGACCGAACAACGAAGCTTCCCCGCGCACGAGGTCTGCGCGCCGCTTCAGCTCGTCGCCAGGCAGGCGCTCGAGCAGTGCATGGCCCAGCGGGCGCGGCACCCTGAACAGCTGGCCCGGCTGACTGCCATCGGTCGCTTCGACCAACAGCTCGTGCTCTACCCAGCGCTTCACCAGCTCGTTCAAGTCCGTGCTGCTGACCGCGCGCGAAGCAACCAAGCGCAGGTTGGCAACCTTGAGCCAGTGCGCCATCTGCGTGCGGTGCAAGGGCTCGTGTACGACCGCGAACAGCTCGAGCATCTGCTGCTCGCAGGCCGGAAGCGTGAGAAAGTGGGCGAGGGGTGAGGGGCCAGGCATGGCGTAGGGGCTAGCACCGAAGGGCACCGCGTGGGAGGGGGGTGAGCCGCCGCGTGGGAGGGGGTGAGCCGGGTCGGTCTACGTTTGTCCGCTTTCTCAGCAACCTGCGCACGCGCCTGACCGATAGCGAGACATGCCTCGCATGCCGCGATTCGAAGCCGTCGGAGCCGTCCATCACGTCATTTCAAGATTTGTCGATCGCTCGTGGCAGCTCGCCGGCGATCAGGAGCGTGAGGCGTACATGGACAG
>JBKJIA010000164.1:0-4418 GCA_046598735.1 Polyangiales bacterium
GGACAGCTCCTCGTGATCGAGCTCAAGCGCTCGCAAGCCGACGCACAACGTGAGCGGCAATCGGGCGACGCTTCGCAGCAAGCGCAAGCCTACGCAAAGCAGCTGCATCAGCATCGCGCGGAGCTCTACCCGTTTTTCGAACGGCTGGGGCGCGCGTTGGCCAAGGCGCATGGGGCGCCGGAGGTGATGCAGAAGCTGACGCTCGACCCTGAGCATGTGCCGCTCTGCTGCGTGGCGGGGCCGTAAGCAAGCCAAGGCATAGAGCCTCAAGCGTTGCGAAGTGTGTGGACGCTGATGCCAGGGCCATCGCAAGCTGTACTTGAGTCAACCGCACGAAGCGGCGCAATGCCGCGACATCGCCGCCCGACTCGAATTGTCCACGCATGAGACGCCTACGCAGACGCGCGGGCATCGTACTCGCTAGATCATCGGCCGTAAGCTCTGGAATCTCTTCCTTCATGTTACTATTTCGATGCCGCCAGCGCCCCCATAGACACCTCCCTTCCCACCGGCACGTCGAGCACCAACCGCAACCGTTTGGTCGCGTTCCCTGACCCCTTGGCGCCGGGCTCGCGCCCCATTGACGCCGCGGCCCCGCCGATGGCCCTGCGCAACGCACTCACGTCGCCGATCGCTGCCAGGCGAATCGGATACGAATAGCTCGCCATCGCTAGCGTGCGGCCCTCTACAGCGACCTGGCGCGTCGAGCCGGACTCCAACTGCACGCTGGACAGGCCGATGCCAAGCGCGCCGAGTCGCGCCAGCAGGGCCTCCAGCCCTTCGTTGTACTGATTGTTGCGCCCCGCTCCCCGACTCATGAAAACAATCGAGGGGATGCCGTCGCGTTCCTCTAACGTAAAGCGAGCGTCAAGCGGTTGACCGCTTGGGTCCCGCACCTGCGTTCCGGCGCCTGCGCCTGCGCTTGCCTCCACGTTCGCAGCGCCTGCGGTCGCAGGCTCCCAGTGGATCGACCCGTCGGCATTCTTGGTGTGGCGGACCTGGAAGTGGCGGCCTTGTTCGCCCGCCCCAGCACCGAACCATTCACGAAGAATCGCAGGTAGCGTGTTGTCTTCCCCGCCCGGGTCGCGTGCGACGTTGACGTACTCCTTCGCGAACTTCACCTGATACTTGTGCCCGCCCATCTCGACATCCGCCCAGCCATGCGGCAGGTCGTTTCGCTTACGGTCGATCTTCACGATCGGCTTTCCGCCCGAGGCCTGTATCACCTTGAACAACGGTGCGTCCCCAGGTCGATCGAGATACTCGGCCATGCGCCACTCGACCAGCTCCGCGACGAGCGCCGATAGCGGCGATTCGATACCAGACCTTACTGCTTCGGTGGTTCCGAAGGTGCCATCACCGACGCGGAACAGCGCCGCGCCGCCGGGCGCCGTGTCTTCTGCAAGGTCCCTACATGGATACTTCACCAGCAAGGCCTCGATGGCGTCCTCGTCACTAAGGTCCGTGCTCACATCGCTACGCAGACGACTCGAGCGCGCGGCAATTGTGCTGAACGCTCCGGCCAGATCTGGAATGGTAAGGGTCCCCGGCATGCAACCGCGGTGCAGCAGCGCCTGAAGCACAAGAAGCTTGTAGGACCGGGTCAGCGACGTGGCCTCCACGAGGTCGAGCAGCGCCCCGTCAACCTCGCACACCTCTGCTTCTGATTCATCGAGATCTCCCATCGCGCGAACGAAGCCGAACCACGCTCCATAGTCTCGGCGCACCGCCGCCGGGTTGAAGGTCGACTGGTACGCCTCCAGCGCGGTGGGCCTCCGATCGTTGTGCTCGCGAAATTCCTCATACCACTGCTGGATGCGCGCTGCGCCCCTGCCCGGTGCAAACAGCTTCTCGAGCACCTCGATGCACTCAAGCTCGTAGGTGACCTCGCAGCCTGGGGGGAGTGCGGGTCTGAATCTCTGGTCTCTCAGGGCTTGCACGACCTCGCGGCCCGTGGAGGTCATCACCCCAAGCGCCTGCAGCAACGCCTCCGGTTTGTTTACGAACACCTTGTGATTGCCGATGTAGTCGATGACAGTCAGGTGCTGCTTGCCTTCGGAGCGCCGCAGACCGCGACCGAGCTGTTGGAGCCAGACGACCTTGGAGTCCGTGGGCCGCAGCATGAGCACGGTGTCGATGCTCGGGACGTCGACGCGCTCGTTGAACATGTCCACGCAAAACAGGACGTCGAGCTCGCCGCGTTCGAGGGTCTGCAGGGATGCCGTGCGTGGATCGCTGCTGTCACCAGAGTGGACACTGGCCACGCGCAGACTGCCCTCCGCGCGAAAGAAATCGCGCATGAAGTCCGCGTGGCGACGCGAGACGCAGAAGCCCAGCGTGCGCGTGCCGGCTCGCCTGCGCCATTGTTCGAGGGCGTTCGCAGCCCGGGCCTGGGTGGCAACCGCCGTGGTAATCATCTCCTCGTCGAGGCTGCGCCACGGGATGTTTGGGTAGTCGGCAACATCGGCGATTCCGTAGTAGTGAAAAGGGCAGAGGTGACCGTCACGAATGCCCCTAGCCAGCCCGCACTCATACACCAGGTTCTGCTGACAGAGCGCGAGCAGGTCCCCACCATCAGATCGCTCAGGCGTGGCCGTAAGCCCCAGCAGGAACTTGGGTTCAAAGTGATCGATGACTTTGCGATAGGTGCGGGAGTCCGCGTGATGGAATTCGTCGATCACCACGTAGTCGAACGCATCGGCCGCGAAGACCTCCAGGTGGGACGCACGGCTCAGAGTCTGCACGCTGGCGAACACGAGGTCTGCGCCAGCGTCCTTCGCCACGCCGGTGTAGAAGCCACATACGGCGTTGGGACGGATGCGCGCGAATGTCGCGGCGGCCTGCTGCAGGATCTCGTCGCGATGTGCCACGAACAGCACGCGATCGAAGCCTCGCTCAGGCGTGCTGTCAAAGGCAGCGAGCCACGTCTTACCAAGGCCAGTCGCGAGCACCACCAGACCCGCCTGATTGCCCGCAATCCGTGTACCCTCGAGCGCCAGCAACGACTCGGCCTGCACGCCATGGGGGGTGGGCGGAAGCGGCGGTGCCTCCACCTCCTGTGCTACCTCGAGAGGGCTCAACACTACTAACGCCGTGGGCGCGCGGCGGCGGTACTCGTAGCTGCGCAGCCACTCGAGACTGAGCGGCGCGGCACACTCATCGTGGAAGAGAGCCTCGAAGCGGGCCTGAAGCGACGCGGCACGCTGCGTCTCACCTTCCACGCGCAGATTCCACTCAACCCCGTCATAAAGGGCAGTGCGACTCAGGTTCGAGCTTCCAACGTAGGCCGCCAGCGGATGACCGAGCGCGTCTGCGTAGAGTAAGTACGCCTTCGGATGGAACGAGCGCCCGGCGCGCCGAGTCTCGAACACGCGCACATCGAGGTCGCCCGCGAACCCCTGCAGCGATCGCACCTCGTCCTGCAGTTGAAGCAAGTAGTGGAGTGCGACCGGGTCGGTCACGTCCTGATAGTCGCCCGTCAGCACGCGCACTCGCGACCCTTCACGTCGCAACATGTCGCGCAAGCGCGGCAGCACCTCATCGCGCAGACCGGATGGTAAGATAAACGCGACTGCCAGGTCGGCGCGCACTGCGCGGTCGAGATCGGCCAGCAGGCGCGGCCCGAGCGGCGCAGCACCACCCGCGATAAGCTCTACATTCGCAGGCAACCCGGCGGATGCGGCGGATGCGGGGGATGCGAGGTAGTTACCTTTGCCCGCGATCACCCCACGTACGCCGCCGCGCGGGTCGGCAGCATCCCCCTCGAATCGCGGAATCACATGCACGTGCAGATGCATCACCGTCTGCCCCGCCGCCTCGTGCACGTTGAAACCCACGTTGTAGCCGGCAGGCGCGAGCTCGGCGTCAAGCGCCCGCTTGAGCTCGCCCACCGCACGCCAGATCTCGGCCTGTTCCCAGGGCGATGCGTCGAAGTACGTCTCGACATGCCGGCGCGTGACCACCAGCGTGTGCCCGGGGTTTACTGGGTAGCGATCGCGAATGGCGACGACGAGGTCGGAGTGCCAGACGAGCTGGTCCGGCGAGAGCTGACAGAAAGGGCAGGCGTTGGGCACTCGCGCGCGATGGTATCACCCGGCCCGGGCATCGCGTTCAAGCGTGATCGCGGAAGGGATGAGATATCTATTCCAGCCCTATCGGCAGGCAGCGGCGCGTGTCGCATTGCAAGGGCGAGCAGGCCCCCTCACCTGGGGCGGGGTGATTCGCGCTCTCCCCGCAGCCGCCCCTGCTACTCCCTTACGGTGTCCGACGAACCCGACCCTCCGAATCCGCTGCAAGGCCTGGATGCTACGCGCCCTCACGACGCGTTGTTCAAGTTTACCTTTTCGCAGCCTCGCCACGCAGAAGCCGAGCTGCGCGCGATCTTACCTTCCAACATCGTGCGCCTCGCCGACTTCGCG
>JBKJIA010000174.1:0-6477 GCA_046598735.1 Polyangiales bacterium
CTTCTCGATTTTGTCGACACCGCGGCGGTCGGACTGCATTGGGTGTCGTCAGATGGGACCATCCTGTGGGCGAATCCCGCCGACTATGAACCGCTCGGATATACGGAGGCGGAGTACGTCGGTAAAAACATCGTCGACTTTCACGCCGACCAGAGCACCATCGCCGACATCCTCAAGCGACTCAGCGCGGGTGAGCGCCTGCAAAACTATGAAGCTCGCCTGAAGTGTAAGGATGGCTCAATTCGTCAGGTGCTGATCGCATCGAGCGTTCGCTTCGATGAAACGGGCCGTTTCCTTCACACGCGCTGCTTCACGGTCGACGTCTCGCGCCGGCAGCCCCAGGGTGCGGAGCTTCAGATCGAGGCGCTGAGCCGCGAGGTCGAACGGCTGCGGGTGCTTGCCTCGCAGGAGCGAGGGCTCACGGAGGCCATCCTCTCGCAAAGCCCGCACGGCATCATCGTCTCCGATCGTCACGGCAAGCTCACGCTACAGAACAAAGCATCGGAGAAGATCTGGGCGGGCAGTGCCACGGCTGAAAACATCGCGGGCTGGGGCAAATACCGCGCTTTCCATCCCGATGGGCGCCCTTACGAGCCAACGGACTGGGGCATGGCGCGCGTGATGTTGAAGGGCGAGACCGTCGAGCCCGCCGAGATCCATTTCGTGCGCTTCGATGGCACGCACGGTGTGATGCTCGGCAGCGCAGCTCCGATCTATCGTGCCGACGGGGAGCTCGACGGAGCGGTTTCCTTTTTCACTGACCTTACCAAGTTCAAGGCGCAGGACGAAGCCCTGCGTATCGCCACGGAGCGATATCGCACGACGCTCGAGAGCATCGGCGATGCGGTGATCGCGACGGATAGTAAGGGCACGGTCACGTTCATGAATCCGGTAGCCGAGTCCCTGACGGGATGGGGGCTTGCCGAGGCAGAAGGTCAGCCGCTCTCGAAGGTCTTTCGCATCATCAACGAGCAGACGCGCGCCGAGGTGGAGAGCCCTGTCGACAAAGTGATTCGTGAAGGGAAGGTCGTCGGCACGGCGAACCACACCATCCTGATCGGGCGCGATGAATCCGCCTTGGCGATCGATGACAATGCTGCACCCATCTTCGACGCGAAGGGGGAGCTGGTGGGCGTCGTGCTGGTGTTTCGTGACGTCACCGACAAGCGTCGCGAAGAAGAGCGACGTCGCTTCATCGCCGAGGCGGGTGTGTTACTCGCATCGACCCTCGACTACGTGCCGACGTTGACCCGCTTGGCGAAGCTATCGGTGCCCACGATCTCCGATTGGTGCGCGGTGGATATCGTAGGTGAGGGGGGCAGGCTGGAGCGCCTGGCGGTGGCGCATGTGGATCCGGCGAAGGTGCAGTGGGCCCAAGAGATTGAAGCGCGATATCCACCCGATGCTCAGTCGTCCTTCGGGATTCATGAGGTCGTTCGGTCGGGCACGTCGCAGCTGCTCGAAGAGATTCCCGATGCGCTGCTCGTGCAGGCGGCCGTTGACCCGGAGCACCTCACGTTGCTGCGTGGGCTCGGGCTCAAAGCAATGATGATCGTGCCGTTGCGATCGCGGGGCAGGACGCTCGGCGCGCTCACGTTCGTATCGGCCGAGTCGCAACGCAAGTTCAGGCGCAGCGACCTCGCGCTCGCGGAGGAGCTCGCTAACACCGCCTCGCTGGCCCTCGAGAATGCCCGCCTCTACCGCGACGCGCAGCACGCCAATCGCATGAAAGACGAGTTTCTCGCCATGGTTTCGCATGAGCTTCGCACGCCGCTGCACGCCATGCTGGGCTGGGCCCACCTGCTCCGCACCGCCACGCTTTCAGAAGCGAAGCGGAGTCAAGCCCTTGAGACCATCGAGCGCAATGCGCGTGCCCAATCACAGCTGATCGAAGACCTGCTCGATGTGTCGCGCATCATCTCCGGCAACTTGCGCCTCGAGTCTCGCGCGCTCGATCTCACCACCATCATCGAGTCCGCCGCGGATTCCGTGCGCCTCGCGGCCGACGCGAAGGGGGTCAAAGTCACGCTGTTGCTGGAGGAAGGAGCGAAGCATGCGATGGGAGACCCTGCCCGCCTCCAGCAAGTCGTGTGGAACCTCTTGTCGAACGCGATCAAGTTCAGTCCGAATCGCGGCGTCGTGACGGTGCAGTTGTCGCGCCATGACACGCACTCCGAGATCGTCGTGACCGATCGTGGGCTTGGCATCGAAGCCGACTTCCTCC
Organism: Polyangiales bacterium; assembly: GCA_046598735.1. Lineage (GTDB taxonomy): Bacteria > Myxococcota_A > Polyangia > Polyangiales > DASUME01 > DASUME01. The sequence goes on from JBKJIA010000174.1 coordinate 2,225, forward strand.
CGCACGTCTTCGAGCGCTTCAAGCAGGCGAGTGGCTCGACCACGCGCTCTCACGGTGGCCTAGGCCTGGGGCTTGCTATCGTGCGTCACCTGGTGGAGCTGCATGGCGGCACCGTCAGCGCCTCCAGTGCCGGCAAGAATCAGGGTGCATCGTTCTGCGTGCGCTTACCCGTCGCGGCCGCGTTCGATGGCGTGCAGACGGGTCTACAGAAAGTGGATGCGGCGCGCGTACCTCCTCCTTCACTCGCTGGGTTGCGCGTCCTTTTAGTCGACGACGAGCTCGACGCGCGCACCCTGCTCACGGCCATCTTGCAGGAGAGCGGCGCGCAGGTGACCACGGCGGCGAGCGCTGCGGAAGCCCTGCGCGAGATTGAAGCAAACCCTCCAGACGTGCTCGTGAGTGACATCGGCATGCCCGACGAGGACGGCTACTCCCTGATCCGAAAAGTCAGGGCACTGAACCGCGAGAACGGTCAATGGATCCCAGCCACCGCCCTCACCGCATACGCACGCACGCAAGATCGCACGCAAGCCATGCTGGCCGGCTTTCAATCGCACGTAGCCAAGCCGGTGGACCCGGACGAGCTGTTGATCGTGGTGGCCACCCTGGCAGGCCGCATCGGTCGCGGCTGAGGCTGCGGCCATCCAAATCAAACGCCGCACGTTGCAGGGGTGACGAGACCTTACCCTGAGATGCCGGCCGTGATGGGAACCTGGGCAGCCTCGGCCGGATCGTCCGCATCCGCTTGTAGGATGTCGTGGGCCATCCCGGTTGCGATTTGAGCAGCTTCTTGCGGCGCGGTTCCTGCGCTCAAGTGCTCATATTCTTTTGCCGCTAGCTCATCGCGTTCACGCAGTGCGCTGGCATCGGTGGCGTCGCCTGGCATGTCTACCCGGAGCTCCCTTGCGATCATTTGAAGGCCCGCAGCAATGGGTAATGCCAACAGCGCCCCAACGATGCCTAGGAGTGAGCCCCCCACCAGCAACGCCAGCAAAACGGACGCCGGAGAGAGACGCAAGACGTGGCCGTAGAGTCGCGGCACGAGCACCCGGCTCTCTAGCTCTTGGTAAGCGAACATGGCGCAGGCGACCACCAGCACCGTCGAGCCACCCAAGGGAATCGCCGCAAGCACCGCCGGCGTCGCAGCGAGTAGCCCGCCCACAAATGGCAGAACGTCGGTCAGGCCCGCAAATACTGCAATCGAGAGCGCATTGGGTATCTGGCAGATGGTAAGGAGCGCGAACGTGAAGAGAGCAATCGCCCCGGACGTGATCAACTGACCGCGTACATAGCCACCGACAATTGTCTCCAGGTTCAACATGATGCGCGCGAGGGGCAGGTGATAGTCGCGCGGCGTCACTGCGAACAAAGCGCCCTGGGCTCGGCGATCGTCTACCAGGAGATAGAAAGCCAGGAAAATAGCGCTCAGCCCGTAGCCGAGCATCTCCGCGACTCGCGGAAAGTAACCTATGACGGCGTCTCCAGCTTTCGCCAATAAGCTATCGGAGCTTGCGCCACCCACGACTCTCGCAAGAGGCGCCAAGACCGTACTCTCCTTCAGCCATGCGATCAGTGTCAGCCGCGTCTGAGGTGCCTCTTTCGCGAGGACCACCAGCTGATCTAGCAAGGGTGGCACGCTGATTAGTAAGAGCAGCGAGGTCGCGATCAGCAGTGCTGCAAACACCGACACGACTGCCAAGGTCTTTCCAAATCCAACCGTCTCGAGCCATCGTACCAAAGGTCGTAGCGTTCCCACCAACACCAGCGAGACGACCACCAACACCACGATGTGCCACAGGTGGAGAAACAACCAAACCAGCGCCGCGGCGACCAAGATTGCGGCGATCGTTTTCGGCGTGATCTCCACTCGCCTCACGAACCGCGCAGGTAGAGGCTCGGCATGCTCGTGTTTCACCAGCGCCTCAATCGTGGTTCACGTTGGTCGGCAGACAACCTGGACGACGTTCTCATCGTGGCGCGAGTTTGCACGGGCCGTGCCGCGAGTTTGCACGGGCCGTGCCGCGATATTGCTAGCTCAGCATCCGGAAATAACAGGCGTAGTTCCCGGGGCGGTAATGGCGAACACGCATCTCTGAGGCCTTCACGCAGCGACAATTTGCCCCGTCCCGTTGCAACCAGCCTCACCTCGGGGACGTTGTGTAGGCGTTCGCATCCCGATGCCGTTGGCACGCCTGATGCTTTGGTTCTGGAGTCTTACCGTGTTTAGTAAGGCCACTACGGAGGCGTTGCGCCTTCCTTCAAGTAAGGCTGCGTTTTGACCGGGGCCCTAGCTCAGGGAAGCTCAGAGGCCGCTGCAGTTTGGGTGACCACGAGCCGGCGCGGCCTGCTCGCTAGTAAGGAAGCCTGGGCTTCGGACATCCGAGCGCCCAACTCCTGTAGCTCCCCCTCCGTGAGCAGCAGCTTTGCCTTGGGGAAGAGCTTTTCTTCCTCCTCTTCATGGTGGTGCTCGATTTGTTCCTTGAGCACGTGAAGCTTGGGATCGAAGAGGGTATCGCTCGGTGCGAGCGCGAGCAGATCCGCAAGCACGCGCTTCAGCGATAGATGCTCTTCGAGTGACTCCAAAAGAATGTCTTCGGTCCGCTTTGCCTTCACAGCCGGATAGAAATGCTGCTCTTCGGAAAGAAGATGTGTCATCAGCGAATCAGCGGCCTTTTCGAACAGGGTCGACCGGGCTTCGCCGCGGGCGTCGACCACCGCCTGCATCTCTGATTCCATCGCCCGGTGCTGCTTGGTGAGAAGCTCGATCGCATTCATGAAAACATCCCACTTTCCACGTTCGCGCAGCGCATCGTTTCGGACCAACCGTTCGTGGCTGTCGCAGCCTAGGACTTGGACGCGGCTTGCTGGCGAGCGTTACGACATTCGACTGCGTTAATGGGCGGGCGCGCGCAACTTCGGACGCAGGGCAACGTATGCGGCGGGGCCCACGAGTGGGAGGCTCGCAACAAGCCAAAATAGACTGCGACTGCGCAGGCCTCGTCGCTCCATGTCGGCAGCGAGCGCGCTTGGAAACACACAGCTCAGCACGGCGAAATCGATGGTCATCATGTGCACGAGCGATTCGGTTTTGAACATCGCCCCATAGCGAGCCAGATCGCCGCGCAACAGACCGAGCCCGATCAGCAGAAGCGTGCTTGCAAACAGTCCGGCGCCGACGGCCCGCGAGTCGAAAAAACGTACGGCGCCCGTTCGTGTCCCTCGAAATGTGCCGTCGTCCTCACGCAGCGCGAGGTAGGGCAGCAGCGCGAATGCGCCCAGGACGCATGAGCCCAGCACGAACGGCCAGGCCGGCAGACGTCGTCCCGCGGCGTCCGCGAGCAAGATCGAAGCGTAGATCCCGGGCCACACGCCGAGCAGATTGAACACCGCAATCACGCTGACATCGAGGCGATCAGTCCGAAAGAAGATCGCGTCCATGATCAGCGACATCGTGTTGCCCCGATCGACGGGCGCCCAGATGAACGCGTAGCTGACAAAGACGAGCCACACGCTGAGTAAGATCCAACGTCGCGCTGCCAAACGCGGAAGAGGCAAATAATTTATCAAGGTAAGGTCTTTTAGCAAAAGGTAAGGGGACGAGCTATGGCGGGCAAGACGGGAGGGCGGTCGGCCCGATCCATGAGCGGAGCCGACCGCGCGCGGAGTTCGCGAACTACGGTGCGTTGTAGAAATAGATGTTGTCGATGTGGACGGGCGTGGGCGCGGGCGCCGGCGTGCTGAACACGAGTTGCGCCAAGTGGGCGCGGGCGGCGAGGCCCGTGAAGCTGGCGATGGGGAGGTCGAAGGACACCCATTGGCCCGTGGTGAGCGGGGGAGACGAGCTAGCGTTGAAGGTAAGCTCGTGGGCGCTATCGTCGCCGCCGCCGTAGCTTCCGTTTGCGCCGTAGTCGACGAGCTTGACTCTGAAAACAGCGGCATCCTTGGCCCACACGTCGAGATGCAGGACATCCATGGAAGCGGTGACGGTGCTCGAAGCGAACTCGACTAGTCCATAATAGTTAGGGGCCCTGAAAGTGTAGAGCTTGACGGGGTCGCCGCCGGCCGTGGCATCGGCCAACTCCGCGTGATCCCAGTCCGGAGAGAGGGTGATGACCGGCACGTTGGTGTAGGCGCCGCTGAACAACGAGATCACGTCGACGGGCGCTTCAGTCGGCGCGGGTGCGGCCGTACTTGGCTTCGTGCTCCGAAAGTAGAGGTTGTCGAGAAAGACGGTGGCCGGACCGTTGGTCGCC
>JBKJIA010000520.1:0-4456 GCA_046598735.1 Polyangiales bacterium
GACCTGGACATGGACATGGATGACGGTAGGAACAGCAGGGGCGATATGGACATCGACGACGGGGCGAAGGGCGCAACCATGGATGACCGGCCGATGACGGACGACCTCCCACCGCCATCCGTGGAAACGCCGCTTGATCCGGAGCGTCGCGTCGCACGACGAGTGTCGATCGAGGTCGACGTGGGCGTTAGCAGCGAGAGCAATTTCTTCACGGGATTTAGCGGAGATATCTCGGAGGGCGGGCTGTTTATAGCGACCTACAACTCGGTCCCGATCGGCTCTCATGTGCGCGTCTCGTTCGGTGTGATGGGGCGCGAGATTTCCTGCGACGCCATCGTTTGCTGGCTTCGCGACCCGATCGACATGAACGTGATGCCCGGCTTTGGCGTACGTTTTGGCGAGCTGAGCGAGTCGGAGCACGCCGCCATCGCCGCGTTCATCAACGCGCGCGCACCCATGTTCTACGACGACGAGTGAAGCCTGCGCGGCAAGGACGCTGAGCCGCGAACGCAAGCGCTGAAGAAAGCGGCCAATGCTACGTTGGCGGCGATGAAGGCTCTGTCATGGTTAGCGGCCGCTCGGCCCTTGCTCCTCGGGCTTGTGCTGATCGGGGTAAGCGCCTGCAGATCACAAACCTTACCCTGTTCGCAAATGCCGACCGCCGGCAAAGACAACGCCTCTGCAAGCGAGCCAGTGTCTGCCATGGAAGGTGAGGCTGGGGCTGTGCTGGACGCGTTTCACCAGGCCGCCGCGGCCGCCGACGAGCAGGCGTATTTTGGTTTGTTTGCGCAGGGTGGCGTCTTTCTCGGCACCGACGCCAGTGAACGTTGGGATGTGGCCGGGTTTCGCGCTTACGCCCACCCTTACTTTTCGACCGGCCGCGGCTGGACCTATACCCCGCGCGACAGGCACGTCCGGGTAGGCAGAACGGGCGACGTCGCTTGGTTCGATGAGCGGCTGGATCATGCGAAGTATGGCGAGCTACGCGGTACGGGCGTGCTCGTGCGCGAGGCTCAGGCCTGGAAGATCATGCAGTACAACCTTACTTTTACGGTACCGAACGCCATGGCAGGCGAAGTGGTGCCCCTGTTGCGTAAGGTTCCGCCAGCCGCTCCCGACGCTGCGCCGTGAAGCCGCAAGACTCAGCTCAGAGCAGCTGAACCTTGTCGAGCTTGGGGATGCCATAACGGCTGACGCCAACTCACGCCTGAGCTAGGCCACGCCGCGAGGCTTGACGCGAGCGACTTCCGCCTCCGCAAGCCAGTGCACGCGCGGGCGCTCGCCCGTTTGTTCGTCGCGCTGCAGGGGAATTTGCGCGGGCTCGAGCTTACATTCCTCGGCGGAGATGCCCCAATCGGCCGGGCTATCTGCATGGGCGAACGCCGCCTCGATCATACGCGCATATAAGGTGCCCGTGACGCGCATGGCGTAGAGGGCGGACCTTAGCTCGCGCTCGGTCGTGATCAGGGTCTTGATATAACCTTCCATCAGCTGGTTATGTGCGATGTCGATGGTGGAATGGTCATGCAAGAAGCTCATCGCCGCGCGCGGTACACCCACGCTCTCGAGCGCGCTGATGATCGCAGCGCCACTGCCCGTGGGCAGGAACTCGAGAAAGTATAGATACCCGATGTAGCCTACCGGGTTGAGATTGTAGATCTGATGAAACGGAAAGGAGATGAGGGCCATGGTCTCGGGCAGTGGATTTTCGAACGGTAAGCCGCTCGTGTCGATGCCGAGCTCTTCCAGGTCGTCGCACGCTAGTTGATCGTGGCCGATTTCGGAGCTGGCATGCCGAAAGAAGCGTTTGATGGCCGCACGCTGATGGCCCCGAAAGTACACGGTCGCAAGTGCTTGAATCTGCGGGTTTTCCCGGGTGTGGTGGAATACTTGCCGCATGTACGAAGCGTAGTGCGCACGCTCCATGTCACCCTGACGTACGCGCGCCATACCCTTGCTTTGCAAGAACGTGGCCTGGACTGACCGAAATGCCGCCTGCAGGTGCTCTCTGGCTTCCATGTATGTTCCTCTCGATCAAGCAGCGAGTTGAGCGTGCTGTAGGTAACGCAAGAACGGCGATCTTACTTTTGAGAGATGCTCCGCATCGCGCATTGCCAGCAGCATCACCACCACCGCGCCGTACTCAGGGTGGATCGCCTGCGGAATGTGGACGCGGTAACCAAGGCGTTCGAAGAACGCGACGCGATTTGGATAGACGTCGATGAAGTCGAACAAGATGCCGTCTGCCAGCGCGCGGCGATAGATCGCCATGCACAAACGGTAAGCAAGCGAGGTATTGCGATATGGGCTCGCCACCAGCAGCTTGGTGACGATACTGGTATGAGCCGGATGCGCTGCGCCCACGCGCGCCATCTCGTAAAGCTCGGCGTATTCGGATAGCTCGCTGTCATGTGCGTAGTTGATGCGCAGCGTGCCTACCACTCGCTCGCCATCGTAGGCCGCGAGTAGGTGACCGGTTGCGTCGAGTGGCTCCTCGATGCGTCGCTGCGCGTGGTCCGCATGGCGTTGCGCACGCTGCAGCTCTTCGACGTACACGTCGTACCTTAGTCTGTAGACTGCCTGAGCTTCGTGTTCCGTTTTGACTTCACGGACGCGGATCGCCATCGCGTAACCCCCACCACGTGTGTGCCTCCAGAAGTCTGGTACCACGTTTTGTGGAGTGGGTTCTACGCGTAAGTGGTCACGTTTCGCACATGATTGTGCGACGAGCGGGTGGCTATTCCAAGACTCGCAACGCAGGCGCAAACGCGGCGAACCACTTTTGGGGATTGGCGATACCTTCGCGCGTTGCCCAATCTAAGGCACTCGCGCACAAGGCCAGGCCTTCACGTCCCCCCATAAGCTTGCCAGCGAGGTAGCTAGTTGGGTATTGATAGACGCTGTGATGGTCAGCAAGGACGCGGCTGGCGGCATGCAGTAGGGGAATGGCTTCCGCTGCCCGGCCGTTCAGCAGCATGACCTGAGCTTCCAGTTGATCGGCCAATACGTGCGCCATAGGCCAGCGAATACGGCGTATTTCGCGAATGTGCCCGAGGGCGGTCTGTAATAGGGGCGGGCGTTCAGCGGCGCTTACGCTTGCCGCGCGATCGAGGCAGGCCCATCCCCAATCCGTGTAGGTAAGAAGTGCAAGGTAGGGCACGCGCATTAACTGTGAGCGACGCATGGCTAGCCACCTCTCGCTCAGCAAGGAGTAAGAACTGCCGTCGCCGCGATATAAGGCGACGAGGACCTGGCCAATGCACTGACCCCAGTGGGGCAGTTGGAAAGGCTCAGGCCAGCCATGCAAGAGAGTGTGCAGGGCCTCTTCTGCCGCGTCCGGCTTGTCGCTTCGTAAAGGGGCCTGATAGCTCAGTCCAATGGTCGTTAGCTGCGTGCATGCATAGCGATCGCCGCGATCGCGCGCGTCGCGCTGCCATTCGCGCGCTAACTCATCATGCCGCGCGATCCTGCCCGTGTTCCATAGCGCGTTGAGTAGACCAGCACGCGCGTTGGTCAGCTCCCAGGCCACGTCTACACATTCTTCGTGCAGCAAGCGCTCTGCTTGAACCAACGACGCTACCGCTTCTTCAAGTCGGAAGGCCGTCCAGTGCGCATAACCGTGCGACATCCACACTAACGCGCGCAGGTAAGGAACCTGGGAGCTGCCGGCGAGCTCGCGCAACTGCTGCAATATGTGCGTAAGGCGCGTGTGAGGTGGCGCGTCCATGGTCGCGCGTGTGACGGCTTCGATCGATAGCGAGCGCACTGCGTGCTGCACATCGCCATGAGAAAGCGCCAAACGCGTATAACGACTTTGGAGCGCGCTCCCTCCGATCAGATCCACGAACGCGAGCGAAGGCGCTACGGCCCACAACAGCTCGAGCGTATCGTACGTTTCGATGTCGGTTTCGAGCCCGGTTTCGAAGGCTGCGCGCTTCGTGGGGCCCTGTGCGGGCTCGTAGCTGCGCAAGCGTGCAGCAAGGCGCGTGCGTTCGTACGCGAGGCGCAGCACCGCGCGGGCGGGTGTGCGTGGCCGCGACATACCTGCTTCGGCGAGCACTTCGTCCGCAAGTGCGAGTCCTTCGCGAATGCGACCGCTGCGCAACATGAGCTGCGTGGCCTTGAGCCGATGCGTGCGCGCCTGAGCAGGCGGACAACCTTGCGCGGCCAACAAGTACACGTCAGCAGCACGGGCCGAGAAGCCTGCGCTCGACAGGGCCTGAGCGTGGGCTGCGCGCAGCTGCCAGAGCTGCTCGACCTCGAACGCTTCCGGTTGCGAGAGCGCTTCATCGTAGAGCCGCGCAGCGCGGTTGAAAGCGAGTGCGCGATAGGACGCTTCGGCGGCTTGCGCGCAATAATGCGCGGCTCTTCGGGCATCACCGGCGGAACGCCACTCGAAGGCAACTTGTTCGGGGTCGGCACCACCCACCACGGAAAGCGCGTGCGCGAGTGCGCG
>JBKJIA010000038.1:0-4972 GCA_046598735.1 Polyangiales bacterium
TCTGGTCGCCTCGAGGTACACCCGCCCGCGTCCGTTCGTGAGCACCTCGATCTCGGTGACCCAGGCCTCGCGCGCTGGAGTGAGTCCCTCGATGTCCATCGCGAGGCCGAACAGCACGGCCTTCAACCGGCGGTAGGGCGAGCCGGTGGGGTCGCAACCTCGATCTCCGGAGTCGGCGTGCCGTAGCGGCTCTCGGTGACCTTGACCCTTACGGTCATGTTCTTGTTGCTCGCTGGCTGCTTCGTGTGTTGCGTCTTCACGACGACACTGACGCTTCCTTCTGACCAACAGGCAAGCGAAACAGCGCCGTCGATGGGTCGTTCGACCGGCCACGCCCTGACGGTGACCATTCAGCGCTCGCGATCGTCTCGGGAGCTAGCCAGACTGATGAGGAATGCCCTGAGCGTCTCACCAAGGACAACGAACTCCCAAGAAAGAACGGCGCCTCAGCGGTCGTCGCGACGGACGACCGACTCGAAGCCCTGGGGAACCCGATGGTGGCGGGAGTACCACCAGGGGCCAATGGGGCGCATCGGCTCGACGAGCGCGGCTCCCGGTTGCCAGCACCACGGTGCCTCACTCAAGCGCTTGCAGATCCATTCCACGTGGCGTTGACAGGCCTCTTCTGTCTCTCCAAGCACTTGGATCGTACCCGGCGTCTCATCGTTGTAGCCACTGACCGGGCTGGGCTTGTAGCTCGGCTGCTCCGCTCGACCGATCTCTCTGTAAAGCAGGAATCCCGCCTCAGTGACATCGATATCTCCCGGACAACGATTGCGGTCCACACCCCAGCTCACAGGGAGCCGCTCGGCCCGCCACCGCGCCAAGTCCACGTCGATGTCGGACTGGCTCAGTTCCTCCAACAGACCCTTTGAGATCAACGATTCGATTGCGCGAAAGCAGTCCTCCTCGCAGAGAGGCTGCGACACCGTGTTTGGGACGTAGCGCCACACCCAATCCGCCAGAATGACCCGAGAGACGACCACGGTATCCATCACATGGAATAGCACTGCGTATTCTGCGGGGGCGATGCCGTGCCCAAGGAGGATTTTGTTTAGCGACACGCAGGTATCCTAGCTCGGCCCAAGATTCTTTGCCGGGTCACCGACGCGCACGCGAAACGTCGAGCCAGACTGGCAGGTGGATTCTCTTGCGTGACGCGCCGGCATACACCACCGGTTTTTGGGAGGCCTATTCGTCGCACTCACTCGGCTTTCTGGCTGTGTGCGACCGTGGCAGTTCGACATGCCGCGGGCGTGCTTTGCAGAGTTACCCTTCGAGGTCGCGACGTCGCGACGACGTAGCTCCCCAGTGTGCTATCAGTTCGACAGTGCAGCGGGCGTCAGAGCGCCGAGGAGATCCAATAGAATGGGCGGTCATCCTTACTGGTACGTGGTGGACTATTCGGACGATTTGCAGGGCGCACTTGAGACGCTCCGCAAGCGGGAATTTACGGCCGGTCGCTACAACCCGGCGATGCCCTTCCCGCTGGAGAACGAAGGACCGCCGCCCGGAGCACAACACGCGACGATCGAAGAAGCCCTCGAGGCGTCGATGGAGGACGGCACCAGATCGATCCTCGACATCCTTAGCATCGGAGCCGAGCCGGACTATTGCGTTGCCGCTCCGTATACGAGTGACGAGTTGCAAGCGATACTTGGCACAACGAGTCCGACGGAGGCGCAGGCGAATCAGGGCTTATCCGCGCTGCTTGATCCCCTCGAGCGCGGTAAGGCTCGGTACGTGATTCTGCACGAGGGCGGCGCTCCCGCTAAGCTCATGTTTCTGGGCTACTCGTTTGATTAAGACTCAGCTTCGCGATCTGGACGCGGCTGGAGACCTGGGCGAGCAGCTCTCCACGCAGCGGCGGAAGCGCCGTCAGATAGTATGCTCAGCCAATGAGTAGCGGTGCCGAGTATACCTTTATCGAAGACCGCACCACGGCCGTGTTCATCTGCGCGCACGTCGCCGCAGGCGCTCCGGTGCTCTACGTCGCACACGACGAAGACGGCGAGTGGCAGTTCATGTGCGGTGCTGACGATCACGACGACCCAAGCGGCGCGCAACTTGTGTGTCTCGAGGAAGTCGTCGCCGAAGACCCGACCCTGAATCGTGTTGCGAGGATGTGCGTAGGGCGTCGCGCCGAGCGAACCGATCGTACGGCCGAATGGCGCATCACCGATCCCGGCGAGGCCTTCATTCACGGGTGCATCGCGAAGTATGGCTGGTCGGTGCAGGGTGTCGGTGCTGAAGGCGACGAGCCTGCGTTCTCATACACCGTTGGGCTGCACCATTCGTGGAAGCACCCCGAGGTGATCGTCTTCGGGCTGCCGCACGATGTGGCTCAGGGCGTGCTCAACACCGTTGGTGAGCGGATTCAACGCGGAGAAATCTTCCGGCCGGGCGTCGAATATCCGGATGTGCTGGAAGGCTTTGACCTGAGGCTTCGAGCGGTATCTGAGGCGCAAAGTTTCAAGCAGCACGTTGGCTACGCGCTCTGGTACTACCAAGGCCAGCGATTCGACTTGCTACAGCTTTTATGGCCAGACAAACACGGGTGCTTCCCCGACGAGCGCCGCGCTCCCGAATGGCTGACCCAATCGCAACCGCTGCTGCCGTAAGGATCATACCGTTCGCGGACTAAGAGTCGAGTTCACACCCTGCGCACCCAATACGTCTGGCGGTGGCCGCGGGCTTCGTACATTTGCTGCATGGCGACCGCCTTTGCGCGCGAGCGGAACGTGTCGATCAACATCTCGTTGGCATTGTCATCGAGGCGCCAGAGCTCCCACTTGGGCAGGGAGGTAACATCGCACTTGGGATCGATGTGCAGCACATCGCGGTCATCGATCGCAAACGTCTCGAATAGATCGAGCACGGACTCGGTAAGGTCGTCTTGGGCGAGCTTGTTGACGAGCACACCGTAGTCCCCATGGATTGTCTCAAGGGACTTGAACATGAAGAAAGCTCGCCCCGTGGCGGGACACGCGAGCTGCGCCCCTTCGTGCCAACCGATACCGGCGATCACGAACCGCACTGGGGCTTCTAGCCCAGGCCAGCGTAGCCAGTCCGTCAGGCTTCCCGGCAACACCGCGAGCGGGGTGTTATCGGCTCGGAAAGTCTCCCCTTCGACCAGCCAGCGAAGGTAGGCGCGCAACTCGTGATCTAGTAAGCCCCCTTTGTCGTTCATATCGTAGATGCCCACGAACACTGTGGCCGCCGAGCCATGCCGCGGGAACGGGCCGCCCTGTCCTGCGCTTTCGGGCCAAACCGACCGCGCCCAAGCTCCCACCTCGCCGCGACTGAGGCGGCCATCGAGCGCGCCGCGTAGTTGGTCGATCATCTCGAGCACCAATTGTTGTTGGCGGGCGTGTTGCTCTGCGTCGATGGGTGCCATTGATAGGATTGTGGGGTCAGCGGATGACGTTGGGTAGGGCCTGTCGATCGCAAAGCTCAGACTCGGGCACGCGGTCCAGGATGGGTGCCGAGCGGATCGTGCTCCACACGTTTCGTCGTGCGCGTGGTGCTCACCCGAGCTCCCCATCATTGGCTCGCGTGGCGCAAACTGCACCGTCACAGATCACCATGTGACTGTCGGCGAGTTGGAATTGCGGCCGACCAGCGCACGTCGACAACGTGCGGCATCGGTGGATGGACCCCATCGGGTCCAGTTCGGTGCGGGACACGATTGTCGACCTTGCCATCCAGGGGCCGGGTATCGCGGTCAGCAGATTGGCGGTCTTGCTGAACCTCGACTCAGGCATCGTTCGCGAGATTGCAGAGAAACTTAGGAACGAACGCGGCATACAAGTCGACCTCGAAGGGTAACCCACGTGCACCGTGTGGAGGCACATGCGAGCGCCTCATTCAGGGCAGAGTGGGCTCTCGGCAGCACAGGTGTTTGCTCATCACGACATCGAGATAGACCACCGGCGCCATCGCGGACTAAGTTCCACGCATGAATATCCTTCGCGACATGTCACACGATAAATTGGCCGCAACACTCCAAAGCATCGAAGCTTCCATGCTGGATTCAGCGCTGCGGGAGAACGGCATCCACGACACAGAAAAGCGCGGGAAGATCATTGCCAGTTTTCTCTTCGCGCAGGGGGTGATGTTCGACCAGGAATGGTTCGTGTCTGAAGGTACGCAGTATTATCCTGGACTCTACTTCAGCACGGAGCCGCATGCTGACCTTGAGGAGGCTGTCATACGCTTACCCTGCGCCGATTTCGGAACGGTACTGCACGAGTACGCTCACGGGGTAGCAGAGATTGCAGTGAACGGCGGAGAAGAAATCGAGCGAGGCGACGAGTAAGGTAGGGGGCATGCAGACGTGAACCGTCTAAGGTTGCTGCGCCCCACAGCACCTCTTGCCTGCTGCCGTGAGTCATCAATTTGAGGATCGAATCGGTGCACGCTGAATCTTCCCTGCCTCAGACGTGGAGTATCGAGTCGGTGCAGTTGCCACGCATTTGGAGACACAGCGATAGCGCCCTCCCCGATTCTCGGTCGACCCGTTTCGTGAAAAGGGGCCTTACTGCCCTACGTATCGCGGGGAGAACGGTAACCCCCGCGGCCACGAGCTGTTTTCAAACGAGTTCGCTGATCGCGACTCTCGTCAGAGCATGCCGCTCGCCCGAAGCGCTCGCGCTGTCTTGCGGCTTACCTGACCTTTCACCTGGGCCGCGAAGTCGCCTCGATCGAGCGCGACCACGAGCACCGAGAAGCTTTCGGCCACGCGACACGGCAGATCCGCCTTCTGCACCGCTCGAGCCAAGTCGAGAAGAAACTTGTCGGCCTCAGCACTGAGCTCGTTCTGCCAGATATCCTGGCTGACGGACGCGCAGAGAGTCGTAAGCGCCGGGCATAGGTTCAGGTCAGGTTCCCTGGTCGACCACTCCGCTGGGTTCCAGATGTATTCTGGCGCCGCACCGCCGTGCTTTCTCTGAAGACGGCGCCGCTCAGCGAC
>JBKJIA010000107.1:0-6248 GCA_046598735.1 Polyangiales bacterium
CCCGGTCGCGGCCCTCCCTTTGCCGCCCCACCTTTGCAAGCTGCCGCGGCAGCGAACGTGGCGGAAGCCAAGACAAGCAACCTGCGCATGGTCGGGCGCGCCGGCGCGATCGGAAAACTTGCCTATGCCGCGGCCGGGCTTAGGGACACGATGAGGGTTACTGGGGCTTGATGGTCAAGGAAACCAGTCCGTCCTTGCAACCCGAGCCGCCAACTCCGGAGGTTACCATCTGCCCCGTAGAGCCGGTCACGGTGAGGAGTTTCCCAAACAGATAGCCTGTCTCGTCGGGTGCTGGGCCGGAATCTCCATTGATGAACCCGAACAGCGTGGTGCCGCTCGGCGCACCGAAAGCAGACTGGCTGATGTTGTCGTCAAAAGACTGCGATAGCAGGAGCATGTCGCCCGCTTGCCCGTAAACCGAGGGGAACAGGCTATCCGAGTTGTTGTCGCATCCCCTGTGCGCCCAGGCGCGAACGGGATTGGTCGTAGCAGCACCGCGCAAAGCAGTAAGGATGGCCCAACCCGGATGTCCTGACGTGTCTTGATTCAGATCGACTCGATACGACGAAGGCTCGTTGTTTGCGGTCCTGTAGAAGATGGACTGGGCCAGGTCTTGACCATATTGGTAGTAAGAACCGAAGGAGTTGCAGAACTTACCATTGGCGCTCCAACTCGTGCAATCCGCGGCCGTGGCACACTGGTAGCCGTTGTCACGCTTGTAACATTCGGCGGCTCTCGTCCATCCGTCGACCTTCATGGGTAGGTAGTCGTCGGTGCGATGCAGGATCAGGATCATCAAATCACCATTCACAACCCCGGAAGGGCGCGCAATCGTCAGACCTTGTCCATCGAAATCGTAGACACTCTTTGTGCCGACCTGCGAGATCGTGGAAGGCGCGACGACCGTGCTAGACACATCCATCTTGTCCAGATTCGGTCCGCCGGCATCCGTGTTCGCCATGACGCGAACCCTGTTGTTGCCAGCTTGCAGAGTCACGGTGATCGAAGCCGTGCTCCACGTGCTCCATGAACCCGTGCCGTTGAATGCAACGTTGCCGATTTTCGATCCGTTGACCCAGGTGGCGGCCTGACGTGGGGTGGAGCCAGCATTGGCATAGCGGAAGTCGAGCTTGTACTGACCGGCCGTGGCGACACTAATATTATCCCACTCGATCCACGTACCATTGCCGCCGTAGTCAATGAAACCCGAGCCGGTATAGCCGGAGTAGTTGGTTGCCGGCCCGCATCCACTCGCTGCCGTACGAGCTTCGGCCTGGAACGTGGCCAGAAGGGCCTTGTCTTCAAGAATGCCGCCCTCTGAGTCACCGGCCGAGTCGTAAGACTCAGATTCTGGGTCGATGCCTTCTGGAGCACAGGCGGCTGGCGCCAGTAAAAATGCTAACGACAGGGCCTGGGTGAAGGCTTTTGCGATGCCTTTGGCTTTCATGTTGTGTCTCCTCGAATGTGGGCAGCCCGGCGCGCCGGGAAGGGGGGCGCGCCAGCGCGTCGTGACCTTGTGTGATGTCGGCACCCGGCGGTGCCCTTCACTTCGTTGTCCTTCCGCCGAGTAAACGAACCATTCGAGGGTGAGAATGCTCCGGCTACATAAGTGCTCCCCCAAGGGAGCCCGGTGGACACGGCCGCAAGCCCTGTGCCGGACAGGCAGGGCGGGCCGAGTGATCTTACCGTTTTCTGAGTCTTGGTTCGGGAGAACACAAGCGTCGGCTTAGCGTCCTGTCCGCTGCAATCCCAATGTCGCAATCTTTCTGTCGAGTCGTACGTATACCAAGACTAGCTTCAACGTCGGCACCGTATCGTGGGACTAACAGGGTCTGAAGAAGCCCTTCAGCTCGGCTCCGGAGTCCTAAACAACATGCGCGAAGCGATAGAGGCTGCGACGGCCGGCGAGGATTTGGAGGTGGCAAGTCTGCCCAGGGAGTCGCTTGGCGGATTTCGTCTGCTGCGCAAGCTGGGCATGGGCGGTATGGCCACGGTCTACCTTGGGCATCGTCTCGGACCCACAGGAGCCAGCCAGCTTGCCGCCATCAAAGTCATGCTGCCCCATCTCATCCATGACGCGTCGTCAGTGGAGATGTTCCTAGACGAGGCGCGCGTCACCTCTTTGATTAATCACCCTTACGTGTGTCGGGTGGTCGACTTCGGTATCGACGAGGGCCTTGCCTACCTGGCAACCGAGTACATCGTCGGCGAAATGCTGTCCGACTTTGTCAGCGCGCTGCATGCCAGCGCGGAGGGCAAGATCGCCGCGCGTGCCCTGATCCCGCAAGTGATGGCGCAAGCTTGCGAGGGGCTTCACGCAGCCCACGAAGCCTGTGATGACGACGGTAAGCACCTCAGCATCATCCATCGCGACATGGCCCCTCAGAACGTCATGGTGGGATACGACGGCTACGTGCGCGTGCTTGACTTCGGCATCGCGCGCTCGACCGACCAGCTCCACGAGACGCAAAGAGGTGTGCTCAAGGGACGGTTCGCCTACATGGCTCCGGAGCAGATGGAAGGGGGTCAAATCGATCGGCGCGCGGATGTCTGGTCTTCGGGGGTGATGCTTTGGGAGGGCGTCACCGGACGTCGCATGTTCAAACGGGCCGGGATGAACGAGACGATGCGCGCGGTGATCGCCGATCCGCTTGCGCCGATGTTGCGGTCCGCGGAGGACATACCCTTGAGTGTGTTAGACATCGTCGATCGCTCCGTAGTGCGCGACGCTACAGCCCGTTATTCGACCGCACGTAAGATGGGGAGTGAGTTGTCACGCAGCGTGTCTACCGGACCGCCCCAGGTTGCCGCTTGGATGGAGCGAATCTTCGCAGCACGCTTCGAAGCGAAGCGACGCGAGCTCCGAGAAGCGGCTGGCAGCGAGAGACTGCTCGTCCCCCTGAGTGTCGGCGCCCATAGCCCGTCGAGAGGTACTGTCGTGACCCACAGCGAAATGAGGATCTCGACGGCGTCGATGAACGTTACCCCTTCGGTGGTCGGCCCTGGCCAAGCCATGGACCGCAGACCGCCCTGGGTAGCGAACACTCGCCTGGCGCTGGGTGCCATGTGCGCGCTGGTGGTGGGCCTGCTCGCTGTCGACCGACTCCGGCTCGGGCTTGCCGATCCGTCAAGCGCCCGGGAGGTGATTACCGCCCCGATGAACGAGCCTGCTACGGCCAAATCTCAACCCCTCATACCATTCACTCAACTCTACACATCAGCGAAGTCTGACGATGTTACGGCGCTCGGAGGCTCGCAAGCCCGCGCGCCGCACGCAGCTTCTCTCGGCGTGCGCGCTGGCAGCAGTCCAGCCCAGGTCACCATCGACGGAGTGCAACTTGGCTCGACCCCCCTGCGCGTCGCGCTGCCCAGCGGTCCGCACTTGATTCACGTCATGCTCGACGCGCAACGGTTTCCCGTGTTGATTCCCATCGATTGCAGACGCTGAGCAGGGTCCCCACAGGTGGTGACGCTGCGCGGGCTACGGTCGAGCCACCGTGGGATGAAGGTTGTGCGGGACGAGGACATGTAGCTGTAGCTCGGCGTGTTGTCGGATTTGTACTGACTCTTCCGTTGGCGCATGACGGGCAACAGGAGAAAACAGCATGAGTTCACGAACTGCTGATTGGTGTGCACTGCTCGTGGTGGGTGCGGCGCTGTCCGCTTGCCACTCTGATGCGAGCGACAAGAGCGCCGTAGCCACGCTGGATTCAGGCGTAGCCTCCGACGCCGCGACGGACTCCAGCATCGATCCAGACTCGTCCCTCGACTCCGGTCCAGTGGTTCCCGAGCGTCCTGCATGTCCTGCACCCCTTACTATTCCGGCCACGGTGGGTTGTGATGGCTTGTCGCTGACCGGCGCGGCGTCGATCGAGCAGAAGTCCGAGGGCATCACGGACACGACCGGGCCCTCGGGTGCGCTGGCGCTGGGCATCAGCGACGGTCAGTCCATCGACATCAAGGATGAGGGCTGCCTCCAGCTTGGCAAGGACGGCGCAGACTTCAGCGTATCGATGTGGGTCAAGGCGACGGGCGGTTCGCAGATTCTCGGCACGACGGACCAATACAGTCGGGCCCAAGGCTTCGTGCTAACCACGACGCTGCGTTCCGATGGCGACATCGAACTGGTGGCAAGCTCTGCAGCCGCGGCAGGCGGGATGGTGACCGTCACTTCGGCCCCGTTCAAGGCAGGAGTTTGGGTGCACGTTGGACTGCGCTACGACAACCAAGCGGAAGGATCGACCTTCACCCTCGACGTCAACCTAGGGACGCGCTCGGGCCAGGCTGCTCCCAACGTGCACAACGAGAAGCTGCGCATCGGCGACCAAGGCTGGGGTCAGATCGCCGCTTTCGAGATCAGCGAACCAGCGAGCTACGGACGCCTATTGTCGGACCATGAGCTGAGTACCCTGTTCCTCCAAAAGGCCGATGCGGTCGGGATTTCTGCGAGCGAGCTGTCCGCGACTCTCGAACGACTCGAGCAGCATGTGGCGGGCGTTTCGGCGCTGGCTGCGAGCGAGCTCAATACCGAAGTGTCTAGCTTTGTTCGCAACGCTGTATTGCTCGACACAGACGCAACCATCATGCAAAAGTCCCTGGACCTGGTGGCGAGCTACGAGACCCGCGTCGGTCCGTTGTTCATGACCGCTGCCACGAAGAATGGCATTGCCCGAGTAGGAGCTGCTGGCGATGGGCAGGAACTTGCGCGCGCCATGGTCACTATTCAACAGACCGTACTGGAGCACGTCTTTAGCCCGGAAAACGTGCTGAGCTGCGGGTTACAGCTGCTCGATGGCAAGCGCTTTCTGACGGCTGACTACTTCCCTGGCAAAGCGGAGCCTCCTGCGGACCCGACGAAGAGCTATGAGGTGACCATCTCCGCTGACGCGCCTGCGTTCTGGGGGCGGCCGGTCGCCTTTGCGACCGACTCCATACGCAGGCCCACTGGCTTATACCTGAGCCCCGGCAGCATTGGTAAGGTGACCGTTCCTCCTGAGCTGGCGAACGCGGGTTTCAGCGTACTCGTCGGCGCCCACACGGCCGATCACAGTAACAAGAGCACGCTCAAGCGACTTGACCGGGTCAGCCGAACTTTTCCCATTACCAACGAAGTGACCTATGTCGCCAACCCTTTAGGCGGCGGCGTGTACATCGTCGTGCCTTACTTGGCCAATCTGGGCCTCGTCAAGGTCTCGGTCAGCAACGTGATCCAAGCTCCCTTCTTTTCACTTAGGAGCTTCGATAAGACCACCATGCAGCAGTGGCAAGAACGTCGCACGGCTCCCGGCCCCTGGGCCGATTTCGAGACCGACAAATTCATGATGCAGGTCCCGAGCAGCTGGATCTATGCCTACGACGATCCCAAAACGTTGCTGCAGAACTGGGACAAAGCCATGGACGGTGTCTCAGAGCTGCTGGGCTACCCGCCGGCGCAGCGCAATCGGACGGTGCTGTACCAGCAGGTGGACGTCCAAATACGCCATGGCGTGTATGGCATCGGCTATCCGCAAATCAACAACACCTACGATCCTTTCAAGGCTGAGACCGGCAACAGTAAGCATTGGTTGCTGACTGATCCGACCCAATTTGAAGTCGATTACCATGAGCTCGGCCACGCGCAGCTCATGTCGAAGTTCCGTGGCGAGACGGAGGCCATCAACAACTTTATCCACGCCTACGTGCGCAACGTGAAGTTCGGAGTGGATTTCACGCCTGCTTTTGCGCAGTCGTTTGGTCCCTCATTCGGCGGGCTGGGCTATACGCCGGACGATGCCGCGATCCACTGGATGGTCACCGACAACTTCCGAAGCAGTAAGGAAATGGACTACTCCAACACGACCAAGGACGAGTTCAGATACCAGCATCGTGGCTACGCCAAATACGCAGACGTCTATCGCATTTTCGGCTGGGATCCGCTGCGCAAGTTCTATCATCAGGAGCACCTGGACTACATAGCGAAGACGCCTAGCAACGGTCTAAATGACGTGGATAGTCGCATTCTGCGCATGTCAGTGGCGGCTGGAGCCGATCTTACTCCCCTGATCCACTTCTGGGGCATTCATCCCGTGGACGCAGTGGCCCTTAAACAGAAGATGACCGCGCTCGGAATCGGCCCGTCGCAGGCCGTTCGCGCCCATCTTGCGAAATATAAGACCATAGCGCCCAAGAACAACGCCGACTTCAATGCGCACTTTGAACGGGTCTATCCTGGACGACCCGCTTCAAAGCCAACGGACTCGGTCGACTAC
>JBKJIA010000574.1:0-2928 GCA_046598735.1 Polyangiales bacterium
CTCGAGCAAGATCTGATGGAGCACATCCACCTCGAGAACAACGTTCTGTTCCCGCGCGCCTTAGGCGACTGAGGTTAGGTGACACCAGCCGACTTTAGCCTGCGACGCTCTCCCAACGGACGGACCGCACAGAACATGTTAGTCAACCTATCCAGAACCCGAAGAGTGCGCTCGCTTGAGCTCGTCGACCTGTTGCTGGCGTGCCACGAACGCATCCGTTACTTCGTTTCTCTTGCGCGCGAGGCCGGGATTCGACGTGACGTCTCCAAGCAGGAAGTCGTTGAAGCTTGCCTGCGTGTCGAACAGTACTTCCTCGAAGCGCTACCTCTCCATGTGAAAGATGAGGAGCAAAGTGTGGTAAGGCGCGTTTCACCGGATGCTCGTCTGGAAAAAGGGGTAGATCCATGAAGACAGCGTGCTCGGATCGGTGAAGGTATGCGTGTGCTCTATCTGCTGTCTGTTTGGCTCCATATTCTTGCGGCGACCGTCTGGGTCGGCGGCATGCTGTTCCTGGTTTTGGTGATCGTGCCATGGCTGCGCCAGGGTAACCGAGCCAACGCCGCCGTGTTCTTGACTGAGACGGGAACGCGGTTTCGGAACGTCGGTTGGACGTGCTTCGGCATCTTGAGCGTGACGGGTTCCTTCAACCTATGGATGCGCGGCGTCAGGCTGTCGGACTTCACGCGCGTCGAATGGTTGTCGTCCACGTTTGGCAAGCTCGTGCTCGCGAAGCTGCTGGTGTTCGTGCTGGTGATGGTGGTCAGCGCCGTCCACGATTTCAGCCACGGGCCTCGTGCGACCGAGGCGATCGCACGCGCGCCGGGTTCAGAACAAGCTGCCTTGATGCGGCGTCGCGCCTCACTCCTCGGGCGCTTCAACGTGGTCCTTGCACTGATCTTGGTGGGCATCGGCGTGATGCTGGTGCGAGGGCCCCTTTGGTAGCTGGAGCGCGCATTGCGGCTGTAGCGTTCAGCTCGATGTGTCAGGATTCGGCCCTATGAAAGCGGAAGTCAGAACCGCAACGTTGCGAGGGCTTGTTGCCACCGTCGTGTTGGCCGTGCTTATCCTCGTGGGCTCGCGGAATCTCACTCACTTCGATGCGGCGCTGGTCGCGTACACCTTCTCCATTCTGTTTGCGACGTTCGGCCTTACTTATCGCTACAGCATGTGGCTCTCAAGGCCGCCGACCGCTCTCTATTGGAGGCGCGGTTGGCAGGCCTTTTGGCGTCGCGGGTGGAGGCTGCGCAACGCGCGATTCTGGGCAGTGCGCTTCAGCCAGGACATCCTTGCCAATCGCTTCATCCTGCGTCGCAGCACGCTGCGCGGAACGACGCACCTCCTGATCATGTGGGGGTGCCTGCTGGCGGTCGCGATCACGTTTCCGCTCGTGTTTGGCTGGCTGCACTTTCGACCCGTGCCTGGTCATCTGGCGTTCTATGAGGCCGTTGTATTCGGCTTCCCAGCGTTTCGGTTTCCGCACGACTCGGTCGCCGGATTCTTCCTCTTCCATGGTCTCGTATGGTCGGCGTTTCTGGTGATCGCAGGTGTGATGTTGGCGATGCGCCGTAGAATGCGCGACGAGGGAGCGGTGGCCCTGCAGCGCTTCGCAGAGGACTTCATGCCGCTCATCCTCCTGTTCGCAGTAAGCGTCAGCGGCCTCATGCTGACCGCGAGCTACACCTGGATGAAGGGCTTCGGCTTTACGTTCATTTCCATTCTTCACGCGGTTACCGTCATCGCGACGTTCGTATGGCTGCCTTTCGGGAAGTTTTTTCACATCTTTCAGCGCCCGGCGCAGCTCGGCGTCGGCTTCTACAAGGACATCGGGCGAGCCGAAGAGCAGGCTCACTGCCGTCGCTGCGGTCATGCGTTTTCGTCGCGCATGCACGTGCTCGATCTGATCGAGGTCGAGAAGCAACTTGGCTATCGCTACGAGATCCCAGGCAGCCCTACCGAGCACTACCAGTGGATCTGCCCTCCATGCCGTCGCGCATCCTTCGCGATGGCGCAGGGCTTGATGTGGAGCGGTGATCGCGGCGGACAACCGCTCGCTCCACCCTCAGAGCTCCTCCCGATGCCGGTGCACGCCAATCCCGGGCTCGGTGAAGGGCCGCTCGACGCAGAGGACGCGGAGAATTTTCATCCATGAGCACTTCGAACAAGACCTCCGAACATGACCGCGCTCCCGGCATCCCGACTCCCAGCCTCGACCTGAATGTGATTCGGGAGTTTGGTCCCTCTCGCGCCTATGCGACCGGCATGCGCGTCGATTCGGGTGTGGAGCCTGACCGTCTCGTCAAGACCCACTGCTGCTTTTGTGGGCAGCAGTGCGGAGTACAACTTAAGGTCAAAGACAACACCGTCATCGGCATCGAGCCTTGGTACGAATTTCCCTTCAACCGCGGAATGCTCTGTCCCAAGGGCGTCAAGCGCTACTTGCAACAAGCGCATCCAGACCGTCTGCTGCATGCCTACGAAAAAGACTCAGGCGCAGCTTCTGGTTTTCGAAAGCTCGGCTACGACGCGGCGATCCAACACGTCGCCGAAGCGATCGACAGGATTCAAAAAGGAGCACGGAGCGGATGCCTTCGCCATCCTTTCGGGCGCGAGCTTAACCACCGAAAAGACCTATTTGATGGGCAAATTTGCCCACATGTGTCTGCGTACCGCCAACATCGATTACAACGGGCGGCTGTGCATGGTGAGCGCCGGCGCCGGCAACAAGAAGGCGTTTGGGATCGATCGGGCCGCCAATCCCTGGAGCGACATCGAGGGTGCGGAGGTCGTTCTCGTCGCTGGCGCGAACGTCGCCGAGTGTGCGCCCATCACCACGAACTACATCTGGCAGGCGCGTGAACGGGGAGCCAAGGTAATCGTCGTCGATCCACGGATTACCCCTCTGGCCCGAACCTGTGATCTCTTCCTGCC
>JBKJIA010000003.1:0-7117 GCA_046598735.1 Polyangiales bacterium
AGGGCGGCGTTCACTTCATCGCGCGAGGTGTTTTTGCCGACCTGCGCCGTCAAACACGTGATCGAGACGTCGGCCGTGGGGACACGAATCGAAGTACCGTCGAGCTTACCTTTGAGCATCGGCAACACGAGGCCGATGGCCTTGGCAGCGCCGGTGGTCGACGGGATCATCGACAACGCCGCGGCGCGGGCGCGACGCAAATCGGAGTGCGGAAGGTCGAGCAGATTCTGGTCGTTCGTATAGCTGTGCACGGTGACCATGTGGCCCTTGATGATGCCGAACGTGTCGTTGAGCACTTTCGCCATCGGCGCCAAACAGTTGGTCGTGCACGAAGCGTTCGAGAACACCGTGTGCTTGCTTGGGTCGTAACCATCCGTGTTGATGCCTACGCAGAACGTTGCATCGATATCGTTCTCACCGGGCGCGCTGATGATCACGCGCTTGGCGCCGGCATTGAGATGCGCAGTCGCTTTGGCTTTGCTGCGAAAAATGCCGGTGCATTCGAGCACGATGTCGACGCCCAAGTCTTTCCACGGCAACTTGCTCGGATCGCGCTCAGCGAAGATCGGGATTTGCTTGCCGCCGATCGAGATGCCGTTGCCTTCCGCCGTGACCGTATGCTTGTACGTGCGATGCACCGAATCGAACTGCAGGAGATGAGCAAGCGTCGGTGCGTCAGTCAGATCGTTGATGGCGACGAGCTCGAGGTCGCCAGCCGAAGGCTTTTCAGATGACGAACCGTCGAACAACACGCGCGCCACGCAGCGCCCGATGCGACCAAACCCGTTGATGGCGATCTTCGTACCCATGTGCTCTCCCTGTGTTGCGCAGTCTGCGCAGCGCAGCAGCTACGCTACTGCGCGACGATGTCGACCCGCACGGGCGCATCAGGCGGACGCGTACGGGGCAACGCTAGCGTCCAGGCTCGGGCCAGCGTTCGCAATCACGTCATTACGTTCGCTGCCGCGGCTCCAAGTAGCCTTGAAAAGCCGCTCAAGAAGAGTGCTCGGACGCGCGCGAGTGGTACTTCTCGCGCACCACATGGTCAAGGGCAGCGTCACTATCCGCTTGCGCCTGCGCTGCGCAGCCATTTCTCAAGCGTTCCAATTTCGAAAGGCACGCGTCACAGGACGGCGTGCCTCTTGAGCCTGAGTATTGCCCTCACTAAAGGAGGGATGGATCACTGGCCCAAAGGCGCGGGCGTCGTGGCAAGGTGCGAAGGCGGAACGGAAGCGGGCGCAGAGGAGGCGGCTTTGGCTTCGCTCGTGATCTGCTCAAGGATGCTGCTCGCGAACGCGACCATATCCGCACGCGAGTAACCATTTTGCTTGAGGTCCCGGTACACCGATTTGGCCAAGATATCGATGGCGCGCTGGGTGTCTTGCTTAGTGCTCATGGGGCTGGCTAGAGCAGCTTTCGTGCCGTCGACTCCAACGGGCATTCAGAAGCCGGTCTTGCAAGAATCATTAGTATTTACCCAGAGGTAGCGTGAAATTTTCGTGGAGGTGCAGAGATGCCTACGCACTATTTCAGCGAGGAGCTGCGTAGACCTCTACACAGCGATCAATCGGTGGCACTCGACGCGCCGATGCGAACGATGCGAGAAATGGCCGCCAGCGCGTGGCAGCAAGCCCAGTCATGGGCAACGGGCGAGGACGCGTCGCACGGGCGTGAGTGGGAGCGCGCAAAGCTGAGGCGTGCGTGCGCGATCACTGCTTGCCACCAGCAGCTCGAGGGCACGGATGCGTGCTGCCGTTTCGCTGCGCAAACGTTCGTCCCGGCTTACGGTTGTGCGCGCTTGGAGCTCCATGCGACGCGCGCTCAAGGCTTCAACGAACCGGCCAAGCGATTCCGCACAACGCGCGTGCTCGGCTTGCAACATGGCTTCGTGGGGATGCGCGAGCGCAAACATGCGAAACGATTCGAGCGCGCGCAACGGGGCGCCGTTGCGCTCGTACGCACGCGCAAGGCCCAGCAGCAGCGATATTTGTTCGCCCGCGTAGCGCAGCCCCACGTGAAAGACTTCTTCTGCGTTCGCAAGCTCGCCCGCCTCGGCGTACGTGTCACCTAGCGCAAGGTAGGCGGATGGCTCGCGCGGTGCGACGCTGATTGCATCGCGATAAAACGCAGTCGCGGACACGCTATCGCCGGCCGCTCGCAGTTGATCGCCGCGCGCGGTGAGCCGGGCGGCGCGTTCTTTCGGCGTCATCGGCGCCTGGGCCTGGCTCGCATTCGCGCACAGTAAGATCGCGACCAGCAGCGCGCGTGTCCCCGTGCGCAGGCGGGTCACCTCCGCTGCTCCGTCAGCAGACTCTTGCGCATTCGATCGAGCGCCTTTGCATGCAGCCGACTCGCCCACGACTTGGATAGGCCCAGGCGCTCTCCCGCTTGTTCGATGGTAACGCCATCAAAGTAGACTGCTTCCAGCAACGTCCGCTCTTTGTCGGGCAAACGTGCAAGACCACGCTTCACCGTCGATTGTTCTTCGGCGCCACTCAGCAGCGTCTCGGGTGTGCTTTCCTCTGCGACGCGATCCTGACCCACCGCCGCGATCACATACGCTGCGCTGACTTTTGCTAGCACATCGTCGATCTCTGCAGCGCGCGCAGCCAACGTGGCGAGCGGCTTCTCAGCATGCGCCTCGCCAACAGACTCAGATACGCTGTCCGCGGCTTCAAACGCTTTGAGCTTTGCGTAGGCACGCCGCTTCATCCAGCCCTGGCTGCGCACGCCATCTAGAATCGCGCCGCGCACCCGATAGTAAGCAAACGTGGAAAATCGCACGCCCCGGTCCGCGTCGAACCGCTGCTTGGCTTCGAGCAAGCCTTGAAAGCCGTAGCCGCGCAAATCGTCCTGGTCACACGACAAATCAAGCTCGCTCACGACCCTTCGCATCACGCGTTCCACGAGGTCGCGGTTTGCTTCTAGCTCGACGGCACTTTCACTAGTCATGCGCGAACACGTGCCTACACGGCACGGACCGCAGTCGTCAAGCGCAGGGCCAACCTTCGGCCATCAGTCGGCTTTTTAGCTAACCCTTGTGGGTAATGCCTGAAGGCAGTATGACTCGCCGCCGTGTCGAACCGCGACGAGAGTCGGCCTCCTCTTTTCTTTGCCGCAAGTCGCGGCAGAGTCGGGCCGTTTGGTGCCCTGATCGTGGCTGCTGCCACCGATCCAGATGCAGCGCGTGGTCTTGCAAGTGCCTATGCATCGCTCGCGATTGTAGCGCGCAGACACATTATTGAAGCCGTGTTGTCCGACGCCACAGCCGAAGGTATCAGCGCATCGTCCGCATTGATCGCTCTGCTCGCGGTCGAAGAAGATCCTGAGCTGGCGCTCTTGATCGCTGGCGCGCTGAACTCCGCAGGCGGCGATGGCTTACGGTCCACTGTGTCCGCACGCGCTCTGCTGGCAGGCGACGAAGAGCGTGGCGGCGTGTTGCTAATTCGTCCGCTTCACGGCACTTTCGTAGAAGTTCTGGCGCTTGCGTGGTTGCGGGCAGATGGCGTGACGCATTCGCTCTTCGATCCGCTTGTCGATGACAGCGTGGCATCCACGCACACCGCGCGCCTACCTGACGGTCTGCATTTCGAAGAGACACCCACGTCGCTTGCGATCGACGTGCTCGCAGCCGTGCTGTGGAATCACCGACGCAAGCACGGTCGCTTGCCGCCCGGCGTGGAGCGTTTTGCGGACCTATTCGGGATCCCAGTCAATCCGCTGCTCAGCGGTCTGTAAAAAATCAGGCCCGCGCGATACCTGACGGTTTGGGTGTGACGCTCAGCTTGCGGGCGGCAGCGTAGAGTGCTTTGGCGCAGCCCGAAATGACACGCGGCTCACGCGTCGCCTTCGCAACAACTCGACCACCACCTCGAACTCACCCACACGCACGCGATCGCCTGGTCTTGGGATGCGTCCGAGTTTCTCGATCACGTACGCTCCCACCGTCGCATCGCGGTCTTCTTCGCCCACTAGGTCGCGAATCTCTTCAACCTCTACGTCCGCAAACGCAGTCGAGCCATCGACCACGACGGAACCGTCAGGTCGGATCACGGTGCGCGACGGCTCCTCATCGGTTTCATCGCGAATATCGCCGACGATTTCTTCCACGCAATCTTCGAGGGTCACCAGCCCGCTCGTTCCACCGTACTCATCCACGACCACTGCGATCGGAGTATTTGAAAGACGGAAATCTTCGAGCACCTCGGTGACGACGCGCGTTTCGGGCACGAATAGAATATCCCGCCGCAACGCGGACAAGCCCGCGCGCAAAGGGCGCGGCGCGGCCCACAAATCCTTTGCGTACACGTAGCCCACGATGCGATCCGGGTTGTTCTTTTCGCTCAACGGATAACGGCTGTAGCCCTCGCGACGCATGCGCTCTTCACAGCGCGCGATGTCGTCTTCCAGCGAGAACATCGAAATATCTACGCGCGGTACCATGATCGAACGCACGCTGCGTCCCGATCCGCGCAACACGCGCTCGAGCAAATCACGCTGCGATCCCTCGAGACTGCCCGCACGAAACGACGACTGCACGATCAAGCGAATTTCTTCCGGCGATGCTGCTGTGTGTTCGCTCGGCGGCGCACCCAGTCCGATCATGCGCAAGAAACCATTCGACACACCGTTCAGCACCCGCACGACCGGATAGGTGCCGCGGTGAAACCAGTACATCAGCGTAATGCAGGCGAGCACCGTCTTCTCTGAGCGCTGAATCGCGACGTACTTCGGCGCTTGCTCGCCCACGATGATGTGCAGACTCGTGATCAACGCGAACGCGATCGTCATGGCGATCGGATGCGCAAAACTGCGTGGAATCCCGATTGCGTCGAACTGGGGCTCGATCAAATGACTGATGGCCGGTTCGCCCACCCAACCGAGCGCCAGCGATGCGAGCGTGATGCCCAACTGCGCGGCACTCAGGTACGCGTCCAGATGATCGAGCGCCACGAGCGCACGCCGGGCGCGCTTATCGCCCGCAGTCGCTTGCGCTTCGAGGGAAGTGGGTCGAACTTTAACGAGCGCAAACTCCGCGGCGACGAAGAAGCCATTCGCCGCGACGCAAAATAGGGCGAGTAGCAGCGCTAGCACTTCGCCCAAGCTCCGGATTCAAACACGAAGCGGAGTTTACAGCTTGTGCGGCGGAATGGGGGAGCGCGCACTACGAATCGAGTCATTCGAGCTTACGGGCGAGGTCTCGTCGTCGATCGCGCGAATTGCGGCAGACAATCGCGCCATCCCGAGCGTCGCCACAGCTTCTGGCAAGAACGTCTCGTAAATGCGCACAGCTGTCAGGCAAAACTGCTGCCCAAGGTTCACTTCACGTTCGACGAAACTCTCGAACGATCCGTAGCCTTTGACCTCGAACAAGCGCTGCTCGCGTACGCGATGCAAAAGCTGACCTATTTCGTAGAAGTTCTTGTTCGCGGAGCGTTTGAGATCCGCGAGCTTTTGCTGAGTCGCGATCAACGTGGTCAGTCGAGCCTTGATCGACTCGGCCTCCTGAGGTGGACGCGCCTCCGTATGCAGACTTCCGGTGGGCAAGCGACCCCGCCCAATGGGCGTGGGTGCCCGCATGGGTTGCAGCGCCCCCATCGGCCGCTTTGCAGGAGTGCTTGCGTTGCGATCGTTGTCGTTCGCGGCCGGAGGCGGGATGGTTTTCCCGCTCTTCTTAGGCGCCGCGGGCGGTACACTCGGCCGCTTAGCGGCGACCTGAGTGCGTTCTTGGTTCTTGGCGTTGGCGGCACGTGGCTCCACCTTCACCCGCGCAGCGGATTTCTTTGTATCGATGCCCACTTGGCCCCCCTCTTGGCGCTCGAAAACGCCCCGTCGATTCCGCATACCATCCTGGGTTCGGGGTGTAAAGTTCGACGCGCAGCAATTAGTGTACCCGGTGTATGCAGACTTGCTTGTGCCACAAGTCCCCACATATGGGTTAGGGAGCAGGTCCGATGGGTCGATTTACGGAGTTAGATTTCGAAAATGCGCAGCGCGTAGCCAGTGCGCACCAACTCGGAACATGCCGAGCCGTCATCCCGATCTCCGCGGGCACCGTCAATTCCAACTACTTCATCGACACGGACCACGGCCGCTACTTCGTGCGCCTATACGAGCAGCAAGAGGTCGAGGGCGTGGCCTACGAGTGGGCTCTGGTCGATTTCCTAGCCGAGGGCGGGGTTCCGCTGCCGAAACGCGTGGCAGGACCGGCCGCGGGTGAGCTCAGGGTTGGCGGAAAGCCCGTGGTCGTCTACTGCCGGGTAGCGGGTGAGGACCTTTGCCAGCAGCGCGTGGATGCCGCGCGCGTCGGCGCGGTGGGACGAGCACTCGCTCGCGCTGCCGAGGCAGGTCGCGCGTTTCCCATCATCCGCGCGGGCCGCTTCGGGCTCGGCGACGTGGCGCGCCTCTTGGGCGAAGCCGAGCTCGCACAGCGATCTGAGCTTGCGGCTCCCCTTACGCGTCTGCGCGCGCTGCATGCCGAGCTGGTTGCAGCGCTACCGACCGACTTGCCCACCGGCGTGGTTCATGGCGATTTGTTTCGTGACAACGTGCTGTGGCGCGGCGACGAGCTCGTGGCCCTGCTCGACTGGGAGAGCGCAAGCGACGGTATCCTTGTCTACGACCTTGCGGTCACCATCTTGGCTTGGTGCTGCGGCGATACGCTCGATTGGCGGCTGGCCCGGGCTTTGGTTGACGGTTACCGCGAGCAACGGGAGCTCAAGGGCCGCGAATGGAATGCCTTGTGGTGCCATTTACGCGCTGGCTGCCTGCGTTTTGCCACCACGCGCATCATCGACGTGCACATGAAGGGGACGTACGCCGCGGGCTACAAAGAGTTCGGTCGGTTTTTGTCGCGCTTAGACGTGATCGAGCAAGACAACCCGCGCACATTGGCCGAACGACTTGGACGCGATCTGAGTGTTTAGCGATCCGCCAACGAGCTAGCCGCCGTCTTCGCGATCCACGATCGCGGCGAGTAGCTCTGCTTCCGCACATAACGCCTCGTCGACCTTGGCCGTGCCCGCGCACTTCCAGATGTTCGACTTGCGCTGGATGACTTCGACCGCGAGCTCCATGCGATCACCTGGCACCACCGGCGCACGAAACCGCGCGCGAT
>JBKJIA010000103.1:0-5599 GCA_046598735.1 Polyangiales bacterium
CTTACCGTCGCTGCGCGAGCGCAAGGGCGACGTCGCACTGATCGCCCAGCACCTGGTGGCTCGCTTCAACGAGCGCGGCAAGCGTAAGGTCGAGCGGCTGACCCAGGGTGCGCTGGCTGCGCTTGATGCCTACGACTGGCCGGGCAATGTTCGTGAGCTGTCCAATGCCCTCGAGTACGCCTTCGCCATCGGACGTGGCCCGGTGATCACCGAGGCCGAGCTGCCGCCCGAGATCGTGCGGGGAGAGTCTGTGCCGAGCGAGGCTGTGTCGCACAAGGTGCCCGAGCTGCCGCCGATCACAGCCACCACGGACCCCGAGGCGCGGCGCATGTTGCGCGCGCTGGAGCGAGCGGGCGGGCACAAGCGGCGGGCTGCCGAGAGCCTGGGCATGAGTCGCACCACCTTTTGGCGCAAGCTGCGTGACCTGGGTTTGGAGTCTTGATGTTGACAACTCGGTACAGGTCGCCTCACCTGCAAACCTTACTCTTGTCTGCTCTGCCTTGTCGCTGGGTACGGGCTACGCGGCGAGTTGGCGCTCGCGTGCGCCTCGTCAGCAAGGCATCCTGACGTGATAGAACCGTGGCCAACGTGGCTCGCAATCGGCCTGGGCGCGGCGATCTTAGGGACGTACGAGCTGCGCGTCTGGCGCACCGGGCGGCGCGACCCCAGCGCGACCGCGCGCTCGGCTCACGGTGTGCTGCGGGCAGACTGGGTGGGCGCCCTCTCGAGAACTCCTGGCACTGAACTGCTGGCCGTCCAGACGCTGCGCAACTCGCTGATGTCGGCCACCATCACCGCCTCCACGGCCGCGCTCAGCTCGATGGGAGCCGTCAGTTTGATGGCCTCCAAAATAGACCTGACTACGGCCCGGCTCGACCTGGAGGGGCTGACGAGCCGTTCGGTTCTGGAGCTTGCGCTGCTGGGCACGCTGTTCTCGACCTTCGTCTGCTCCGCGATGGCCGCACGCTACTACCACCACACGGGCTTCATCATGTCGCTACCGGTCGGCTCTTCAGACCGCACGCGCCGCGAGCCGATGGCGGTCGCCTACGTACAACGCGCGGGCGTGCTGTACAGCTGGAGCTTGCGCTGCTTTTTCTTCCTCGCGCCCGTGGTGGTCGGCCTGCTCTCGCCGCTGATGATGCCGCCCGCCGCGCTGGTGCTGGTGGCGCTGCTGCGCGTTTTCGATAACGCGCCCAATTGACGCACGCTCGATACTCCTCATGGCACTCCCGAGGAGCGGCTCCAAAAGCGATTCTCTGCTTGCGCGCAGAGAAAGCGGGCGTACGTGAGCGAGTGCCTGCGTGAAGGGCAAACATCGGGTGCCACCCGGTCGGCGGCGCAACACCGTGCTTCGACACTGGGTGGACCTGTCGCGCGCGTCGTCATCGGCCGCGCAGAACAAGGCCATCCATGAAGACTGGACGCGGCAACCTCCATTGGGGCGTGCTCTTGCTGGGTTTCGTGCGCCGCAGCCTCTGGATCGTCATCGCGCTCGGAGCGACGCTGCTCATCGCTTGGTTTCGGCTCTGGGCTCCGGTTCGTGTGCAGGTCGCTCGCGTCGAGCGTGGCCTAGTGGTGCAGGAAGCGTTTGGCCGCGGCACCATCGAGAGCCAGCGTGAAGCCGATGTCGGCTTCGATCTGGTGGGGCGACTTAGCGAAGTGCTCGTCGACGAGGGAGCGCGCGTCACTCTGGGCCAAGAGCTCGCCCGGCTCGAGACCAACCAAGCGCAGGCCGACTTCCGATCAGCACAAACAGGAATCGCGGCCGCTCGCGCTCAACTGACGCGCCTTGCCGCGGAAGAAGAGCGCGCCCGCGCGACGCTGGCTGCGGCCGAACGCGAGTCCACCCGCGCGCACGCGCTGATCGCTTCTGGAGCGATGCAGGGGCAGCAAGGAGACGAGGTCAACGATCGGCTCCGCCTCGCGCGCGCAGATCTCGATAGGGTTCTCGCCCAGCGCTCGGAGGCCACCAGGGGGATCGAGGTGGCAGCGGGAGGCGCCGAGCAGCGCCGAGCGACGATGGTGCGGGCCACGCTGCTCGCTCCTTTCGACGGCCTGGTGACGCGGCGACTGCGAGAGCCCGGGGACACGGTAGCCGTCGGCTCGACGGTGCTGAGACTTGTCGACACGAGTCAAGTCTACGTGAGTGCCGCGATCGATGAGACCGTGCTGCCCCTGCTCGCGACGGAGCAGCGCAGCACCATACTATTTCCCGGTGCCAGCACGACGGTCGCAGGAAGGGTCACCAGGGTTTCGTGGGAAGCGGACCGCCAGACCCACGAGCTCATCGTCGAAGTCGCGCCCGACTCGGTCGACCGTCGCGTCGCCATTGGACAGCGAGCCGACGTAAGGATCGAGCTCGCTCGGCACGAGGCCACGCTACGAATTCCGCTGCGCATGATCCACCACGATCAGAGCGGAGCCTACCTGTACGTCGATCATCAGGGTAAGATCGCCGTCGTGCGTCCTCGTTTTGGCCTGACGGGTCAAGAGAGCGTCGAGGTGCTTCAGGGAGTGTCAGAGGGAGACGCAATTTTTGCCGCGAAAAGCCTGGGCAACTCGCTATCGGTCGGTCGACGCTGGCGGTCAGAATGAACCTCGCCATCCGCGACGTTCGTCGACACGTCGGACGCTTCCTAGGCACGGCGGCGGGGGTCGGATTGCTCCTGAGTGTCGTGATCGCGATGCAAGGCATCTACGCGGGCATGGTGGATGACGCGACCATCCTCACGCGAGCGATGCGGGCAGACATCTGGATCGTGCAGCGCGAGACGCGTGGCCCTTTCGCGGAGAGCTCTCGACTAGACCCCAGTGTCGAGGCACGCGCCGCCGCAGTCCCCGGCGTACGGAGTGCTCGACCTTACACGTATCAGCTCCTTCAGCGAGACCACCGCGGGGCCGTCATGCGCATCGCACTGGTAGGTCTTGGTTGGCCGGACGACCCGGGACTAACCCTGCCGCTCGTAAGGGGGCGCCCCCTCGCGCAAGCGCACGGCGAGATGATCGTCGACGCGTCGATGGGTCTCGACATCGGCGAGACACTCGTGCTCGCCGGCGAGCCCTATCGCGTGGTGGGTCTCACCAGAAATGCGCTTACCTCAGGTGGGGACTCGGTCGCGTTCTTGAGCGCAGCGGACACGCAACTCGTCGCCTTCGACCAACCCCCTGAGGCAACTGTTCTAGAACGACAACGCGTGCTCGAGCGCCTGCGCGGAACCGAGCTCGGTCGCAGCCAGCCAGCACTCGAAGACCTGCCCACGGATCCTCGCTGGCGAGCACCGGCGCTCGCATCGCCACCGGTCGCGGCGGTGCTGCTCGAGGTCGACCCCCATCGCCTGGCAGAGGTACGCGCGACGTTGCAGCGCTGGGGCGACGTGACGGCGTACACGCAGGAGGAGGAGGAGGCTCTGCTGCTGGGTGGCGTCGTTCAGCGGGCGCGCATGCAGATCGGGCTCTTCACGGTCATTCTCACGCTGACGGCCACCGTGATCGTGATGATGGTGATGTACAACCTTACCCTCGAGAAGACGCACGACTTGGCAGTGCTGAAGCTCATGGGCGCTCCGCGCTCACGCCTTCTCGGCCTGATCCTGCAACAGGCCTGGCTGCTCGGTGCCCTTGGATACGCGGTCGCTTTCGCGATCGCGGAGTTCGCCTTTCCGATGTTTCCGCGTCGCGTGTTGATCACGGAAACCATCTCGCTTATCGCGCCGCTCGCCACCATGATGGTCGTGACGCTCGCAAGCATCCTCGGTCTCAGTCACGTCATGCGCATCGACCCTGCGCGCGCGCTGGAGGGCTAGTCGATGACCGACGCAGTGCGCGCCCAGAATTTGAGTAAGGTTTACGGAGCCGGAGCGGCCGCTGTCACGGCGCTTGACCATGTCAGCCTTACGCTTGGGCGGGGGACGGTGGCTGCGTTGCTTGGGCCGAGTGGCTCGGGCAAGTCCACGCTGATCAAGGCGCTGGGTTTCGTCTCCCCGGCGGACACCGGAGAGGTGTTCTTTGAGGGGCGCTCCGTGGTCAAAGACGGAGTCCCGCTCGAGGATCTCTCCCGCCTGAGACGACGCCACCTCGGCTTCGTGTTCCAGAAGGCCAACCTAACTTCCTTCCTCAACGCGCGAGAGAACGTGGAGATCGCGTGCGAGTTCGGTGGCAAGGCGGATGGTCGTCGCCGGGCTCGCGAGCTCCTCAGCTACCTCGACGTCGGCAATCGGGAGAACTCCTATCCGGAGATGCTCAGCGGCGGCGAACAACAACGGGTTGCCATTGCCCGAGCCTTGGCCAATGAGCCGTCGCTGATCCTGGCCGACGAGCCCACAGCAGCCCTGGACAGCGTGCGGAGCAGAACGGTCATGGAGCTGTTTCGAACGGTGGCGCATGAGCGGGGTGCGGCCGTGCTGGTCGTGACGCACGACCACCGCGCCCTGGACGTCTTTGACGTTCTCTATGAGATGGAGGACGGCCGAATTCGGCCAGCCCACAACATTGAGAAGCAAGGCAGACGGAAATGAGCGACCAAACGGCAACAGAGTCAGGCGGAACGGAGCCTCGGATTGCAGGATTAGGACCCAAACCACCGGCTGCTGCGTGGCCCGAACGGGCTGGGTAGTGAGTGTGGTAGTGAGCGAGACCGGAAAAGGCGGGACCAACCCGTCAGGTGTGCGCGAGGAAAGGCGGGTCAAGGCGAATCGAGGGGCCTCCCCTCCACCGACACCCTCAGGTTCACGCTCGCGTGCTGCCGGCCTATCGCTCCGACAAACAGGGCGCTAGGCGCCGTCGGCATGCATGCGACGACCGCTTGGAACTCTGCGACTTTCTGCGACGCAACCTTCGCGTGTAGGCAAGCCCACACCAAGTGCAGGTTGCGGTGGGGTTGAGTTGACGCGACCCGTCAAGCTCACTATGTCACGAAGCCCGCCTGTGACGGGATTCTGCAGCACAGGCATCCCCAGGCGTCTGTTTGCTGTCTGAGCGCCCCTCGCTCAGCGCCACGGCGACGCCGCCAATAGGAAAGCGGAAACGAGTGAGTCTGACCTACTACATCGGCGTGGCACTGATTCTGATTTCGACTGCGTATTACACGATCCAGCTTGGTAGGTTCGGCTTCATCCCGCGGTATCGAAAGCGGAAAGGCATCTGGTTCAGATTGCACTTGCTGCCTGGCATCCTGCTGATGTTCACGATGCCGTACTTCGCCTGGTACCTCGTGAGAATGGAAGTTCCTCCTGACTGGTCGGTGATCGTGGCGGCCCTACTCGGCATCGTCGTCAACGGAACGGGTGTGAGACTGATCCCGATGGTGCCTTCGCAGGACCGAGTGATCCGCCGTGTGTTCCTCTATTCGGCGTTCTCGGTCATCTCCATGAACCTCTTCGCTCTGGCTGCCTTGTTTGCCAGGCACCAAGGCACCGTGAATCACGGCCTTGCCCTGGTATGCGCATGGTGCGGCTTATTGACCGCCGCAATGACCGTGTGGACGATTGGGCTCGAGATCATGTTGACCGTACTTCCCGCCTCGAAAGGCAAGGCGGAGTCCCTCTCCGACGATGTCCACGCCCTCAGCAGCGTAAGACCACGGGAGCTGTTTTCACTG
>JBKJIA010000271.1:0-6569 GCA_046598735.1 Polyangiales bacterium
ATCCTTGCGGAGGAGTTCGCCGAAATCTTCGATGGCTTCAGCATCGGCTCGAACGATCTGACGCAGCTCATTCTCGGCGTGGACCGCGACAGCGAGATCGTTGCCCCCATCTTCGACGAGCGCAACCCTGCCGTGAAAAAGATGATCGCCCAAGTCATCGCCACCTGCCGAGCCAAGGGTCGCAAGATCGGCATCTGTGGCCAGGCTCCGAGCGACTACCCGGAGTTCGCGCAGTTCCTGGTCGAGCAGGGCATCGACAGCATCTCGCTGAATCCCGACACGGTGGTGAAGACTACGCTGGCGGTCCTGGAAACAGAGGCTGCGTTGAGAATACCCGCGAGACGAGGGAGCGGGCCTGCGGCGGATGGTTCCCCGAGCGGCCACGTGCCCAGAGCGCAATCCCGTCCTATCGTTCCGTAGCGGCTCAAGATGTGCCGTCCGGCTCGTGGACGATGCCTGCGATGTGCGCGCCGTCCATGGGATGGTACGGCCAGACTTGCAAACTGGGAAGGTCGCCTCACAGGGCGCGAATGATCACCTTGAGTGTCTTCTGCTTGGCCGCGTCGCCAAAGGTGTCATAGGCCTTCATCATCTCGTCGAGCTTGAACTCGTGGGTGATCAGCCGGCGCGGAGCGAGCCTGCCGGAGAGCACACTTTTCAGCAGCATGGGTAAGGTCACGGTATCGACGAGACGCGTGGTGATCGTAATGTTCCGATCCCAGAGCTTGTTGAGCTTGAGCTCGACGGGCTTGCCATGGACGCCGATGTTGGCGATGTGACCACCCGCGGCCACGATATCCTGGCAGATGCCGAAGGTGGCGCCGATGCCGACGGCTTCGATCGCCACGTCGACTCCCTTCTTGTCAGTCAGCCGCATGACGGCCTCCGCGGCCTTACCATCGCTGCTGTTCACGGCTTGCGTAGCACCTAGGGATCGCGCCACCTCGAGGCGGTTGTCGTCGAGGTCGATCATGATGATCTCGGACGGTGAGTAGAGTTGCGCGGTCATGAGTGCCGCGAGTCCGATGGGTCCCGCGCCGACGACGGCGACCGTATCACCGGGCTTGATGCCACCGTTCAACACGCCGCACTCAAAGCCGGTCGGCAGAATGTCGCTCAGCATCACCAGCGCATCTTCATTCGCATCCTTAGGCACGGCATAGAGGCTTGTATCCGCGAGCGGGATCCGTACGTATTCGGCTTGGGTGCCATCGATGATGTTACCAAGGATCCACCCACCATTAGCACAGTGGGAATACATTCCCTTCTTGCAAGCCTCGCAGCGAGCACAGGAGGTGATGCACGAGATGATCACGCGGTCGCCCTTCTTGAAGCTCGAAACGGCGGGCCCGACTTCCTCGATCACGCCCACACCCTCGTGCCCCAGAATGCGGCCTTTGGTAACGCTGGGGACGTCGCCCTTCATGATGTGCAAGTCGGTCCCGCATAGGGTTGTCCTCACGATCTTGACGATCGCGTCCGAAGCTTCCTGGATACTGGGCTTGGGCTTGTCGTCCCAGGTCCGTTTGCCGGGGCCTTGATAGATTAGGGCTTTCATCTTCTGTCTCCTTTGGGTGGTGCGAGAGCGCCGCAAGCTGGAGCAAAAGCGGGTAGGCTCCACGGTCTTCAGACTCCAGCTTTCACGACCCACAGATGCATATCTCGAGCCGTGCTTCGGATGTGGCCCACGCCCGTGAGTTGCCCGGTGGTGTGAGCGCTTTGGGACGCTTAGGGGTTGGTGCGCACTTTCTGCGTGCCAGAAAACCAGGATGGAATGAAGAACTTGGCAAGCTCGAACCAGGACAGTGCCAGCAGCCCCGCCAGGCCTGAGATGGCCAAGTCCGGGAGTCGCACTGGCGCAAAATGGAGCAACGCGCGCGGACCGCTCAGTCCTACGCCCAAGCCGAACGCCACGCAGGCAACGCCACCGACCAACCAGACCGTCAGGTTCTTACTGCCAAGGCGGCGTAGGGCACTCTCCGTCCATGAACGATTCACCATGACCAAGGCCAGGTTTCCCATCAGTAACGTCGCAAAAGCCAGCGTGCGAGCCTGCGCGTCAGTCTGCCCGGAAGCAACCTGATAGTTAAGCACCGAAAGCGCCGCCGCAAGGACGCTCGCGCCTTGCAAGATGCTCCACAGTAAGACGCGCGTGCTGAACAGTTTGACACCTAGGGGCCTGGGCGGCCTTGCCATCACATCGTGCTCCTCGGGCTCCGCTTCGAAGGCCAGCGAGCAGATCGGATCAATCATCAACTCGAGAAAGACGATGTGAACAGGCATCAGGACAGCAGGCAGACCGAACAATACGGGTAGCAAGGATAGACCCGCGATCGGCACGTGAACTGCGATGACATACGCCATGGCCTTCTGCAGGTTATCGAAGATGCGCCGACCAAGGCGTATGCCCTCAACGATCGAGCCGAAGTCGTCGTCCGTCACGACCAATGCGGCCGCCTCGCGGGCGACGTCGGTACCACGTGCGCCCATGGCGATCCCTACGTGGGCTGCTTTCAGAGCGGGCGCGTCGTTGACGCCATCTCCCGTCATCGCCACAACCTCGCCGCGCCGTGCCAAAGCCCGCACGATACGCAACTTCAACTCGGGCACCGCACGGGCAATCACGCGCGCGTTGGTAAGCTTCACATCCAGGGCTGCGTCGTCGAGCACCGTCAGGTCTGGCCCTGAGCAGGGGCTTGCATCCCCTTGGATGCCACACGCATCTGCAATCGCCTGGGCGGTCGCAGGATAGTCGCCCGTGATCATGATGACCCGAATGCCCGCCGACTGGCAGCTTGCCACCGCAGCGCGAACACCGACTCTGACCGGGTCCTGCAGACCGACGAGTCCTACGAGGTCGAAATCGAAGTCATGCTGACCTGCCGGGAGAGGCGCGTCCGCGAAGGTGGCGCGCGCGACGCCCAGTACGCGCAGCCCGGCTTGAGCGGCGATATCGACGCGTTCTTGTAAGCGTTCGACCTCCGCAGCAGCGAGGTGACATAAGTCGAAGATGGCCTCAGGCGCTCCCTTGGCCGCGATCGTCAATTGCTTTCCGGCGGGGTCGCGAAAGACGTGAGACATACTTAGTAGAGCACTCGACAACGGATACTCGCGTACGCGCTCCCATGCGGCGTGAAGGTGCTCGGTGCCGCTCAGGTCGTGCTCACCGAGCTCCTTGAAGGCGATTTCCATCGGATCAAACGGATCCCGCTGGCTGGCTAAGATTCCTATTTCAACAAGCTCGTGCACGACTTCAGGCAGGGGGCCATCGCCCACTTGATGTACGATCTGACCTGTATCGAGCCGCACGACGCGCATGCGATTGTCCGTCAATGTACCTGTCTTGTCCGTGCACAGAACCGTCGTCGCGCCAAGCGTTTCGATGGTTTGGGCGCGTCGTGCAAGCACGCGGTGCTTGGACAGTCGAAGTGCTCCCAGCGCAAAAAACACCGTGAGCACGACCGGGAACTCCTCCGGCAAGATCGCCATCGCCAGCGCGATTCCAGACAGTAAGCCCGCCATGAAATCTCCGCGCGTCAGGCCAATGATGAGAAATAGGGCAACGCATAAGATCGCCCCGAGGATGGCAATGATTCGCACGATGCGGTCGACCTCGCGCGCAAGGGCCGTCTTTTCGACATCGACTCCCGCGAGCGAGGTACCGATCTTACCGAGCTCGCTGCGCGTCCCTGTAGCCTGTACCTCCATCACCCCCTGACCGTGTACGACCAAGGAGCCGGCAAAAACGAAAGGCCGGCTGTCCCCGTCTGCTTTCGCCGACGACCGATCGTCAGGTGCGATCTTACTGACGGGCACGGATTCGCCAGTCAGTTGCGATTCGTCGCAAGACAAGTTCGCCTGAACGACCACACGACCATCCGCTGGAACGCGGTCCCCCTCATTCAGGAGCACGAGGTCGCCCCGAACCACTTCCTTGCCGGCTATCCTTACGCGCTTGCCATCCCGAATCACGAGCGCGCGCGGGCTCGTGAGCCCCTTGAGCGCAGTCAGTGCCTGCTCGGTTCTTTGTCCCTGGACCACCTCGATGGCGATCACGACCAGCACGAAGGCCAGCAAGACGATGGCTTCGCTCACGTCCCCGAGGACCAGGTACAGGCTGCCGGCTGCAAGCAGCAGCACGATCATGGGCTGACGCACCATCTCGAACAGGGTCCGCCACCAGGATGCGCGCACCTCCGAGGCAAGCTCGTTGGGTCCATCGCTGGCAAGGCGCGCAAGCGCTTCGTCGTGCGACAAACCTCGCGCCTGCGCCTCATTGAAGTCGTCCATCGTCGCCACGGCAAACTGCCATTGCGCAGTCATCCAGCACGGGCAAGCCGAGGCGCTAGACTCCGAACGTGGTGCGTCGTGAAGAAGAGTTTGCCGCGAGCCCGCAAGGGCAGGAGGCCGCCTTTTCGCGCCGCGCTTTTCCAACGGAGCCGCGAGCCCTTGCTGGGCTGCCTGGGGTGGTTAAGTTCTGGGGTATGATATTGAGCTGTCCTACCTGCGCGGCCAAGAATCGAGTTCCGTCTTCTCGTCTGCGAGATGTATCGCGCTGTGGCCAGTGCAAAGCTCAGCTTTCGCCCGCGGATAGGCCCCTGAGCATCGAGTCGTCTGCAGAGTTCGATGAGCTGACTTCGCAGGGGTTACCCGTGCTCGTCGACTTTTGGGCCGCATGGTGCGGGCCGTGCCGGGCAGTGGCGCCTGAGCTCGAAAAATTGGCCAAACGACACCAGGGTAAGCTTATCGTTGCCAAGGTGGACACCGAGGCCGCCCCGGAGCTCGCCGCGCGCTTTCAAATCCGGAGCATCCCCACCTTACAGTTTTACCGTGAGGGCAAGCTCGTGAAGCAGAGCGCCGGCGCCATGTCGGCCGTGCAGCTCGAGCAAGCGTTCGGCCTGTAGGCGCCACAGCATGTTGCAGGCGATGAAACGTCCGCGCGCGGGCGTTTCGTGTTGTTTCACGAGCTTTCTGAACGCATCGAATTAAAATACCTTTTTGCCGGTCCACGACGTGGCACGAGCGCTGCTTTGTAGCCATCTCGAACGGCGGCCGATCATGGAGCAAGTCATGCAACACCAGACACAAGCAATGCGAGTGCGCGGGCTGACCATCGCCCACACGACCGACCTACGCGACGAGGAGCGCAGCGCGTTCGCGCACGCGGTGGCGCTGGCGCTGCGTAGTGAAAGCAAGCTGCTGTCGCTGCACGTCAATGACGACGAGGCTGCGCAGTCTCGCATCCCCCAGGCGGTGGAGCTACTGACACGCTGGCGGCTGCTGCCGAGCGGCTCGCTTTCGGGTGATGAGCGCAAGCTGCAGATGCAGCACGAGCGCGTCGTCGAGAACTGCTGCGACGACCCGGTGGATACGCTGGTGCGCGCGATCAAGAAGGTGGAGCCGCAGCTGCTGATCGGTGCAACCTCGAGCCGTGAAGGGCTGGTGCGCGCCATGCTTGGCAGCGTTGCGGAGTCGGTTGCACTGCATGTACGGGCGCCCGCGCTGCTGCTGCCCCACGGCTGCCGCCCATTCGTCTCCGAAGAGACGGGAGACATCACGCTGCAGCGGATCCTGGTGGCAGCTGGTGACGCGGAGGCCACCGAGGTAGGGATGATCCATGCCGTGTGGCTTGCCGACCTGGTCAGCGCCAGCGAGGTAAACATCGAGCTGTTGCACGTCGACAACGGAGCCGCTGCGCCGAGCCCCTCCCTGCCGAAACGCGCGGGGATCACCTGCCACTACGAGGTCGCGCGCGGCTCGATCGAGGGAGCGCTGCTGGAGCGCGCCGAGAGTCAGCGTGTGGACCTGATCGTGATGGCCACACGCGGGCACGACAGCTTGCGCGACGCCTTGCTGGGCAGCCATGCCGAGCGCGTGCTGCGTCGCGTCCCGTGCCCCCTGCTGGCCGTGCCCATCTTTTGAGCCACCTCTGCACCTGAACCCGAGGAAATACATCATGGAGACCTTCACACCCCTATCGTCCGCACTCGGCGGGGCTCTGATTGGCCTAGCTGCTGCGCTCATGCTGTTCGGGCTGGGCCGCATCGCCGGCATCAGCGGCATCTTCGGTGGCCTCTTGCTGCCCAAGCTGGGAGACGTCGGCTGGCGTCTCTCATTCGTGCTGGGCCTTGTGCTCGGCGGCGCGCTGATGTTTCAGATCGCACCCGGCATGTTTGCCGTCCACATCGATCGTTCCCTCGCTACCATCGTGGGGGCTGGGCTGCTGGTGGGCGTCGGCACACGCATGGGCAACGGCTGCACCAGCGGCCACGGCGTGTGCGGCATCAGCCGACTCTCACCACGCTCGCTGGTCGCGACCGTGACCTTCATGGCCACCGGCGCGCTCACCGTGTTCCTCGCCCTGCACGTGTTGGGAGGTCGGTCATGAGTCAGACGGAGAAAAAACCGCGCAGCGTGCTCGAGCTGCTGCTCTCATTCGCGTCGGGTCTGCTCTTTGCCGTGGGCCTTGCGGTGGCCGGCATGACGCAGCCGAGCAAGGTGGTCGGCTTCCTCGATTTTGCGGGCGACTGGGATCCGAGCCTCGCCTTCGTGATGATGGGCGCCATCGC
>JBKJIA010000316.1:0-13057 GCA_046598735.1 Polyangiales bacterium
CGATCGCGCGCCGACCGTCGTTCAGCTCGCGCTCGTACACCGCGCCCATCTCGGCGTAAATTGCCTTCTTTTCTTCGCCATCGCTGACGATGTCCGCCTTGCGCGTGTAGATCGCGAGCAAGTCTTCCCAGCGTTCGAGTCGCAGGTAGAGCTCGGAAAGCTTGTCGAGCGAAGGCACATCTTCCGGATCGAGCTCGAGTACTTGCTTGAACACCTCGACGGCGGCCAACGGCTGCTCGAGCACCTCCTCTTGAATGTGCGCCGCGCGATAGAAGTGCTGCTTCTGCTCGTCGGTGTTGTTGAGCATCTTGGCCTTGACCAGGTAGATGCTAGCGAGCGCCTCATACTGTTCGGTGAGCTGATACAAACGCTCGAGCGAAGACGCTGCTTCGAGATGCGTGGCATCGAGCTCCAGCACGTGCTTGTAGTGCGCAATCGCGCCTTGCACGTCGTTCAACATGTTCTCGCGGATCTGGGCCGCCTTCACATGTAGCAACGACGCGATGTGCGGATCGCTGACCTCCGCCACCTCACGCTCGTAAATCTGCGCCAAACGCTCAGGTTGGTTTGCAGCAAGCGCAACACGCTCCAGCTGCGCCTGCGTGCTCTCGCTCGCGGGGTCTTCGCTGAGGGCGCGGGCATAGCTCGCAACCGCGCTGTCGAGGTTGCCCACCTGAACTTCGTAGAGCTCTGCGATCGTGTGCAGAAGCTGAACTTTCAGATCAACCGAACCCGCATGGCGCGCCTGAATCTCATGCACGCCAATCAGCTTCGTGAATTCGCCCATGTCGGCGTAAAGCGGCTCGAGTATTTCGCCTATCGCCAGCTCGTGCGCAGGCGTCTGCATCAAACGCTCAAGCGCAGCTAGTGCTTGCTCGTTCGTGGGATCGCGTTGCAACACTTCCCGGTACGTTTCGATGGCACCTTCGACCGCGCCCATGCGCTGCTCGCGCAGGCTCGCCAAACGCAACATCAGCGCGGTCTGATGATTGGGATCCTCCGACAGATCGAGCTCGCGCGTGACGTTGTCCGCAAGCTCGCTCCACATGCTCTGCGTCTCGTAGAGATCGCCCAACGCCGACAGGGCGCGCATGCTCGC
Source organism: Polyangiales bacterium (assembly GCA_046598735.1). Lineage (GTDB taxonomy): Bacteria > Myxococcota_A > Polyangia > Polyangiales > DASUME01 > DASUME01. Next base: position 1,100 of record JBKJIA010000316.1, read on the forward strand.
CGGGTCGATCTCCAAGATCTCACGGAAGCGGGCGATAGCTTCGGTCGGCTGGTTGAGCCGCGCCTTGTGCACCTCGGCCATTTGCGCGAGCAGCTCTTCTTTCACCTCTGCATTCGACGTGAGCTCCACCTTGCGACGCATCACCGACAAAAGCTCAGGCCAACGCTCGCGCACGCGATACAAGCGCTCGAGCGCATCGATAGCTTCGTCATCGCCCGGATCGCTCTCGAGGATCTGGTTGTACGAGCGAACCGCACCTTCCATGTCGCCAAGCTGCGTTGCGTAATGCTCCGCCCCTTTCAGGTGCAAAGTGCGAGCTAGCGCCGGATCGCTCTCGGTCATCGCGAGCTCGACAATCAGCTTGACCAACTCGTCAAAGCGGTCTTGCTCGATCGCCAGTACTTCGAGCTGCTGCAGCGTTTCCGCGTGCGAAGGAACCTCGGCAAAGCCGCGCAAGTAGGCGTCAAACGAACGTGCGGCATCGCCGATTGGACCTGCCGTAATGTGACCGATTTTAGACAGCAGGGTCAGACGCGTCTGCGGATCGCTCGTGCCCCTGGCGAGCACTTCGAGCGCACGTACGAGCTTTTCCCACTGGCCCGCCGTTTCGTACATCGGTTCAAGGATCTCGGCCGCGGCTGTGCCGTGAGCCGCGTCATCCAGGAGGGCTTCCAGCGCTTCACGTGCGCCATCGTGCTCGGGGATGAGCACGAGGATCTCACGGTAGAGCTCCACCGCTTCGGCCGTAGACTCGAGCTTGAGTTGCTTGACGCGCGCCAAACGGAACTTGAGCGCCGCGAGCTCATCGTCCGACGACGGGCCCAAATCAATGCGGCGCTGCAGCGTATCCGCAAGGTCCTGCGAGCGACCGAGCGCCTCGAACAAACGCTCGAGCGCACGATAAGCGTCCGCCTCGTCATCGCCGTACTCTGCGATGATCTGCTGATACCCTTCGACCGCTTCGTCCGGCTTCTTGAGCTCGTTTTCTTGCAGCGCGGCGATGTGATAGGCGAGCTCGCGACGCACGCGTGCATCGGACTCCATGTCCTGACGCTTGCGATAGATCTCGAGCACATCACGATAGCGCCCAGTCTGCCGATACAAGGGCTCGAGCGCCTGCGCCGCGCGCATGTTGTCAGGCTCTGCATCGTAGACTTGCGCAAGCTGCGTGATCGCGTCGTCGACCCGGCCGATTTGCGCAAACACTTGGCCCGCGCTCAGACGCAAGTCCGTGGTCTCGATCGGATCAGTGGCCCCTTCGATCGCGTCTTCGTAGCCGCGAACGAGCTTGTCCCAACCGCCCTCGACCTGCCCCGCCAAACGCGCAACGTCCTCGCGCGTGATCTCGCGCGCGGGCGAAAGCGAGAACCCTTCCAAGAACTTCGCGAACGCCGTCTCCGTGTCCTTGAGCCGCTCTTCGTACAGCAAGCCCGTCTCGCGCAAAAGCACCAGCCGCTCTTCGGGTTCAGCGACGTGCTTCAGACGCACTTCGTAAACGCCGGCGAGCTTCTTGGGATCCTTACCTTGTTCGTAGATCGGCGTCAGAGCGACGGCCGCATCGAGGTTGTCCGCATCAAGCTCAAGGATCTTCTCGTACGAACGCCCTGCCCTGTCCTGCTTGTCCTTCTTGTCGGCCCACAGACGCGCCACGCGCTTGAGCAGCGATATGCGCTCCTCGGTTGGAACATTGACGTCGTCGGCTTCGCGCTCGAACACACGAATCAGCTCGTCCCACTTGTCCGTGGTCGCGTAGAACGCTTCGAGCGCATCCCAATCGCGCAATGCTGCATAGCGTTTCTTCAGCTGCTCCTGGGCGCGGCGTTCGTCGGGACGCAGCGCAAGCAAACGCTCAAATGCACGCACTGCGCCGCGATCGTCGTTGAGCTTGTCGCCATACAAGCTGCCGAGCTTGAGCAAGAGATTGACAAGGTTCTCGCCCGATACGCTCCCTGCTTGCAGCTCCAGCACCTTCGTCAGCGGCTCCCACTCGCGCGCCTTCTCATACAAGCCTGCCAGCGCTTCGATCGCCTTCGGATTCGTCGCGTCGAACTCGAGCACCTTCTGCCACAGCTCGATGCAAACCTCAGGCTTACGCAGCCGCTGCGTCGCAAGCTCCGCCACCTCCGCATAGCGCAGCGGGCGATCGTCATCGTCGAGCAACTCGATCTCCGCACGCATCACGTCGACGAGCTTTTCCCAGTCGCGACGCTTCTCGTACATATCTTTCAAGCGCGTGATCGCATCGACGTTGCCGCGATCGATGTCGAGCACACGCTGATAACACTTGATCGCTTCCGCTTGGTTCGAGCTCTTCTCGATGTAGAGCTCGCCCGCGCGCGCAAAGTTCGCGACCTTCGCGGTCGGCTCTTTCAAGAGCTCAGCCTTCGCGATCAGCGTCTTGATCACATCGGACCAGCGCTTCAGGCCTTCAAACTTCTGCAAGCTGTCGTCGAGTGCCTTGAGTTGCGCTTGCTCTTCCGACGTCAGCTCCTTCGAACCGTTCTGATCGTCGTTCTGCGGCATGTCCTGATCTGACACCGAAGCCTCCATACAACCGGCAGAGCGCGCTAAGCGCACCACCGGGACACTGCCTTCACACACCCGTCGTGGGTAGGCAGGAAAGATTCCACGTTCGTCTCACGCCCGCTGAGCGGACGGGTCCGGAAAAATCGCATTCCTGTCCAATGTTTACCAGTCTTCAGGCACGTTCGATCGTGAAAACGCACGAGGCCCGCACACTGGCCTGCACGTTCACTATTCTCTCTCGACCGTGCCAGTCCACAAAATCAAAAACCACCTAGACTTCACGATGAAGTCAGGTGGCTCGATTGGAGCGTTTGGCTGGCTGCTCGTCCGCTTCCGAGCGAGCGGGCAAATCTGCCTCAGTAGCCTTCTTGCAGCTCACTCAGTTTGTCGCGCGCTGCCTTCTGATAATGCATGGGTGCATCTCCAGCCACCGCGAGGAACTTCTTGAGGTAGCGCTTGGCTTCTTCCTTGTTGCCCTGCAGGGCGTAGGTCCAGCCCAGCGAAAAGACCGCATCGCGCATGGTAGGCACGATCTCGAGCGCTGCGCGGAACTCCTGGGTCGCTTCGTCAAACTTCTGCTGCTGTTGATAGACGGTTCCGAGCAGGCTGTGGATCTTCGCGGCCTCTTCGGAGCCAGCTTGGGCGACCTTCAGCGCGCTCTGACAAACCTGTACGGCGTGGTCGAGATATCCGAGATCCGCGTACATGCGCCCCAGCGCGTTGTAGGCAGGCAGGAAGCTCGGGCCCTTTTCGATGGCTGTCGTGTAGTGCTCAAGAGCGCCCTGCTGATCGTCCAGCTCCTCGAGGACTTGAGCGAGCTTGTAGTACGCCTTGAACAATGTGGGCTCGACCTCAATGGTCTTCTCGAGGGCCTTGCGTGCGCCGCTCCAGTCTTTGACCTCAATCAACACCGTTCCCAGCTTTTCCTGGTAGGCAGCGTTCTGCGGAGCCACCGCGATGGCGCGCGTTAGGTCTTCCTTGGCGCGCTCGTACTTGCGCATCTCCATGTGAACGATGGCGAGGTTGAAGAATGCTTGGTCGTTGTTGGGATCGATCGCAGTGGCACGCTCAAGCTGCTGCACCGCCTCCAGATATTGCTTCTGGGTAGCGAGCGCAACGCCCTGATTCATGTGATTCATCGATTCGACATTGGCGCGTGAACAACCCGCGCCCAGCGCCAATACCAAGGCCAGGGTCCCGATGCGCGTAGCGCTAAGGCTCATACCCATGTCGATCAGCCTCCCGCCGCTTCGAGCACGAAGGGATAACTGACGACGACGATGCCGCCGCCATCCGGAGCCGGGAACGTCCAACGGCGAACCGCCTGCGCGATGCACTGTTCGGCACGTGCCGCACCCAAGGTAGAGTTTTCTACGTTCGACGCCTGCACCGCACCCGAGGGCGAAATGATGAACTTAATCTGCACGCGACCGGCGATGTCCGGGCGCTGATTGAGCTCCTGCTCGTAGCAAAACCGCACCTCGTTGATGTGACGCTGGATCACGCGACGAATGACTTCCTTGGAGAGCGAGCCGCGCACGTCGGCGTTGCCCGAACGAATCTGTGGGACCTTGGCATCGCGACCGCGGAAGCCACCGGCGCCACGACCGTAACCGGAACCCGTGCCTCCACCGCCGCCGTGGCCGATCGTGCCGACGTTACCGAGGCCGATCGTGCCTTCACCTGTGCCACCGCCGCCCCGACCGGTGCCGCGCAGACCGAGACCACCAAACCCGAAGTTCTCGCCGATCTGATCACCCATCAACGCACCGAGCGCGCTCATGGGATCGTAACCAAGTGCGGTGTCCTGACCGTAAGGTGAGGTGGGCGAATTCCAAGCGCCGGTGGACTGCGCAAGCACGCCCAGAATGCCGGCCGTAGTCGCTTGTTCCTTGGCCGCTTCGCGCGCCATGTGGACGTCTTCGTTGTCCTGCGGGCCTTCGATGCCGAACTTGTTCTTGGTCTTCTTGGACTCTTCCTTGCCCATCGCGCCTTCGTCATCTTTATGACGCTTGCCCGTGCCGCCTTCCGTGTCCTCCGCTTCGGAGTTCTCAAGCCAGTCCGGGGTCTCTTCCTCGATGGTCTCAGGAGGCTCCATCAAGTACTTGGCGAGACGTGAATCCTCGTTCAGCAGATCAAGCGATAGGCCCGAGCCCTGAGGAGGCATGAAGTAGATCGAAAGCAGGAAGGCCACGTGGATCATGAGCGACAGCAAGGTCCAAGCGTGCTCTTTCCAAGCTACGCCCGAGCCCGCGAGGCCTACGGGCTTGCCCGCACTGACCGGACGCACCACGAAGGTAAGGCCGCGATACTGAATGCGCGCAGTTGCGCCAGGAGGCAGCGGATACTGATAGGCGCCCGCCATCTCTGCGCACGGCTGTGCGCGCCCGCTGGCGACGACATCGGCCACGCTCATGCGATCGTTACCCACGCTGATTTCGCCCGATGAACCGGCCGGAATCACAACTGCGCCGGAGCCACCCGCATCGACGACGATGGGCATGCGCTCGGTGCCGATGAGCTCGCTGGAGATCAGGTAGTCAGCGCGCGGCCGACCTTTCTCATCCGTAGCGTCGCCCACGTAAAACGAGCGGACGGGCGATAGATGCTCGACAAGGAGGACGCTGTTGTCACCCCACATGACCATGACTTCGAGCGCGCGATCGGACGTTTCGACTTCATCGGGATTGACGGGCGGACCGTTCGCAACAATTCCGTAGCGGTATCGCTCAGGATCTTCTTCCTGACCCTCCTGACCACCCTGCGCGTAGTGCGCCTGGCCGGCGCCATCATCGTATGGCTGCTGGCCGTACGCCGCAGGCGCATAGGCCGGCTGTGGTGCAGGTGCCGGTGCGGCAAATGGATTGGGCACGCCTGGGCGTACGCCACCCGCCTGCGCAGGCGGAATCGAGCCTGCCCGGGGTGCAGGGAAACTGGGCGGAGGAATCGATGCAGGCAGCCCACCGGGTTGCGCCGCGGCCATGCCGATCAACGTCCCCTTCTGAACCGGACGACCGGCGGCCGGACGCGCGGCCTGCGCCTGAACCGGCACGACCGACTGCTCGCCGTAAGCGGGCGGGGGCGCGGACGGATCGGCAAGCTCGGCAGCCATCGCCGCAAAGTCCAGCCCCGCCGTACTGCGATCGACCGCCATGGTGGCCTCGTCGTCGTTCACGCCCACGTCGGCGCCGATTTCGACCAAGATCCGCGTCTCGCCGATCATGATCTCGTCGCCGTTCTGTAGGCGTGCCTTGGTGCTCTTCTGACCGTTCACGAACGTGCCGGTGGCCGATCCGAGATCGATCACGTGCACTTCATCCGGACCCGTGACCTCGATCATCGCGTGCATACGCGACGCCGACTCGTCATCGAGTCTCAGGTGGCTCGATGCCACCTTACCGATCTTGATGATCGGTTCGTCAAAGGTCTCCGTGCGAACGTATTCGTCGCCGCGGTAGAGATCAAACTTGATGGGGACCCTGGGATTGGACACCGACGCCTCCAACAGCGGCACGCTGGCCGCGAAAACCTGAAACTACAAAGGAGAAAAAAGCGACCGTCAGGCGGTCCATTTCGGGGACCGTCAGGCGGTCCATTTCGTCAAAGATTCTCGACCGACTTGAGCATCTCAGGGATGAAGTGCTCGCGAATCTGGATTAGCGACGCGCGCTGCCCGCGGCGTCGCACCACGAGATTCTCGCCATCCGGGCGCACCAAATCGCCCGTGACCAGGTCATCGTCGAAGTCGTAAGTGGTCGTCCCCGCATCCTTCGCGGGTGCGGCTGCAGCGGCTGCGGGGGCACCCTGGGCCGACGCGCCGGCCGAAAAGCCGAGCACACCGACCAAACCTGCCAAAATCATGAGCTTTTTCATTGATCCATCTCCTACGCGAGCTGCTCTGTACCCAAGCGCTGCACCCAAAGCTCCACGGGTCTCTATCGATTGCGACACCCGATGGGGCAGCTTGTTCCAAGAAAGCGGGGGACAAAAGCTGATCCCCAATGCGGGCTCCTCGCCTACCCCATCAGCACGGGATACGCACGGGAGCGCGGGTTCACTTCTGCGGGGCCCCCGATTGCTTCTCCATCTCGGCCATGGCGGCCAGCGCCTCGATGGCGAGTTGGATGTTTTGACGACGACCCGGCCGGCACGTCTTGCTCGAGCGACGCTTCTTCTTCGCGTCGTCGTTGCCACAGCGGCGCTCGATGTCTTCGACGACCGGCTTCCACTGCGCGTTGCCCTGCGCCCGTGACACGAACTGGTCGAAGTAGGTCAAGGCCTGCTTCATGTCCGCTACGGAGCCGGACATGTAGTCCTGGTAGAGAATGCCGAGATTGAAATACGACTCGGCGCGTGCTCCGCTGAGCTTTTGCGCCTCTTCGTATTGCGTCTTGGCCGCTGCCGCATCGCCCAAACCGCGAAGCGCTGCGCCGAGCCCGAGATGCGCATCGTAATTCTTAGGCTTGAGCTGCACCGCGCGCGTGAAGGCTTTGCGCGCATCTTCATAGCCGCGGAAGCTGAGCGTGATCTGCCCAAAGTTCATGTGCGATTCGAAGATCGCATCGTCGAGCTGCGTGGCCTTTTCGAACATGCGCAGCGCGTCGAAGACGTTCTCCTTGCGCACGTTGATGAGACCCCAGGTGTTGTAGATGGGCGCGTAGTTCGGATTGATGAGCTGTGCCTGACGACACACGACAGCCGCCAGATCGAGCATCTTCTTGTTGTCCTGAGCGCGACCCAGGAACAAGAGCGCCATCTGATTGAACGCAGGCAAGTACTGGGCATCGATGGCAAGCGCGCGACGCAGATTGTTCAACGCCTCTTCGCTCTTGGCGCCATCACGCGCCATCTGCATCATCGCTAGGTTGACGTAGCCCTCTGTGCAGCGCGCGTCGTCGTGCACGGCGCGGTCGAATGCTGCGTAGGCCTGTGGATTGCGCCCTTCGGCAAAATCACGAATGCCCACGCCCACGCGCGCACCGCACTGTTTGGGATCGATCTCAAGGGCTTCTTTGTATTTCTTCTGAGCGTCGTCGGTCTTGCCGCAGCGATCGAGCGATAAGCCGGACATGTAGATCGCCTCCGAAAAGCGACCGCCCTGTTCCTTGTTCGCACTGTTGAAATCGGAAGAGACTGATTCGCACGTCGAGGCGTTCCAGCCGCCCTTTTCAGCCGCTTCGAACGCAGCGATCGCGTCCTTCCAAGCGCTCTCCGCCTCCTTCGACACAGCCTGACCTGACGATGACTTGACCACGTTGCCTTGAGGATCCTTGGCAGCGTTGGCAGGAGTCGTGGTGCCACCAGCCGCGGCCGAGCCACCGCAAGCCGTCGCAAGCAACATGAGCGCGCAGACTGTGGAGCGAAGCGAGCCGACAGGACGCACGCCGTTCAGAGACGAGTTAGAGAATTGATTCGTCATGCTGCAACGTCCGTTCGATTGGTTTGATTGGGCCGCGAATGATGGATTGTTCATGGCTGCCCTCACTCTTCTTCATCCGCGCGGCCGATTTGGGCAGCGACTGGCTCGGCTACCTTGTTCTGCACGTAGCTCGGCGCTCCGCGAAGCTCAGCAGCGAGCGGGTACTTGCGCGGGTCCAGGCGATTGAGCTCTTGCTCGCACTGCTGCGAGAACTCGTTGAACCAGCGCACCTGCGTTGCGAGTGTCATGCAGAAGTCGAAAGCACCGGTTGCCTTCACGACCCACGGCTGAGACTTCTCGTCCAAGCTGCCGAGGTAGATGTCCATCAACTCCGGGTCCTTCTTGATTTCGTCAGGCACCGGCGCGTCGCGGAACTCATCCACGAAGGTTCGGTACATGACGCCGACGCGTTCGGCCGCCGCGATGTCCCACATGGGAGCCTTGAGCTCACGTACCTTACCGTAAGCCTCTTCGGCAGCTTGCAGCGCTTTACCCTTGGCATCGATCCACTTCATGAACGGGCCCTGCGCCCACGCGTTCACCTTCGCCAAATCCGCCGCGCCCTTGAGCTCGGGGAACTTGATCTTGGTGAAGGCTGCGAACTGATACTCAGACAAGTACCAGAGCGCCTGAGCCGTGGCTTGACTGCCTTCTGCCGTCCACTTCGCAGCCTTTTCAGCGTCGCCGGCCGCAAGCTTCTCGATCTCGGCGGGTGCCCCAGAGGTCCAGATCTTGGTGGCCGTTCTGAAGTACTTCTCAGCGTCAGGCTTCTTGTTCTGGTTCCACATCGCCACGCCGATTTGCACGTTCGCGCGCAGCTCTTCGTTTGGAAGTGCCTGCCGACCGTACTTCTTCAGGTAGCTTTGGTAGTGCTCGGCAACCTTCTGCCAATCGTTCTGCCGCTCGTAGATCGATGCGAGCGAGTAGATGACCTGCGAGGTCTCGCGCGGATACTTCTTCGCGTAGTTCCTCTCGTATAGCTTGGCGTCATCAAGGGCCTTCTCGTCGTCGCCGAGACCGAGTCGGAAGAACACCGCATCCTGAAGTGCGTCTTGCGACTTCGGACACGTATCCGCCGCCTTGTCTGCATCGCTGCAACCCTTACCGTCTTCGCTCGGGAAGCGCGTGGCGAACGTCTCGTACTTCTCCGCTGCCTGCGGATAGAGCGCGAGTGCCTGGAAGTTTGCGCCAGTGAGATAGATGGCTTTCTTGGCAAGCGGGCTATCGGGGAACTTCTCCACGAGCACGCCGCGCACCTTGATCGCACGACCCACGAGCTTGGTCGCTTCGAAGTTGAGCGCCGCGTTGTAGAGAACCTCATCGAGCTTCCCGCACTCGGGATACTTACGGAAGATATTCACGTAGGTATAGGGCGCTTCGCGGAACTCTTTCTTGGTCTGATGGGCTTCTGCTTTCTTACGTTGGATGTCGCAACGCAGCTGCTCGAGTGGCGCGCACAAGCCTTCGTTCGCGGTCCTTAGGTCGGCCGTTGTACAATAGAAGCCGAACAACTCCGGCACGGCAGTCGACATCGTGTCGTAGCACTGCGGACGCGTATCGCCCTCGCGCATGGATGCCATGATGTTGAGCGAATCAAGGTACAGATTCGCGGCGTAATCGGCCAGATCGCTCTGACGGTGGTTGTACGCGATGTCCTTGAAGATGACCGCGGCCTCTTCGAACCGATTCGATTCGTAGTAGATGCGTGCACGGCGATACTTCATGGTCGCAATGTCTTCGCTGTTCGGCACGAAGCACACGTAACGCTGGAAAGCGTTGAGCATGCCGGTCTCAAGCGCAGTCAGGGCGCGCGGCTTGAAGTCAGGCTTGTCGTCTTCCTGCTTCTTGCCCTTCTTCCCCGGCGCCTTGGTCTTGGTGGTGCTCTTCTCACTCGCCGCGAACTGCTGCTGGTACAAGTTGTTGTAACAAAGCACGGCTGCGAGCGCAGCATCGGCCGTGAACGTGCCCTTGGGATCGAGATCGACGACCTTGTCGAATGCAGGGGCGCACTCGGCCCACTTCTCCATCTTCCAAAGAAGCTCGGCGTAGAAGTAGCTGATGCGATATTCGTTCGGCCAATCGCGCTTGTCGATCTCCGGGAACTCCATCGTCGTCATGTCTGGGAACTTATCGAGCAGCAAGCGATACAACGACGCCGACAGCTCCATGGTCTTACGGTCGTTGGTCCCGGGCTGCGTGTCCGTGCCAATGGCCTCACGGTGCCAAGCGGTTGCAAGGTCGACGAGCGTGGCCGCTGCGTACTGCTTGCACTGCTTCTTGAGCTCTTCCTTTTTGTTGCTGGTCTTGACGGATTCCCAGACGTCCACGAGACGTTGAAGCTCAGTCACGCCCTGCTTCTTGTCACCACGCGCGAGCTCGCCGTTCGTGACGCGGCTCTGCCAATAGCAAAGCTTGTCGCTGTCAGGCTGTTCGCTCATGAGCTTGTGGTAAATCTGCGACGCGTTCCCCCACTCGCCCGTGTCGTAATAGAGCTCCGCCAGGCTCTCGAGCATGTCGTAGGCCTGAGCGTTGTTCTCTGCGAAGCGACTGAAGAACTCGAACGCTTTGCCGGGCGTGCCTGCGCGCGCGTAGGGCATCACGAGCTCGCGGCGTGATTGCTTCACCAGGTTTGCGACGTCGCGCGCCTGAGGATTCGCCTTACCGAACTCGATAACCTCGACGAACTTCTGTAGCGAACCCTTGAAGTCCTCGAGGTTGTACAGACACCAGGCCTGCTTGTAGAGCGCGTACCCGTAAACCGCGTTCTTTTCTGGTGGGAACTCGGTGACCTTACCGTAGAACTTGCTCGCAGCCGGCATGTCGCCTTCAGCGAAGTAGTGCTCGGCGAACGAGAGATAAGCGTTCGGCACGAACTTGCTCTCGGGGAAGTTCTTGATCAGGCGGTAATAGACCTCGCGGGCCTTGTCCTTCTGACGCATCTCGTCGAGCGCGAAACCGAGCGCGAAGAGCACCTCGTCCATGCGCTTGAAGTTCGGATGATCCTGGACGAGCTTCGCGTAGGCAGTGATCGCCTCTCTTCGATACTCCTCGAGCTTCTTCTCTTCTGCAGCCTGTTGCGCAGTCAGCTGCTTGACCTTCTCTTTATCCTTCTTCTGACGCGCCTGGAAAATAGGCTCATCGAAGGAGCGCACCTTGGCCGAGGCCTGCTGCTGCAGCTCGAAGAACGTCTCTGCGAGACGCAACAATATGTCAGGACGCTTGGGCGAATCGGTCGGCGTGTTTTTGATCAGGCGCTTGAGCACCGTGATCTCGCGATCCAGCAGCTTCGAAGCGCGCACTTCCATGCTCGCGCGGTTTCGAAGCGACGCCGCATCGATTTCGATGGACGGCCCCTTCTGCTGGTCCTTGGGCTTGTCCTTCTTGCGCTCGCTGGTCGCAAGGTTGGATCGGGGAGCCTGCGCCTTGCCAAGCAAGCTGCCTCCCTTCCCAAAGTTAGGCGCATTCGCAGGACATGCTCCGACGGCACTCACGGCCTCGCCGGGAATACACTGATTCGAAGAGCCACTGGATGCAGTGGACGCTTTTTTCTGCGCTCCAGCTGCTTTGCCATCTTGCGCACCCGCCCAAAGGGGAAAGGCACCAACCGTCGCTGCAACGGCAGCGAGAACAACAATCCTGACGTGACGCATTCTGGTTTCCTTCCGCCTACTCAGCGTCCGCACTGCGATGTGACTTGTTGGCGATAGAAGCCCAACTCGTCGCGCCAGTACTCTCCGTCGAACGGCCAGACCTGGTGTTCCTCATCAACTTGCACCGCGCCGCCAGCTGCGCGCGCCGCAGTCACCTGCTGAGCCTGCATTTCCTGGCTCAGCTGACCACGCTCGAACGTTGCAACTTCCAGATCGACCGCGTCGATCTGATTCATCAGATCCTGAAGCTCCGTGATCAAGCGCTGGTAACGACCGCGTGCGAGATCTCCGGTCTGCTGCACCGCAAAGGACTTCGCGAGCGCGATGTCCTGCAGAATGCGCGCACCCACCGACGCGTTCTTG
>JBKJIA010000407.1:0-16319 GCA_046598735.1 Polyangiales bacterium
GAAGAACGCTCATTGATCCGTAGGCGCGTGAAGTCTTCCGGTGGGCGGCTCGAAGATCTCCTCAGCATCATGGCGGCCGACGAAATTGCGCCGCGCGAGCACGTGGTGCAGTTGGGTGCCGAGCTCTCCGAACATTACGGTTACGCCGGCTTTTCGCGCTGCACGAGCATGGGCGAGCTCGTGATCGAGCACCTGTCGGCCTTGGAGCGTCCACACGCTGGCGTTTAGCCGGCCCGCCCACACGCCAAAACGCAGCGTATGCTTAGCGCCTATGGCCGTCCTTCATGGCGACAATCCGACCCATGCCCTGGTCATGGTGGGCTTGCCCGCACGCGGCAAAACCTACGTGGCCCGTAAGATCCTGCGCTATCTGAACTGGCTCGGACATCCCACGCGTCTGTTCAACGTGGGCAACTACCGACGCGAGCACGTCGGCAGCCAACAGATGAACCCGTTTTTCGATCCGGACAACGACGAAGGCGTGCGTCAGCGTACGGGCATGGCGTTGATGGCCTTGGACGACATGGTGCATTGGTTCGCGACGGGCGGCGAAGTGGGGATTTACGATGCCACCAACACCACGCGCGAACGTCGTCGTTTGATCTTGGAACGCTGCCGCGCCCAAGGTGTACGCGTGATCTTCATCGAATCGATTTGCGATGAAGCCACTGTCGAAGCGAACGTGCGCGCCACCAAACTCGACTCACCTGACTATGTGGGGGTCGATCCCGATCTGGCCGTACAGGATTTTCGAGCACGCATCGCGCACTACGCACGCGTGTATCAGCCGGTCGACGACGCCGAGGGCAGCTACATCAAGCTCATCGATGTCGGCAGACAGGTGATCGTCAATCGCATCAACGGGCACTTACCATCGCGACTCGTGTCGTTCCTCGTGAACCTGCACACCGTGCCGAGACCGATCTGGCTCACGCGCCACGGGCAAGCCGAGTTCAACGTTCGGGAGCGCATCGGCGGCAACACCAGCTTGAGCCCGCTGGGTCGCCTTTATGGCGCAGCGCTGAAGAACTTTTATCACGAACGCATCGAGCCTCACGGCCGCGTAGAAGTGTGGACAAGCACGCTAGCGCGCACCCTCGAAACATCCGAGATCGTCGGTACGCAAGGCCTGTCTTGGTATGCGTTGAACGAAATCGAAGCGGGTGCTTGCGACGGTATGACGTATGGCGAGATCAGACAGCGCTTTCCCGAACAGTACCAGGCACGCAATCGCGACAAACTCGACTATCGCTATCCGCAAGGCGAGAGCTACACGGATGTAATTCAGCGCGTAGAACCCGTGGTCCTCGAGCTCGAACGGCAACGCAGACCCGTGTTGATCATCAGTCACCAAGCGGTGTTGCGTGCACTATATGGCTATTTGATGGGACGCGATCGGGAGGAGATTCCGCACGTGAGCGTACCCCTACACACGGTTTTGGAGCTGACACCTAAGGCGTATGGGTGCGAGGAACGCCGCTTTCCCTTGGGTCCGCATCTCCCCGCACACATCGGGTCGTCGAGTTAAGCGCGAAAAAATCCGTGATAGCCGGACAGACGCGAGCTCAATCGACGTATGATCATACGGTTCGTCCCCCAAGGAGTTTGAGACATGGGTGCAAACGGAGAACGGCATCTTGATGCGCCTGCGGTGAAGCGCGATTCACCGATTGATCTTTCACAGCTTTATCAGCTGGGGGACACCGCCACGGGCGATACCTCACGCAACTTCGTCCACGACATCATCGAGCTATTCCTGCAGCTCGCGCCTGAGATCTATGAAACCGCGCGTCTTGCGCTCAAAGATGGCGATGGACAGTCCGTCGCACGCGCCGCACACAAACTAAAGTCGCAGGCCGCATACTTTGGCGCGCAACGCATGGTGCTCGCATGCAAACAGCTCGAACAGTATGGCTACGAAGGCCAAGTCGCGCGCTGCGAGCGATTGATGCACGACCTTGAAGATGAGCTCGATCGCGTGGTGGCCGCCCTGCAGCCCCATCGCTATTCGGGTGAGTAGCCCGCTGCTTGGTGCGATCGCAGCGTCCGTGTGATGCACACGGTCCTGATAATCGCAGCCCCGCACAAGCCCGTGGTGAGCGCGCGGCGCCTGGGATATAACCGCTCCTGATGAAAGAGCGGCTGGTCAGGGGGACCAACGTACGGGATGTGGTGCAAGTGCTTCGAGTGCACGAGCGCACCCAGGCGCTGCCGCCCATGGGCGAATGGGAGCGCGATCTGCTGCGCAAACGCGTGGCTCCTAGCACCTGGTACGCGCTCAAGGTCTTCGATAGTTTGCTGCAAATCGTGCATCGCTACGTGCTCGACGGCAGCGAGACCGCGGGTCAAGCCATGGGTCGCACCTTCGCGCGCACCATGGTCGACGAGACCAGAGAAATCGCGATTACCGAAGGTGACCCAGCGGAGACCGTCGCGCAGCTTCAACAGCGCTGGCGCTATCACTTCAACTTCGGCGAAGTCACGGTCACGAAGTTACCTCAGGAGCAAGGCAAGGACGCGGTGCGCGTGCGCATGACTGGGTATCCCGACATGTCCGCGACTCACGGTCAAACGATTGTGGGTTGGACGCTCGAAGTCGCGGGACGTGCGGGCGCGAAACATCTGGCGCTTCATATCGAAGAGCGACCGTGGATGCACAACAACGTCCTGAGCTACACGCTCGCCTGGGATGCCATTGCGAACGCAGCCAGCGTGCCCGCGTGATCTCGTTCGCAGTCTGAGGAGACCCGCGTACCTTACTAAGGTGCGTACTGCTTCACCAACTGCGCCAAGCGCGGCACAGCTTGCTCCACGTGTTTGTGCGCAGTGGGACGTAGCTTCTCGTAGCCCTTTTTGAGCGGACCACCGTCTGCCCGTGCAGCCTTACCATCCGTCACGGAAAGCAGCGCGTTCGCCACGGCCGGCGCGTTGTTCGTCAGATGCTGGCCTACGTCGATGCCCTTCTGCTTCGCTTCCTGATGCAGTGGATCGAGGGCGCCGAGAAAATCGTCCAGCAGCACGCTGACGATCTTGTTCATGATGCCGGGCGCAATGCCCTTGGCCATCGCATAGGCGGCTTTGATCGCCATGCCGCTGAGCCCGCCTTTGTCGGACACTTCCTTGTCGAGAACCTTGAGGGCCTCGGCGACGACTTGTTGACGCTTGGCCGGCTCGGCCACGATGTCACGCAGACTCATGTTTACTCCGTCGTTCTTGATGCGCAGCACGGTGTAGCGCAGGGGTTGGTCAAAGGGCAACGGGGCGTGGTGCACGTCACGCTCTTCGCGATTCCACTACTTACTTACGCGCCCAACTGCAAATCAGGCACTTGTCCTGGTCGTGACGCAACGCAGGACAGTGCTCTCGACCGAAGTAGATGATCTGCAAATGCAACACGCTCCAATACTCAGATGCGAACAGCTTCTTGAGATCACGCTCGGTCTTTTCCACGTTCGAGCCGTCTGAAAGCTTCCAGCGTGCAGCGAGGCGATGAATGTGCGTGTCCACAGGGAACGCAGGCACACCAAACGATTGTGCCATCACGACGCTCGCCGTCTTGTGTCCCACACCGGGTAATGCTTCTAGCTCTTCGAAGCTGCGCGGCACTTCGCCGTCATGACGCTCCATCAACAAGCGCGACAGCGCTGCGATGTTCTTGGCCTTGCCGGGCGCAAGTCCACAGGTGCGAACCAAGCCTAGGATTTCCTCGACCGTAAGCTCGCACATCGCCTTGGCGTTGTCGGCGCGCGCGAACAGAGCCGGCGTGACCAGATTCACACGCGCATCGGTGGTCTGTGCCGAAAGCAGGACCGCAATCAACATCGTGAACGGGTTGTGATGTTCGAGGGGGATAGGCGGGTCCGGATACAAGGCGTCGAGAAGCACTCGGATCCGTTCGGCCTTTTCGCTTCGCTTCATGGCGCGCGCAACGTAGCAGGCAAGCTTGCGTGTCGGCAGGGACTTGGGCAGGCTAGCGGCCGCAGTTGGTAAGGTCGCCCGCTCTCACCGCCGCCAAACGGTGGCGAGATTGCTGCGGTCTGTGTTCTACTTGAGCCATGGCAGCGGACGAACGCAGGCGCTTTCCGCGCGTTCAAGTACCCATGTACTACCGGCCGGCACGACTTTTCGGGCCGCGCAAACCTGCCCACGACGTCAGCCGCGGCGGCATTCGCATCCTCACGGATGACGCACTTTCCATCGGTAAACGGCTCGAAATCGAGCTTTTCCTGCCGGACGGCGGTTCGCTCAACTGCGATGTGCGCGTGGCCTGGATTCGCAAGCTCGAGCATGATGACTTCGCGGCCTTCGAAGCCGGCCTCGAGTTCCTGTCGATGGATGAAGGGCAGGAGCTTTTACTCTTGCGTTGTGTGCGGGAAATCAAATCAGAGCCACCGTGAGAGACCGCGCCTCAGAGTCGTTGTGAGGACTCTCCCCGGGCAGGTTAGCTGCGCGGGGTAGCGTAGGGCATGCGCTTGGCAACACTGCGAAATCAGACACGCGACGGCCATTTGGTGGTCGTGGACAGCACGGGCACGCGTTGCGCGAGCGCCAGCGACATCGCGCCGTCACTGCAGGCCGCACTCGATGATTGGCCTCGTTGCTCGAGCAAGCTGCACGAGCTCGCACAAACGCTCGAGGCCGGTAGCGTCACGAGCACGCTGCTGTCCGATCATACCCTGGCAGCGCCCTTGCCTCGCGCCTACGAATGGCTCGATGGCAGCGCTTTCATAGAGCACGTGATCCTGGTGCGTAAAGCGCGCGGTGCGGCGCCCCCCGAGACGCTGCTTACGGATCCCTTGATGTACCAGGGCGCATCGGGCGTGTTGCTGGGCGCGCGCGATCCTGTGCCGCTCCACGATGAACACATGGGCCTCGACTTCGAGTCGGAGGTCTGCGTGATCGTCGACGACGTGCCGCTCGGCGTGCCCGTCGAAGACGCAGCCAAGCACATCGCGCTGTTCGTAATCTGCAATGACCTTACTTTGCGCAACTTGGTTCCGGCCGAGCTTGCCAAAGGTTTTGGCTTCTTGCAGAGCAAGCCCGCCACGGCCTTTTCGCCTTTTGCGCTCACACCTGACGAACTAGGTGAACACTATCGCGATGCGCGCGTGCATTTGCCGTTGTGCACGTGGTTGAACGGCGAACGCGCAGGCAATCCCGATGCGGGCGCCATGCACTTCAGCTTTGCGCAGTTGATAGCTCACGCAGCACGCACGCGCGCATTGACCGCCGGCACGATCATCGGCAGCGGTACGGTATCGAGCTCGGATGCCACGCGCGGCGTGTCTTGTTTGGCCGAAAAACGCGCCCGCGAAATGGTCGAGCACGGCTCACCGCAGACGCGGTTTTTGCGCGCGGGAGATCGAGTACGAATCGAGATGCGCGATGCCGCGGGGCGTGATCTATTTGGTGCCATCGACCAGGAGGTCATCCCCGCATGATGCGACTACACAGCTACTACCGCAGCAGTGCCAGCTATCGCGTGCGACTCGTGCTTGCGCATAAGAACCTGCCATTCGAGTTGGTGCCGGTACCGATTCGCGACGGCGTGCAGTACGCACCTGAGTATCTCGACAAGAATCCGATAGGCCAAGTGCCCGTGCTGGAAGTCGAAGGCGAACCTGGCCATCCCCCCACCTTCATCGCGCAATCGTTCGCGATCATCGAATATCTCGAAGAGTGTTATCCCGAGCTGCCGCTCGTGCCCAAAGCGCCGCTCGCTCGCGCACGTGCACGTGAGCTGGCCGAGCTCGTGAACGCGGGCATCCAGCCTTTCCAGAACATTCCCGTCATCAACCATCTGCGCGACGTCCTGCACACGGATCCCAAAGCTTGGGTGCAGTTTTTCGTGGGCCGCGGGCTTACCGCGCTCGAGCGCCGCGCCAAAACTACGGCGGGCACATTCATGCTCGGAGACACGCCCAGCATCGCAGACGTGTTCCTCTTGCCGCAGCTCTACGGAGCGCGTCGCTTTGACGTTCCGATGGAAGGTCTCGATACGTTATTGCGCGTGGAAGCGCGCGCGCTTGCCTTACCCCGCTGGGAACAAGCTCATCCCGATCGGCAACCTGATGCCGAGCATCCGCTTTGTTGAAATCGCAGCTTGATTCAAAGCTCTACAGGAGTCGCGTCATGTCCCGCCCCGAATCTCTCGGCATCAAGCGTCTCGAAGCCATCCACTATTACGTTCACAACCTAGAACGCAGCAGACGCTTCTACGGCGAGACGCTCGACATCCCAGAAGTCGGCAAGAGTGCGCTCGATATCGAGCTCAAGGGCCGTCAGCGTGCGGTCGTATTCGACACGGGCAGTCTGCAGATCGTGGTCTCTGAGCCCATGGGCGAAGGCGGGCGCGCCGCGCGCTACCTGCGCAATCATCCAGATGGCATCGGCACCTTGATTTTCGAGGTCGAAGACGTAGCCAAGACCTTTGCCTTGCTCGATGCGCGCGGTGGCACCCCGATCCAGGAGATTCAGCGCGTACGCGACGACTACGGCGACATCGCGTACTTCTCGATCACAACACCCCTTGGCGACACCACGTTCCGTTTCGTCGAACGCAGCAAATATCGCGGCATTTTCCCGGGCTTTACGCCGATCGAGAATCGCGGGGCCGGCAATCAGTTCGGTTTGAGCACGGCCGATCACATCACGTCGAACTTCCAGACCATGAGCCCGGCGTTGCTGTGGTTCGAGCATGTGCTGGGCCTCGAGCGCTATTGGGCGGTCGAGTTTCACACGGCCGACATCGCGCCGGATCAGCCTGGCAGCGGCCTGCGTTCGGTGGTGATGCACGATCCCGTTTCGGGCGTGAAGTTCGCGAATAACGAGCCGCGTCGCCCGTTCTTCACCGCTTCGCAAATCAACATGTTCAATCGCGATCATCGCGGCGATGGCGTGCAGCACGTGGCGCTTACCTGCCAAGATTTGCTGACTGCAGTCACGGCCATGCGCGCACGCGGCATCGAGTTCATGGACACGCCCGATGCTTACTATGCGGCGCTACGTGACAGACTCGCAACGGGCGGAGTAGGCCAGATCGAAGAATCGATCGAAGCCTTGCGCACTCGCGGCATCCTCGTGGACGGCTCAGAAAAGGGTCGCTACATGCTGCAAATCTTCCTCAAGGATTCGCAAGCGCTCTACGGCGATCCCGAGGCCGGTCCGTTCTTCTTCGAGCTCATCGAGCGCAAGGGCGACCTCGGTTTTGGCGCCGGCAACTTCCGCGCATTGTTCGAGAGCATCGAGCGCAATCAGACCAACGCCGGTGCGGCCTGATGCTCGATCGTCGCTGCGCAGGCGAGCTGCCGGCCAAGCCTCACACCGCATTTCGGGATGAGCGCGGCGCGCTTCGCTACGAAGAGTGCATCACGCGGCGCGGCTTCGATGGCGCTTACACGCTCGTCTATCACAAAGAGCGTCCGCATCTTTCGGAGCCATGCGAGCTCGAGCACGGTTTTGCGTTGCCTACGCCGCGCACGATTCCCACGCTCGCAAGGCGCCATTTTCGTGGAGATGACATCAGCATCGGTAAAGCACCCGTCGATGCGCGCGTGCCCCTGCTGTTCAATCGCGATGTCGTGATCTCGGTGCTCAAGCCGGGTGCATCCGACCCTGTGTATTTCTCGAATGGGGATGCCGACGATCTGTTCTTCATTCGCGAAGGCGCAGGCTCGCTCATCACTCCGTTTGGCTCGCTGGCGTTCACGGCGGGCGACTATGTCATCGTGCCGCGCGGCGTGCTGCACCGCTTCGAACTCGATCAGACCGTAAGGCAGATCTGGCTCAGCATCGAATGCTTGGGCGGCGTGGGCATTCCCGCCCAGCATCGCAATGAAACCGGGCAGCTGCGCATGGACGCACCTTACTCTCATCGCGATTTTCGCACGCCCGTGTTCGAGGCGGCCCACGACGAAGGCATTCGCACGCTGATAGTCAAGCGCGGCCAGCGCTTCTTTGCGCACAAGCTCGCCCATTCGCCGCTCGATATCGTAGGTTGGGATGGCGCGATGTACCCGCTCGCATTCGCGATCACACGCTTCAATCCGCGCGTAGGCGCCACGCATTTGCCGCCCACCGTGCACGGCACCTTCGCGGCGCGCGGCGCACTGATCTGCAGCTTCGTTCCACGCATGCTCGACTTCGGCAAAGACGCGATTCCGTGTCCGTACCCGCACAGCTCGGTCGATGTCGATGAAGTCATCTACTATTGCGATGGCAACTTCTCATCTCGCAAGGGAGTCGGTCCGGGCAGTCTTTCGCTGCATCCGGCTGGCATCGCGCACGGGCCGCATCACGGCGCCTACGAGTCCAGCATCGGCGTCACACGCACCGAAGAGCTCGCGGTCATGCTCGACTGCTTCGAGCCGTTGCAGATGACCGACGATGCAGCGGGCCTCGAAGACCTCGCCTACCACACCTCATTCTGAGCGTTGGCTTTTGGCGAAGCAGTAAGCCTGTAAGATGCATCTCTCCTGCGTTCTTACATCGCGCCTGCAATGGGCAAGTTGCACAACGGACCACCTGGACATGCGACCCATTCGCCCTGGCGCGGCGCGTTGACCTTACCCATCCACACGGACATGTCCGTGAGGCCGCCGTCGCCCATGACTCGCACCGTGCCAGCGCAACGTTGTTGACGGGTCAAGGTGGCAACACCTGACGGTTCTACTACGCCACCGTCTGGAAGCATGACCGGCTTGGCTTTCCCGTTACACATCGAATAGAGAAGGAACTCCTCGGCCTTCCCTTTGTGGAAGATGCAGTAACCATCGGTCAGACCGTTCGGAATCGGCTGGTTTCGCGCGGGGTCGAGCACTGGAATCATCTTCGCATCGCGCGTACCGATACGGGCCATGGGCCCTACGCCAAACGCCAGGCCACCCGTCGAATCGTAGGCGCTGGTCGCGATGCAGATGGCGCTGGTCTGCTTGTAGCGCGTGCCCGTGATCACCATGATCGTGTCCTGCGCGTCGGTCAGCTTGCCTGCGTTGGGCGTGCCCTCGCAGAAGAAGTCCGGATCATCGACGTAGGCAGCGTAAGCCTTACCATCGCCCGCTTCAGCCAGGCACACGTCGTCGGAGCTGGGCGCACATGCCTCGCCACCTGGACAGTTGACCCACTCGGCAGTGATGTTCGCGCCCGGGGTGTTGGTCAACGTTTCCTCGCAGGCGCCCTCGCCTGCAGATTGGATACCGCAGGTCGAGTACGCGATGAGCTCGCTCGGCGTACCCTTGTTGACAATGCAATAACCAATCGCATCGAGCGGAATCTGGAAATTGCGTTGGATCTCAACGATGTGAACGCCGGCGTCATTCTTAGGGTCGCCAATCTCGACCGCGCCGAGAAAGATGTCAATCGCGCGACAATGCGCAGCGTCGGCATTCCACTTACCACCGGTGAAGTGCACGAGCGTGTCGTCCCCTTCCGGACGCGCGACGTTGGTCGAGGCGCAAGATGGCGGCCCATCGACAATGGCCCACAGACCCGACTCGGATGGACCGCCGTGCGTCTGCACGCATTTGTCAGGGGGGGGCGGTGCATTGGGATCCACGAAGGTGCAACCGGATCCAAGCCGCAAGACAAGCAAGGCAACCACTACAGACGTCTGACTGACGGACCGAACAAAGGACATCGTTTCCCTCGGTTTCGAGATAAGAACTCGCATACTAGCCCGCGCGTGGGCCTTGTGACGACTGGTATGTGTAGAGCAGAGATCACCACGACCCATCGGTGAGAGCTCGGATAATCGTTCACTTTTGAAAGATGAGTGACTTATCCTCAGAGCGTAGAGTTCCTGGGGGAGCTTGCGAGCGGCGTTCGGGAAAAGAGCGCGGGGCGTCGCAGGCCTGGTGTCTACTTGCATGTCTACTTGGACGTCTACTTAGACCAACACGCAACAATCGATCTGGTTGTGAGCCACAAAAAGCGAGATGCAGCGCATGCGTCACATGAACTGGCTGGTGGGGAGTTTGATGTTGGGAGCAACCCTTGCAGGCTGCGGAGACCCGCCTCTTTCCGAGGTGGCTAGCGCAGGGGGAAGCACCACCGATCCGGCAGGCCTCTTGGAGGGCACCGTTCAATACATAGGTCCACGACCCCTTTGCGAATACGTGAAGGGTCAGCCCACCAAGCTGCGTGGCGTCGGTGCGATCTTGGTCTTGTACGGCTTCGACGATGAGCCACCACCCAACGGGCCCCGGCCCGCAAGCGTGCTGGTAGTGCCCATGGGTGATTTCTTCGCGAGCCTGTCGCAGTGCATGCCGGAGGACCCGACGCCTGCCGACTTGCACGTGAGCGTCACGGCATCGGCCCCCTATACGTGGCCGCGCATCCCGCTTGGCCAAGGCTTGAGCAAGCGTGCCTATCGTGTGGAAGCCGTGTTCGATCGCGATGGCGATTACTACCCGCTCTTACCGATCACGAACGGCATTCACACCGCAGGCGATGCGATCGGCGGCGCCACCATCGGCTTTGGCCGGGATTGGCGCAAGATCGAGTTCGGCGGCTTGTGCGAGGCCGAGATTGGCAAGACCGGCCGCGACAATGGTCAGGTCGTGAAAGGCGTGGCCGTCACGATCGCCTTACCTTTGTGGACCGAGCGCCAGATGTTCGAAGTAAAGCAGACGAACCCGCGCAAGTACCTGTCGTCAGAGCAGACCATCGACCTTGGCCAAGGAGAATGGGGCGACGCGCTGCCGCCACCTATCCTGTCACCCGACCCCATGTTGGCGCGCAAAAACGCCTATTTGCGACTGCGCAAGTTTGCAGGCCTCGAGCTGAATCTGATCGATAACAAGCGTGCCGCGCTCGACTGCAAGGATCCGGCAGATCCCAAAGCAGACGGAACGGACAAGTGCGTAGGCCCGCGCCTCAAGCGGCTTGGCATCGATTACGACTTGCTCGATCAGAAGAGCTACGCCTGGCATCTGTGGCCCTACGACACCAACGGCGATGGCTACACGGAGCTGCATCCGCCCCTTTCATTCGCCTTCGGCCCTCCCTTCGAGACAGCAGCAACCCCAGCGGCTGCGGGCTTCTTTTACAGCGTGCAAACCCCTTGGACGCTTCCGTTGGTCGCCTTGTCGCGCATAAAGAGCACGGAAGAAAAACTCGCAGCGATCCCTGACGCGAGCTTGCTGGGCGGCGTGGACAAGTTCGCTCAAGAAGAAAAGTCCGTTTACTTTCCTACCTTGCCCGTCAGCATCGTACCGACGGTTGCGATATCCACAAAGAAGATCGACGCCAACAAAGATAGACGCAACGACTGCGATGTCGACGTTTATCCCCCCGGCAATTTCAACGTCACGTACCAAGTGCCGGGTCGCTACTCAGACTGTCAGGAATTGCCGATTGGCGATTACAGCATCCTCACGCTCACCGGCGTTGCGGGCAACGTGGTCTACAAGGAAGACGCACGCTCGCAGACGGGTTGGAATCTGGCGCAGCCGGATGATAACAACGACGGTAAGGCGGACCCGTTCGTGGCTGCGGGCGTGGGACAAATCTGGCTGCACCCCAATGATCTCGGCGACGCCACGAAGTTCGTGGATGGCTTTGGGGAGGCGAGCGACAAGAAAGCTCAAGACCAAGCAAAAGCGTTCGCCCTCGATTCGCAGGGACGGGCGTCAGCGTTCAAGATCCGCGACCCGAATCCCGACAATAGCGTGCGACCGCTCGTGCCCGACGAAACCCAAGAGCCTGTGATGGGCAAAGCGATCTCCGATTGCGACGTGGCAGTGGTGCCGGGCATGCCGGTGAAGGTCGCCAAGATCGAGTATCCGAAAATTCCCGCCAGCTGCTGCGCACCCGAGACGGTCGCCTTGTGCGGACTCAAGCGCTGCGCTGTCGCCGACGACGGGAATCTCGCGCCTACGCGACTTAGAGCTTGGGTCACCAAGAGCGCAGTCAACCCCAGCGACTTCGACGCCGCCGACGACATCATGAAGCTCGACGAACAAGCGCTTACGCTCGAAGAGGCGGCCAAGCTTACGGCAGCCGGTGGAACGGCAATTTTTCGCGGCACTTTCGTCGAAGCTGCCGCGAACGAGGAAGCAGATCTGGTGATCCCGCGCAAGGGCTACAACCCCAAGAACCTCCAGTACATCAGCTACTCCGAATACGTCGCACAAGACGATTCAATGGAAACTGTCGCGTACCCTGACTGCGAAGACGTGCGCAGCAAGGCCGGCGAGCCCGCCAAGCCAGAGCAGCCAAGCAGCACAGTGCGGCTCAAGATCGCGCAGCTCGAACCCACCTGCGTGCCGTTTCTGATTCCCGTGGGGTGCTGCGAGAATTGACGGCAGGCAATCTCTTCAGCGGTAGGTTTGACGCCGAGGTAGAGAGCCTTGTACCGTGTTGTCTAACGAGTTTTGGGAGGCAACGTTTGGCGATCCGCGTCAAATTCTGGGGGGTTCGGGGCAGCGTGCCCGTGCCCGGCAGTCAGACCTCCGGGGTCGGTGGCAACACGAGCTGTGTCGAAGTACGCGCGGGTGACAGCCTCCTCGTATTCGACGGGGGTACTGGCCTGCGTTTGCTAGGCCGGTCCATCGCCAAGGAGATGCCGCTTTCGCTGCATCTGTTCTTCAGCCACGTGCACTGGGATCACATCCAAGGCTTTCCATTCTTCGGACCAGCCTTCGTTCCCGGCAATACCATCCATATGTACGGCGGTGCGCAGGTGACCGGTCGCGTGGAGAGCGCGATGGTGGGCCAAATGGAAAGCCCGAGCTTCCCCGTGCGCCTCGACCAGCTGCCGGCCAAGCTCTTGTTCCACGACCTGAACTCCGGGGACGCGGTCGAAGTAGGAGCGGACGTGCGTGTGCGCTGCGCAGCCGGCAATCATCCTGGAGGCGTGCTCGCGTATCGTGTGGAGCATGCAGGCCGCTCGATCGTATACCTTACTGATCACGAGCCAGACGGCGAACAACCGCCCGCGATAATTGACCTCACGCGCGGGGCAGACGTGCTGATCTACGACTGCATGTACACACCCGAGGAATACGCCGGTAAAAAAGACGGCGTCTCACGCTTGGGCTGGGGTCATTCCACGTTCGAGATGGGCGCGGCGCTAGCGAACGATGCTGGCGTGGGTGAGCTCGTGCTCTTCCATCACGATCCGGAACAGAACGATATGGACGTAGCGGAGAAGACCACGCGCACCAAGGCGTTGTTTCCCAACAGCCGCGCCGCGTTCGAAGGTCTTGAGATTCGTCTGCCTGCCAAAGCTTGAGAGCAGCCCATGGCGCGCTCCAAACCAGCTCATCAATGGGAAACGCGTCAGCACCTGGCGGTCCGCACGGCCGAGAAGCCCGTGCTTGGCTTCGAGGGCGACGCCCGCGCCGAGGCGTTCGAGCTGCATTTTCATGACGGCCGCATCGGCCAAGCGCGCCTGGGTCTCAAGCGTCAGCAGGTGGACGGCATCGCCGAAAGCGACGTCGATCTGATTCATGCAGTGAAGTGCTGGCTATGCGCGCGCGGTGAACGCACCATCGATCTACGCAGCGCAAGCGATGCCGGGCGCGTGATTGCGCAAGGTGCATTCACGCTCGCCCAGCTTTCGGATGCCTTACCCCGCGCACCAGCGCGCCTGATCACGCTCTGCCCGTCGAACGCGGAGATGGTTCACGCGCTTGACTGTTTTGCGCGTGTTATCGCCTGCGAAGATTCGTCTGACTATCCGCCCGAAGTCAGCCACGTCGAACGCTTGGGTCCCGACCTTGGGCCCAATCTGGATCGCATCGCGGAGCTAGGGCCGGACGCGGTGATCTCGTCCCTGAGTGTTCCTGGCATGGAGCGCAACGTGACCGGCCTCAGGGCGCGCGGCATTCGTCAGCTCGTGCTCGCACCGCGTTCGATTGCCGATGTGATGACCGAAATCGCCTGGCTTGCAGGTCTGCTCGGTGTCGAAACCCAAGGCCGTGCGGTCTGCGACCAAATGCAGCGCGAAATCGACGCCCTGCGCGCTCTGCACACAGCTGGTGCAGCACCCGCTCGCGTGTATCTGGAATGGTGGCCCAAGCCCATGTTCACACCGGGCGCCACTTGCTATTCGAACGAGCTTATCGAGCTCGCCGGAGGTCGTAACGTCTTCGCAGACAGGCTCGCGTCGAGCGTCGAAATCACTCCCGACGACCTACTACGCGCAACGCCCGATGTATGCTTCGTGTCCTGGTGTGGCGTGGCGCTCGAGAAGCTGGACCCCTCGAACTTGATCGAACGCGCGGGGTTGTCTGCCTTACTGTCCGCAAAAAAGCAGA
This sequence comes from Polyangiales bacterium, assembly GCA_046598735.1. GTDB lineage: Bacteria > Myxococcota_A > Polyangia > Polyangiales > DASUME01 > DASUME01. Next base: position 14,259 of record JBKJIA010000407.1, read on the forward strand.
CCGTGTTTGTCCTAGATGAGCGCTACAGCGGTCGTCCGGGTCCACGCATGCTCGAAGCAGCGCGCGTGATGGCGGAGGGGATACGGAAGGCGCGCAGCGTCAGTTAGGACTGACGCGAGATTCCGCGCAAGTCGCTGACGATTTTCATTGAAACACGTTCTATTGGTTTCTATTGTCGATCTCCTGGAACGCGTTCTACGGAGATAAGCGATGCGCCTAGAGGACGTGGATATCTATGACCCAACCACCTACTTGAAGGGTGTGCCACACGATCAGTTCGAGCTGTTGCGGCGCGAAGATCCGGTTCACTTTCAGCGTGAGCCCAACGGCGGTCGCGGCTTTTGGGTGATCACAAAGTACGAGGATCTCGCGTACATCTCGTGTCATCCGGAGATCTTTTCGAGCTGGGCCGGCGGCGGCACGATCATCGAAGACTACGAAGGTCAGGATCTCGCCATCGCGCGCAACCTGATCGTGAACATGGATCCGCCGGCACACGGCAAATTTCGCAAGCTCGTCAGCCGTGGTTTCACGCCGCGCATGACGGCCTATCTCGAACCGCGCATCAAAGCCTGTGCCACGCGCCTGGTTAGTAGCGTGGGTCAACGTGGCCGCTGTGATTTCGTATCGGAGCTAGCGGTACCGCTACCCTTACAGATGATTGCGGAGCTGCTCGGTGTGCCAGCAGACGACCGCGAAAAACTACTCAAGTGGACCAATCGCTTGCTCGGCTATACAGACCCCGAGCTTGGCTCCCGCGAGGACATGTCCGTTGCAGCCATGGAAATGGTGCAGTACTCGCAAAAGCTGGCCGCCTCCCGCAAAGGTAAGGATACGGGCGAGGATCTGGCGACGATCCTATGCAACGCCTCGGTAGATGGCGAAGCACTGACCGACATGGAGTTCGCCATGTTCGTGCTGATGCTGAGCGTTGCGGGCAACGAAACCACGCGCAATCTGTTGTCGAACGGGATGGTGCTCTTGATGCAGCATCCGGAAGTGCAACAGGAACTAGTCAAGGATCTTTCCCTGTTGCCCAACGCGATCGAGGAGCTGTTGCGGCTCGTCACGCCCGTCACGTACATGCGGCGCACAGCCGTCAAGGACGTGGAGATGCGCGGCAAGCTAATCAAGTCTGGTGACAAGATCGCCATCTGTTACGCCTCGGCCAATCGCGACGAGGAGCTGTTCCCGGATCCGCATCGGCTCGATATTCGTCGTCGCAACGCGCGCGAGCACGTGTCGTTCGGCATCGGACAGCACTTCTGTTTGGGCTCCAACTTGGCGCGGCTCGAGATCCGCTTGTTGATGGAAGAGATCCTGACGCGACTGCCCGACATGCGTATGGAAGGCGCCTATCGTCGCTTGCGCTCGAGTTATCTCAACGGCTGTAAGGAGCTGCAGGTCAGCTTCACGCCCGAGAATCGCGCCAGCGCTGCTTGAGCGCCCTACTCGTCGTCTAGCAAACCATCGGCTTCTGCCAGTGCGCGCAGCTTGTCCGTGACGCGCTCGAAGCGCTTGCGGTGAGCTGCAGACGCGCGCTTTAACGCGGCTTGATCGAGCGGTTGCTCGGCCATCACTTCAGCGATCTCAAGCCACTCCAAATCGCGATCGATGCGCAGCGTCAGCAGCTCTTGCTCGTCGTCGGTGAGCTTCTGGCGCAGCATCGCCACGCGCGATTTCACGTCGGTTCGCAGATGGGGCAGCGTCGCGGTGCGCACGCGTTCGATGGCTTCATTGGCTTCGCCCAACGACGACAACGGGCGGGCGCGTTTGAGCTCGGGCGATCGCAAGTATCGATAGCAAGCATTGCGCGCCACCGCGTAAACCCAGGTGCGGAAGGTGCTGTGCCACTGCATGTTGGGCAAGCCCTTCCAAATATCCTCGCAGGCTTGGGAGAAGACTTCGGTAGCGGCGTGCTCATTGCGCAGCATCGCACCCAAAAAGCGCAGCAGCTCCGGGCCGTAGCCCTCGATGGCGAGGGTGGCAGCGGGTCCGAATTCGCCGGCTTGGGCGAGCGCCTTCACGCGCTCCTCGAGCTCTTGTCTGGCCTCTGTCATG
>JBKJIA010000409.1:0-7458 GCA_046598735.1 Polyangiales bacterium
GTCACCGACGGACAATGGAATTCCACGGCCAGGCCGCGGGTCTGCGCGCTATCCGCAGAAAACGGATCGCGCGACAGCTCTCCCGCCCACGAAGAATGCCAGTCGCCTGTTACCACCAGCACATCCTTGATGGCCTGGTCCGCGACGAAGCTTAGTAACCGCGTGCGACTCGCGGCATAACCATCCCAAGTGTCGCTGTTTCGTGCTTTGAGCACACGCCAGGGCATGAGCAGCACCTGCGCCAAGATGAGGCGCCATGCCGTGCCGCGCGCGGCCGAGCTTGCGAGCTGCGCCTCCAACCAGTCGGCTTGTGTCGGGCCAAGGATGCTGCGCCCAGGCGCGGCGGCGCCCTGCAGGGTCTGTACATCGCGAAAGGTGCGCGTATCGATCACGACCAGATCGAGCAAGCCGCCGACGCGAAACGCGCGGTAGATGCGAGCAGAATCATCGGGCACGGGCGGGCGAATAGGTAACCATAAGAAATATGCTTCGAGGGCGTTCCTCTTGCGAACCACGAATGGGCCTTCCGTGGCCTCGGTGTGGTTGGCCGCACCTGTGCCATACCAGTTGTTCGCAAGCTCGTGATCATCCCATACACAGACCATGGGATGGCGGCGGTGGAGCTCCTGCAAGTCCGGATCCCCACGATATTGGGCGTGTCGAGCCCGATAGTCTTCGCGGCTGATGATCTCGTGCGTGGGGTCCGGCGTTCGACCGAGGCTGGGATCGAAGTAAGTTTCTGTTCCGTACTCGTAGATGTAGTCGCCCAAGTGCACGACGAGATCTACGTCGTCGCGGGCAGCGATGGCGGCGTAGGTGTTGAAAAACCCTGTCGAATAGCAGCTGCACGCAACGACAGCGATCCGTAGCTGGTCCGGATCCGCGGGCAGGGTTCGTGTGCGCCCTACGAGGGAGCTGACCGCAACGCGGGCTGCATGCGAGAACTGGTAGTAATACGTGGTGCCCTGGGCAAGGCCATCCAAGTCCACATGAACGGTATAGTCTTCTTCGAACGAGGTGGCGACGGACCCCGCGGCGATGACTTGGGTCATGGCGGGATCGGTAGCTACCTCGAACTCCACACGCAGCTCACGGTCAGGCTCGAGCCCTGCAGAAGGCGTGACACGTGTCCACAGGATCACGGAGCTTGTCGTGGGATCACCGCTCGCCACACCGTGCAAGAAGTCAAAGGCTACGTCGCTCACCCCCCCAGGCGGACGTTCGTTGTGGCCGCCATTGGGTAGGCTCGGCCGCGCGGCGACCCCGGGCCCTTGCGCGCCGTCGACCGGTGCGCAGCTCGGCAGCAGTGGCACGGCAGCGCTCGCCAACACCTGAGCGCAGAAACGTCGTCTCTTGATCATTCGCGGTGCATGCGATCTAGCACCGAGCCTCGCCCGGTGCGAAAAGCTGAGTCAGTTGGGCAGATGTTTGGCGATACTAAACCACAGCTGGCGCCGCGCTCCGCATCGCTTGCACTCAAGGCTCGCCACCCTGCGCAGCTCGCCACTCAGCTCGACCACACAGTCATCCACGTAGCGCAATGGACCATCGCAACGGAGGCAAGGGTAAGACTCCGCGCGTAACGTAAGCTGCGACGCGGCCTCGACCGTGATGGGCAGCGCGGCACTTCCGCCTGGCTCGAGCTTGGCCAGGCGCTCGCGATCGTCAATTAGCTTGTCTTGCTTACGCTCTGACAGTCGCGACAGGGTGCGCCCGCGCGGTTTTTTCTTTTCCTTTTTCATGGTTGTGCGGTAACCGAAGCGCCCGGTGTCACCTTTCGTACGCTGCTTTCTGCGATCACGCCCTGCTGTTTTTGTCCCAGCCGAATCAAAACGATCCGCGCACGCCCAACATGGGTAACGTGACCGGGAACTCAGTATAGTCGACCTCACACTTCGAATTGGGCGGGTCGTTGCAGTCCCAGCCGAGCGGCTCGCGTTGAAACGTGAAGTTCAGCCAATCAAAGGTAAGACGCAGGTCACCCCAGGATTGTTGCCAGACGCGCGCCAGTTGCAAGTCACCGCGCAGGAACGAGGGCAGCCGTTGCTGCTCGCGTGGATCGCTCGAGGTGCTTGCGCCGAGCGCGAAGCGGCCACTTTGACCGTAGCCGCGCATGGCCACATGCCAGCGGCTGTTGATGCGCCACTGCAGAACGAGATTGCCGACGTGACGCACATCGAAGTTGGGCGTGATCGCACGGCCACCGTCGGTATGACCATCTGCTTTGGAGAGCGTGTAGGCAAGCCAGCCCGACACGCGCTCACCAAATGCCCTGCGAATGAGCCACTCGGAACCATAGGAATAGGCAGACAGGCGACCAAAGCTGTCAGTTTCTTTGCACTCCCTTGAGGCGCCTTCGCACGCGACGTCGCCGTCGTCGAACGCTTCCAGCGACAACATCCCTTTGTAGAAATGAGCGAACAGTTTGGTCTCGATGCTGAACGAAGCGGGCAGCGTCCAGTTCGCGCCAAGCTCCGTTTGAATCGCGCGCTGCAGGCCGCGGTCGAGCGCCACGTCCGAAATACCCGGCAATGGAATGAGGAATACTGCAGGCTGATAAGCAAGCCCCGCCGCCGCGTGAAGCCTAAGGTCTTCCCGCATTTGGAAGCGTACTATGCCACGGGGCTCGATCGCGCCCTGAGCGTCGCCGCCCGTAATCCATACATCGCCACGCAGGCCCGCTTCCAGCTCCCAACGGGTGTGTAGCAGCCATACAAGCTCGCTATAAGCTCCGACCACATTGCGCCCGGCCGCCGAACGATAGACAGGATTGTCGGACAGCGGAACATCTTCGTTGGCTGCGCCGCCACGATCATCCCTGCCGCTGCCATCTTTGATCTTACCGGTCGTGGCCAGCATGTCTGCTCCCACGCGCAGAGCTACCCGCTGGACGCGTGTTTCAAACCATACCTTCGGCCCGAAGCGATAGGCCGTGACATTGAAATCCTCCCCGAAACCGCTGCGCTCGAAGCCCGCTGACAGCACCGCAGCGAGGGTATGAGCTCGAGCGCTACGGCCGTAGGTCGCTCACGCTCAACCAGCGCTCGCGCGCCAAATCCTAGGTCCTCATCCTTATCTGCCGCAGGTGCGGTAACTGCGACCGGTATGGCAGGCGGAAGCTCAGTCTTGCGCACCGAAAAGCGCACTTTGACGCGCGCTGCACTCGCCTCCCCGTTGACCACGGCCGCTTCGAACCTAGCTTCGATCAGAGACGCCGCGATAGCGTCGCATACCTCGCGAGTCGCGGCGCACTCCGTGAGCTGCCCTAGTCCGTCGCGGCCGATCACGAGCAAGGCTTCGATCGCATCTCCTTCGGGCACGGTCGCGCCGCTTGGCCAGCTGACGCTCGGTACGAACAGCGCGCGTGGAGGTCGCGTTTCAGCAGCGCCCGTTGAACCGTCAGGCCGGGGCGCAGCGGCTGGCACCGCCTGCTTCGGAGCTGCGCCAGACGGTAACTCGCCTTCCCCTGCTGGCGCTTGCGCGTCCGCCCGCAGTGCATACAGGGAGGCCCAGAACAAAAGCCCCGGCAGAAAGATCCAATGGCGTACAGCGAACTGCGTCACGTGCTCACGGTGCCGAGGGTAAGGTCGGCCCGTTATTCGCCACGGCCGCAATAGCGTCAACTCCTGACACCCCGACCGCCATGAGAGGCCTCGCTCACAGGCGCAGCGCGCAAGGTGTATGGCGAGAACGTTTGCAGACAGTATGAAGGGGCCCATGAAGTACTTGGCATGGCCCGAGCCCACCGGCTGGCCTTCGGACGTGACGCACAATCGTCTGATCGGCGACGTTCATATCTATCAGCGCCGCGGTGGACACAGAACGGGCACTGATGACGTGCTCACGGCCTGGTTTGCAAGCTCGCGCTTTGGCCGCGTGCCCCAACGTTATCTCGATCTTGGTTGCGGCATAGGCTCGGTCTTGTTGATGACCGCCCATCGCTTACGGCCCGTTGTTTCGCTCGGCGTCGAGGCGCAGCCCCAAAGCGTAGAAATGCTGCGCCGTGCACTAGCGGAGCTACCTGTCGAGACGAACCTTACCATCTCCGTAGCGCAAGCCGACTTTCGCGAACCCGATTTTGTAGCAGGCACCTTCGATCTCGTGACGGGCTCGCCACCTTACTTTCCCTTGAGCGACGGTGTCCTGCCCGCCGACGCGCAGCGCCGGGCCTGTCGTTTTGAAGCACGTGGCGGGATCGAAGCCTACTGCGACGCCGCCGCACGCGTACTCGCGCCCGAGGGGCGTTTCTATGTGGTGTTTCAAAGCACCTGGAATGATCGTGTGCTGGCAGCGGCGCGAGCAAGCAACCTGCACCTCAGTGCGCGCGCGGACGCACGCATGCGGGTGGACCGGACGGATCCGTTCCTTACTGTGTATGAGTTCCAGCGCGCGCCGGCGTCCGAGCTTACGGAGGTAGCCCTGAGTATTCGCGACGAAGCCGGCGAATTCACGCTTGGTTATCGCGCTGCGCGTCGCGAGCTGGGCGTGGAATAGTGCTGCTCGCCCGCCCAACGGGACCACCTTACTGTTGAAACGCGTACAAGCCCGGCAAATTGAGCAGCTGACTCAGCTCATCCAGGGCCGTCATGACCTCGCGCCATAAGCTTACGTCTCCGAGGTCTTGCGCGATCAATCGGTCACGGTAGTGCTTTGTGGCCCATGCTTCTAAGTCGCAGGCGAGAGCGTCATCGAGGAGCACGCGGCCTGTAAGCGCGTGTACTTCGAGATCGCTGAGGGCCACGCGCAGACGCAGACAGGCCGGGCCACCGCCATTGTCCATGGACTCCCGTACGTCGAGATAGTGCACGGCTTCAACGGGGTTGGATTCCGCGATCACACGCTCCAAGAAGCGGCGGGCGGGCGCGTTGTCGCGGCTGTCTTCCGGCGCCACGATCACCATCGCGCCAGAAGGTAAGGTTAGTAGCTGCGAATTGAATGGGTACGCAGCCACTGCATCGGCGACCGGCAGCTCCGCCTCGCGCGCGAGCAGCACGTGCAGCTCTGCGCCCAAAAGCACGTTCAACCGAGCACATAGGCCATCCGCATCGACGAAGGCTTGCTCGTGCAACATCAAGAAGTCGTCGTGCCCGACTGCGAGCACATCCGTGTGGAATGCTCCGGCGTCGATGCCAGCCGGATCTTGCTGCGGCAACAGCACGCGCGTTGCGTCGAGGCTGAGCGCACGACCCAAGGCCGCGCTCGCCTCGTAGGTTTGCCGCGCCAAGAAACGCCGTGGCCCCTGGCTGATGATGGGGTCAAACGCGCGCCTTCCCCACGCTATCAGGTGCACGGCAGCCTTACCTTTCGTGATCAAGCGCGTATGATTGGCGGCACCTTCATCGGCGAAATGACTCGTCGCGGGCAATGGCTCGTGCACACAAAAGTGTGCAGCATCGGCGAAGATCAGACGCAGCGTGCGTGTGGTCGTGTCCGCTTCGATGGCGCGATGAAACATCGTCTGCAAGTTCGCAGGCACAAAGTGCACGCGACCATCCGCAGTATCCGCGGACGGCGCAACCGTGGCTGCGTTGGCCGCCCACATCGCGGACGAAGACGAGCACAAGCGCAGCAGATGTTCATGGTGCGTAGCCGCGCGCGCGAGCACGTGCTCATCGGAGCCGGACAAACCCAGGCATCGCAGCGCACGCAAACAAGGACGGGCCGGCGGCGGAAGCACACCCTGGCCGATGCCGAGCCCGCTCACGAAACGCATTTTCGCGATGCCTTGCAACGCGGCAGCACGCGGGTTGGACGTGCGCCCTTCGTTCTTGGTGCTCGCCACATTACCGGCCGACAGCCCACCGTAGTTGTGGGTCAGCCCAACCAAACCATCGAAGTTGAATTCGTGGGTCACCGAGCGGTTGTATCAGGCCGGGTTGCGCGAGGAAACAAGCGCGAGGAAAGAAGCGGCCGCCGCCTATCACCAATCAACGGTTAGGCAGCTTTCCCTGGCAACTTGCCTGCGCGGGCCAGGCGCGCCGGATTGGCCAAGTACTCTTCGTACGTCATACCGAGGTCGTAGTACTTCTCGCCCGCAAGCTCGAGTACGCGCGTGACCAGCGAATCTACAAACTGCACGTCGTGGGATGACACCACCATGCAGCCCGTAAACTTCATTAGACCATTGTTGAGAGCCGTGATGGACTCGAGATCGAGATGGTTCGTCGGTCCGTCCAAAAGCAAAACGTTCGGATCCTGCAACATCATGCGCGAAACCATGCAGCGCACCTTCTCGCCACCGGACAATACGCGCGCGCTCTTCTTACTTTCCTCGCCCGAGAACAGCATGCGACCGAGAAAGCCGCGCACGAAGCTCTCTTCCTGGTTCGAGCTGAAGCGACGCAGCCACTCGATCAAGTTCAGGTCCGTGTCGAAGAATTGCGTATTCTCTTTGGGGAAGTAACCAAGGTTCACGGTGCGGCCCCAGCGCACTTCGCCAGAATCGGGCTTTACTTCGCCCGACAGGATTTGGATGAGGGTGGTCGTTGCGAGATCGCTACCCGTCAGTGCGATTTTCTCGCCCTTGCTCAGCGAGAACCGCAAATCCTTGAACAACACCTCGCCCTCGATGGTCTTCGAGACCGAGTCTACGAACAGTACGTCTTTGCCGAGATCGCGCTGAGTCTCGAAGATGATGTACGGATACTTGCGCGACGACGGTCTGATGTCGTCGAGCGTGATCTTATCCATCAACACTTTGCGGGACGTCGCCTGCTTGGACTTGGAGGCATTGGCGCTGAAGCGCTGGATGAACGCCTTGAGGTCCTTGATCTGGTCCTCCTTGCGGCGATTGGACTCTTGCTTCAAGCGTAAGGCGAGCTGACTTGACTCATACCAAAAGGTGTAGTTACCCGTGAACAGCTGCACCTTTTGAAAGTCCACGTCGGCCACATGGGTGCATACCTTGTCGAGAAAGTGTCGATCGTGAGAGACCACGATCACGGTGTGCTTGAAGTTCATCAAGAAGTCTTCGAGCCACAGAATGGTATCCACATCCAAGTGGTTGGTAGGCTCATCGAGCAGCAGAATGTCGGGCTCGCCGAACAAGGCCTGCGCGAGCAGCACGCGCACCTTTTCGCTGTCTTCAAGTTCCCTGACTAGTTTCTTCTGGCGGTCTTCTTTCAGGCCCAACGCGTTCAACAGCGCGCCGGCTTTGGCCTCGGCGTTCCAACCATCCAAGTCCGAAAAGTCCGTCTCTAGCTCGGCGGCGCGAATGCCGTCTTCGTCGCTGAAGTCGGCCTTGGCGTAGATCGCGTCCTTCTCGACCATGACGCTGTACAGCTTCTTGTGCCCCATGATCACGGCGGCCACCGCTTCGACTTCGTTATAAGCGAAGTGGTCCTGACGCAGCATGCTCAAGCGCTGGTTGGTCGGGATGATGACCTTGCCCGAGCTCGGCTCCTGCTCGCCCGACAAGCAGCGCAAGAACGTGGACTTGCCTGCGCCATTGGCACCAAT